>NZ_JACJED010000030.1:1707-32183 GCF_014163885.1 Pseudoalteromonas sp. SR43-2 | reverse complement strand
CCTGCTTGTTGAAAACCTTGTTCAATGATTTCAGGGTCAAGAATTTCTGATAATTTTTCAAAGGTATGGTATCGGCTGCTTTCTTCAAGTGTTGCTTGCAGTGCTTGTTCTATATTCACAAAAAAATCCGTAGTTAGTTTCCTAACTACGGATTTTGCATGATCGTTTGGATCGGTCAAGCGGTCATTTTCTTAACTGATCGGCATTAGCCTATATCGGCGCCTTTTTTATGAGTTTTATCAGGCCTGTTTATCTTTCGAGGCTAAATTTGCAGCAGGCTGTTTGGTATTTAGGCAAGGCAGAGCCTATGTAGTGTGGTTATTCCCCATAAATAGGCGATAACGTAGCATAGATGCCAAACATGCGCTGCCCGAAAGGTTCTGCCTCGGGGCAATTTACTTTTTGTTGCCTACATGGATGTAGGTAAGGGGCGTGAGCAGGACGCGGAAGCTTTACTCGGTTTTTACTTATTCTTACAGGGATGTAAGTCAGTAGAATAACGCAGGAGCAGTTATCGAGCCCACTAGGTTACAAACCTCACGCCGCGATTAAATGGCCCCTAGATTGAACAAATTTTAATCCTGAAAGGTCAACAGGCCCTAGAATAAAATAAGGAAAGGAGTAGCTCTAAAATAAAAGTTTTTAAGTCATTACAGACATATTGTTATTTATGTTGTAAAGTTTGTGTTAACTGGCATTGAATTTGTATTAAATAATGCTCTCAAGGAAGGGTGGGAGTATGCAACGTTGTGTTTTACAAAACACTGACAAGCATGCGAAGAGCTAAGTTTTATAGCTCACAGCTTAAATAAAGTTAAACGCTTTCTTGTGAGAATGTTTAACTGAAATGTAGTGAAAACACTGCTTTCAGGACAGCAAATACATGTTTATATATAAAAAAAATAACATTGGGCTTTTACTTAGCTTGCTAATGCTTTTATTTGGCACAGCATGCAGCGTTACGCCTGAAATAAAAACCATTGACGAACAACCTCAAAGTAACTCGCCTGACTACGTATCAATTACAGCCCTTGAACTTGCACAGCTAAAAGATGCCGCAATGCAGTGGCAACAAGCTCGTGAAGGTATAGAGCGAATTTTAAGATTAGAAAAAGAAATAACTTACCTCGTAAATCATATTGATATTATAAACAGCAAAGCTATTGCGCAGTCTAATCAAGGGTATAGCAGCAAGTCTGTACGCTCACCACGAAACACACGTAATGTTAAATCACGCCAACAAGTTAAACAAAATTACAGTAATAAAAAACAAACTGTAAAATTAAATAAACCTAAACATGTATTTGCTTTACAGGTAGCTTCGGTTGACTCAGAGCAAGGTGTGGCTAAAGCATGGCAAGAGCTAAATACTAAAGCAGCACCGTTGTTTAGAGATAAAATATTGACTAACATAGAAACCGCCAAAATAAACGACAAAATGTTTTACAGGCTAAAGCTTGGCTCTTACCAAAACTTTAAAAATGCAAAAGCAGACTGTGACGTATTCAAACTGTACAAACTCGATTGCATAGTAAGTAACTACACTGATAAGCCGGTTAAACTTTAAAATATTGGATTATAAGATCTTTTTTGGCTTGTTTTTTGCATTGTTATTTTTACATAGTGCTAAATGGTTTTTAATCAGTTGAAACATTTTATTTTATACGTGGGATTAGCTCTTAGCCTTATGGGGTGTAGCAGTCAAAATGCTGACACTAATCAGTTAGATGATATGGTCCGTATGCAAGAGATAAAGCCTTATCTTGAACAATGGGACAGCAGTAAAGAAAAAATAAATCGTTTAAGTGATATTGAAGAAGACTTGTTAATGTTAATTCAAGCTCTTTCCGCACAAACCGATATTGATTCAGTGCCAGAGCCACTTAAAGATGATGTTAAGTATATAAAGTACGGAAGTGAAAACATTGCCCACATAGCAACAGAATCCATAGAAAGCAAAAGTATTATCGATGCGAAAAAAATAAGTTACGGTGTTCAAATTGCTAGGTATATGAATTCTAAAAGAGCTGAAGCACAAGTGCAGCGTCTACAGCAGCAATATCCACAATTAAGTGCAATTTTGCAATATCAAATAAATGCGCAAACTAAAAATTCAGTTACGCTCTATAATCTGGTAGCTGGGCCCGTTCAAACTCAAAAGCAAGCTGCACAGTTGTGCATGTTTTTTTTCAGGCTAGGAAATAAGTGTAAATTGACCACTTTTAAAGAAGGCTAAATACAAAAACAGTTTACTTGTTTTGAATATTTAATAAAAAATATATTTTTTCTAAATATTTCATGGACTCTGCCGATACTTAATGTAACCTGACTAAGGGTTAATTAAATATATTTAAGGGACAAATTATGAACAATCTTTTTACTAAAGTAGCTTTGGCTGCATCTATCACTGCACTTTCTTTAACCTCTTCAGCAGTAATCGCAGAAACAGCGAATGCAGTTGCATCTGTACAAGTACAAAATTCATTTGACTTTGAAGTTGGGGATCCAATGAACTTTGGTATTGTTCGAGTAACTAATGGTGGAGATGCTGCAGATTTTGCTTCAGTAGTACTTCCTGCATTAGCGGGGAGTAACCCAACTTATATAGCAACAGCTGGAACTACAAATACAGATGCTGAAATTAGTGTTTTAGATTCAACGGATTTCGCACCAGCGACTTTTACAATTTCAGGTGCTTCAAATTTTACAGATATACTGATCCAAAGTGTTACTGATGTAGATATGACTACGCAAGATTCTGCACCTGGCGGGCCGGGCTTTACGTTATCTGATTTTACATATTATGTAGTTGCGGGCAGTAATACCGCAGATACAGGAGCCATTGATGGCTCGACTAGTACTGTAACGACAGATATTGATGGTACGGCAACATTTAGTGTTGGAGCAACATTAACTACAGATAAAACAGTATTTACAGAGTATGGCGATGTTTCATACACAGGGGATGTTGCTGTAACTGTTGAATACCAATAAGAGAATAGTTGGGATTAGGGAATAATGTTAAAATACTCATGTTTATTGATTATATTTTCTTCATTTAGTGCTGTATCCCAAGTGACTATTTTCCAGCAGCTTAATTTTGGAACCGTGGTTGTTGCCAAAAACGAGCGTGTAAGTACACTTGAGCTATTGCCTAACGGGCGTAGTTCAAGTACCAATGACATTCATATAATTGAAGGTGGCGAGGTGGCTGAAGTATTAATTGAAAACTTTCCGCCTAGGGTACAGCTTATAATTTCTGACACCGTTAACGATATGCCACTTACAAGCACTAGTGGTGGCAGCTCGTTTATTCTTAATAAGCTATTATATAGAAATGACATAGTAACCAATGGGTTAGGAACTGCAGAGGTTCATATTGGAGGCCTAATTAGCACATCAGGTAATAACAGTGATTATTTCGATGAACAGTTTAAATCAATAATTCAAATAACAATAGAATATTAATTATTTAATAGTAAAGGACTTTACTAATGAAGCGACATTTTGTCATCGTAATTTTACTTCTACAAATTTTTTTTAGTTTCTCAACCTACGCAAATCTACTTATATCTCCAACTAGGATTGAATTTGACGATCGTCAGCGAGTCGCTAAGATAATACTTATTAATAGCAGCGATGACTATAAAACTTACCGATTAGAGTGGCAAGAAAAACAAGCTAAACAGTCGGGTGGGTACAAAACCTTAAAGGCGGTTGCTGAAAACCCAAAATCGTTAAGTAATATGATACGAATGAGCCCCTCACAAGTGAGGTTGGCTCCAGGCGAACGCCAAATTGTAAAGCTTGCATTGCGTAAACCTAAAGATCTGGCTATTAATGAATATCGCTCTCACCTTCTATTCAAAGCTTTACCCAGTGATAGTAAGGTAAAAGAAAGCGAAGGAGTAGGTGTTAATGTTAATTTTATCTTAAGTTATTCTATTCCTGTTATTTTACGACAGGGGAAATTGGCTTCCCCAAATGTACATATAGAAGAATTAAAGCTTGCGAAAACTAAATCAGGTAAAGTCGATTCTATTGAGTTTACTATGGCAAGAAATGGTAAGTATAGTTCATTTGGTAAACTGGAAGCGTATTTCAAAGCTAAATCAGATGAAAAAGAAAAAAAGGTTTCAATACTTAACGACTTCAGTATCTACCCTGAGTTAAATACAAAAAGTTTAAGTATGTCTTTATTAGAGCCTGACATGCTAACCCCCCCAGGTACTCTTAGAGTTATATATAAAGGGTTAAATAAATATAGCAAACATACTTTTTTTAATGAGGTTTTTTCTATTGATGAAAGTGGTTCTGTCACTGCTATAACTAATTAATATTGGTTATAAAAATGCGTATATATTTACTTTTTACTCTTTTACTTATAATGACACTTCCTACGTGCGCTAAAGATAGTAAAAAGCAAATTAATGTAGACGACATTTTACTTAATATAGAAAAAAAATGGGCTTTATATGAGTCATCTAAAAGTTTTGATTTAAGTAATAAAAACTTACAGATTAGTAAAAATAATAAAGCCGATGAACCTTTAGTCGGTATACCCGCAGGTGAACTATTAGTGTTATCGGCGAGATTAGATGATTTATATTTAGGCGAAATTATCGCTATAAAAAGCCCTAATAGCGCATGGATTGAGCTAAGTGGTTTTATTGAACAGCTGGATTTTGCGATTGAGGTTAATAATGAAATTAAACAAGCTAAAGGGTGGTTCATTAGCGAAGAAAATCAGTTTGAACTGGATGTTAGTTCTCAAGTTGTGAGAGTTAAAAATAATACATATTCAATTAAGCCAACTGATTATTATATTGATAATGGAGATGTTTTTATTTTAACAGAGCAGTTAAATAATTGGTTTGGGACTGGCATAAAATTAGACTTTGGTGCATTAAAGCTAGACCTAAACCCTAGCACCACTCTACCTATTGAACAAAAAATTCTTCGCGAACAACGTTCGTTTTTTTCTAACAGCAACAAAACTAATCCAACCCTTCCATGGAAAGCCAGCCCCTACAAGATGCTTTCAAACCCTGTTGCTGATATTCAATTGAGTTTGACAGCAAGTAATGCGCAAAATAATTTTTCCTACTCCGTTTTAGGTGCTCAAGATTTAGCTTATATAAGTACTGAATATTATCTTGCTGGGCAAAGTAGTGATTTATTGAGTGACTCACGATTAAGTTTTTTACGGCAAATTGAAGGTGAAAACCTGTTTAATATTAGTAATATTGAGTTTGGGGATATATTACCAGTAAGAGTCGCCGGAGGACCGAGTAGCTCTTATTCTCGGGGCCTTAAAGTTGGCAACAAACCATTAAACAAAGAAATAAATGGCGACTTAATAACGCTTAGTGGTGCAATTTCTGCTGGCTGGGATGTAGAACTATACAGAAATAATATTCTGATTGATCAACAGCTAAGCCTAGCTGATGGACGATATTACTTTGAGGATGTCGAGCTATTATTTGGTGCTAATACATTTGAGCTGATTTTTTACGGTCCACAAGGGCAGATTGAGCGAAAATTAGAAGAGTTTATTATTGATGGCAATAGTCTGAACAAGGAAGATGTTTATTATGAATTATCACTTACTCAGCAGAGTGACAAATTATTAGAAGAAAATGTAAATAATGATAGTGGCTGGTTGTTGTCTGGACGTTATGAGCAGGGAGTGACTGATTATTTATCTATTTATACTGGGGGGACTAAATTGTTTGATGTTGATAGGCCTGATGAAGAGTTAGATTCTTACACATTTGGCAGTAACCTTAGTTTGTTAAATAAGTATTTGATAAATTTTAGCTATAACAGAAATAGCGAAAGTGAAACAGATTTAGGGTTGTCACTTCGAACTGAATATAATGAGCAGTCATTACGATTTGGAGTTACAAAATATTCAAGATTAACAAACAGCTCCGTTTATCCAAACCACTTAAGTGATAACCAATCAATCTCATTTAATATGTCAGGGAGTTTAATGCGTAACTCTTTTGGCAGTATCAATTACCAAAATAGTTTTTATAGCAACGAAGTCGATGAAGGAAATAATTCGTACACATTTGGTAATATTCTAAATTATTCACTAGCTGGCTTTAGTATAAATAACAACCTTCAATTCAGTCATTTTAGTAATGACACAGATGACACTTTTTTTGGTCGAAGTATATTACAAAAACGTTTTGGATCACTAGGTACTCGCTTTAGTTTAGGTTATTTAATAGACCCTGATAGCGAAATAACTGATTATGAAGTTCAATTAAATCGTTACTTTTTCAACTTTTTAGATGGTGAGTTAAAATTGAAAAAACAATTAACCTCTGGACTGAAGTCAGCTGAATTAGGATTAAATTGGTATACAGATTCTTTAACTTTATATAGCAGTATTGACTACAACTCTAAAGATGAGTGGAAAGTTGGCTTATTTAGCCGCTTTAGTTTAGGTTATGATAGTAATAATAATGATTATTATATTAATAAGCGCAGCTTGGTTAATAATGGCTCGTTACTGGTTCATGTGTATATTGATGAAAATAATAATGGTATTTATGACAAGGGTGAAAGAAATCTCGAAGGAGTAAAAGTTAAAGGTTTACAGAACTACCGAAGAGCAATAACAGATGAAAACGGTATGGCTTTATTATCTGGAATGCCGGCTAATTTAACCACCGACATAGTGATTGATTCTGACAGTATTAGCGAGCCTTTTTTAGTTGCCGCCAACGATGGTTTTTCTATTACCCCCCGTGCAGGTTTTGTTGAATATATGGAAGTGCCGCTCAATCATAGTAGTGAGGTTGAGGGTACTGTTTATAAACAAGGTGAACAAGGTACCAGTGAGGTGCAGCCGTTCGCCACGATTAAATTACTCGATAAACAAGATAAACAAGTGGCGCAAACACAAGCTGCTTACGATGGCTACTACTTATTTACAGATTTAAGGCCAGGCCAATATAAGGCCGTAATAGATGATGAGTTTAAAGAGCGAAAATCTTTAAAAAACACACAAAAAGTAACTGTAAATTTACCAGCGCAAGGCGAGGTGGTGATGGGCGTAGACTTTGAACTTAAAGAAAAAGCACAAACGCCAGCGTATATTGCTAATGCAGGTGATTTTTCATCGTTGTCAATTATGAAAGCGTATTACCAATTGATAAAGCGTCATTTGGATGAACAATCAAGGCGTGATGCGTTTTATATCAAAGATAACGAAAAAAATCGTTATACTTTAGCAGTTGCTTATGCTGATTCAGAGCAAGAAAAACTTGAGCAGGTATGCAATAAATTAACTGCTAAAGGACTAAACTGTAAAATTCAAGCGCAACTTATCAGCCACTAATACTAACAAGGTTTAACCATGTATCTCATTAGTTTATCTAAACACAATTTAGTAGCTATGACCTCTCTCGTAATGATTGTTTTATCGGGTTGTAGTAGTACAACAAAACCAAGCGAACTAGCAGCGATAAATCAAAAAGATACACGAGTTTCTGCAGACGAATTGGCGCAGTTAAAAGCTTCTTCTCAGCAATGGCAGTCTGCAAAAGAAGGAGTTGAGCGGTTGTTAATAATAGAAGAAGATTTAAGGTTATTAATAAGCCAACTTAATGCAGTGGTAAAGGAAGAATCCAACTCAAATGAGGCAGAGAAAACACCAATAGTTAGTCCGCTAAAAAAAATAGAAAAAACACCCCAAATGCTATCGTCTTCAGTAATAGCACAAGCAGAAAAACCAGTATTAAAAACTGAAGTTGATGAAACCAATAAGGTAAAAAAAAGAACACCAGCCAGCAGCGATAAAGCTGAATATATACCTTCGACAGCACGGTATGCACTACAAGTTGCAGCTGTTACAGATAAAACGCGCTTAAAGCAAAGCTTAAATGAAATAAAAAACAAAAGTCCAGAGCTATTTCAGGGACCATTTATCGCCAATATAGAGAACGTCGACATTGGTGGTGTGACCTTTTATCGTTTAAAGCTGGGCGCTTATGAAACCCAAGCTAATGCAAAAGTGGGTTGTGATAATCTTAAAAAACGAGAGATTAATTGTGTAGTAAGCCATTACACGCAAGCGCCATTAAATAATTAGGCATAATAATTGCTTCGTCTTAATTATGTTTTAATGAGGATGGCAATTATGCGCCTTTTACTGCCTTTATTATTTTTAAATTTAGCTGCTTGTAACTTGGTGCCACCGCCAGAACCAAGTGTGCCTACAGATGCACCTAAAGCGGCCATGGCTCCTTTTACAGTTAATGACTATGTAGTTAATTTAACGTCGCAACTTAACCACCTAAACGGAGCATTAAATGCTAATGCACGTGTTGGCGTTAGTAGCTTCTTTTATGCAGATGCACTAGATACAAAATTAGTGACAGGGCAGGCCTCAGGCTTAAGTCAGCAGATCCAAGAAAGTTTGCTTACACAATTTACTCAACTAGGTTATCACACCGTTGAGTACAGACTTGGGAATAACCTCTCTTTATCAGAAAACTCAGACAGTATTTTAAGTCGCGATTTAAGTAAATTACGTAATCGCCAAAATATTGACTTAGTTATCACCGGCACAGTGACTCGCCAGCAGCATGCATACATAGTTAATGCAAGGCTTGTGAATATAGAAAATAAACAGGTGCTCTCTGCGGGAAGTACCGAGATCCCAATTAATGTAATGTGGGGCAATGAGAAAATTCAGCAGCGTGACGGACTTTTATACCGAAGCGAATACTAATTTGGAGCACAAAATGAAAAACCTATTAATTACATTATGCTTACCACTGGGCTTTGGTTGCTCTCAAATACTAGGCACAATGAATACAGACACCACAACACCACAAAGTGAGCAAAGCAACCAACTGGTGAGTAACCAACGCGACGTTGCAGCGCCTGTTTCTGACGATAACTTATTTCAGTCAGGAATGGCTCCACAAGATAACTACACAAAAGCAACACCGTCAATGCGCAAAAATATTAACCATTATGTGCGTGGTATAATGCAAGACATGGTTGAAAACTTACAGTACGTAAGTGAACAAACACCGTTAGCTGTTTCGAGTTTTGTTTTTTTAGATGAAGACTACAACGATGGTAGCTTACTAGGGAACCAAATTGCAGAAAGCTTCATGCATGAATTACACAGTTTTGGTGTACCCGTTATTGATTTTAAAACAACTGATTATATGCGTGTTACCTCAACAGGCGACTTTGTATTTAGTCGCGACTATTTAGAGCTAAATCAAGATCAAAACTTTAAATATGTACTTGCCGGTACGCTAGTAAACCATCAAGGTGGTGTACTTGTTAATGCACGTATTGTTGGGCTAGAAAGTAAGGCCGTAGTAGGTTCTGCACAAGGGTTTATTCCACAGTCGGTTGTTGATGCGCTTAATAGTAGTTATCGCACTGATGGCATAATGTTAAAACAAGCAAGCAAGTGAGATAATTATGTATAGTAAATTATTTAACCGCTTTATCGTTTTTTTTGCTTTAGCTAATTTAACTGGTTGTGCCTTTACTCAAAATAGTGAAAGTGCTGAAATTAATACGTCTTCAACCACACAAGTAAATTATGACCTAGCAAGTATACTTAAGATAGCCGAGCAAAAATCAACTCAAGACGATGCTAACGGCAATCAATTTACACCACTTCAGCACCATAAAACACTTGTGAACTATGTAGAGCAAATGGCGCTTGATTTGGTTGATACGCTTGAATTTGAAAGTGATACCGACACCAATATTAATATTGCTGTTACTACTTTGGTCGATCTTGATTCATCGCTTACTAAAAGTAATCAATTGGGTAATCAAATTTCTGAAACGTTAATTCATCAGTTACAAAAGTTTGGTTATGGCGTGGTTGATTTTAAAACAACCCAAACAATAGATGTAAATAGCCGTGGTGATTTTGCTTTTTCGCGCGATATTGAAAAGCTTAGCGAAGAGCATATGGCGAGCCATGTATTAGCGGGTACATTAATTTATCGCAATGATGCTGTTGTTGTAAATACACGTGTAATTAACGCGCATACAAAAAAAATTGTCGCGAGTAGTCGAAAACTAATCCCAATTTATGTACTAAATAAAGAAGATATATACTTATCAAGCAATTAAGTTCAGTTGTCGCTTGATATAAAAAACCAGATGCCGTTATAATTCACACCTCTAAGCACACAGCTTATTTGTGGCCTCTTAGTTAAATGGATATAACGGCCCCCTCCTAAGGGGCAGTTGCAGGTTCGATTCCTGCAGGGGCTACCAATTAAATCAATGAGTTATATTTTAACTTCCCTTCCTTATACTTTGTGTATAGCGTATATGTAGTAGTGCTGCACTTTTTAATTAAAGGCGTTTAAAGCTTCTTGCTCACATTTTTCACGCTCTGAAACCATGGCTTCAAAGTCGGCTTGAATTTGTGCTAGAACAGTTGGTGGGTTAAGTCGTTTGATTCTTTTAAATTGAATGCTTTCTTCTTCATCATAGGCGAGTATTGCTAAAGTGATTTTTTCGCGTTCAATACCATTTGAAAATATTCCTTCGGCATCTAATTGTATGAGCACTTTTTCCATTGTCGTAAGCCATTGATGCCAATTATCCATTGCTTCTATATCTGATTGAAACAAATCAATGCTGTCTTCTAGTTTTTGGCACTCTAGAGTTGTTTCATCAAAGTATTCGGAATAATCCTCAAGCATCGGGTAGTCTTCTGGATTCCATTTAGCCATGTAAAAGCTACTTACATCGTTGTTGTACTCTGCTTCAAATACTTTTTTTAAATCTGATAAAGTATTAAACATTGGCAGTAGTGAGTAGCTACCTGTGTGGTAAAAGCCCATTACATAAAGATCGTTACCGTATTTTTGTATAATGTTTTTAAATGCTTTTTTGGTATCTTGATAAAGTGTTTTTTCGAAGTTTTTAGTATCTAACATGAGTTCATTATTTCTTTTATTATTACAGAAATTTATATGGAAAAAGTGAGTGATTAAAACTCACCATACTAAAATAAAATAACCAGAGCTATTATATAACTCTGGTTATTGTAAGTTAATATTAACCATCACTTGTAATTGTATCAATTAATTCACTAAGCACGGCTTCAGATTGACTTGTTTCTACTTGGCAAGTACCTGCATTTAAATGACCACCACCGCCGTATTTAAGGCACAGTTCGCCAACATTGGTGCTTGAGCTGCGGTTAGTTATTGATTTACCTATGGCATACACTACATTTTGCTTTTTAAGGCCCCACATTTTATGAATCGAGATATTGCAGTCGGGGTACATGGCATAAATAACAAATCGGTTTGTGGCGTAAATTGTTTCTTCCTGAGTTAAATCAAGGACTACTAAGTTTTTATGAACGGTAGCGCATTGAGAAATTTGCTCTTTGGCTTTTTCGTTATGCTCGTTATATAAAGCAACACGTTCGGCTACGTCTTCCATTTGTAGGATTTCTTCGATGCTCTGATCTTTACACGCATCAATCAGTTTCATCATTAATTGGTAATTTGAAATTTTAAACTCGCGAAAACGGCCAAGACCAGTTCGCGCATCCATAATAAAGTTCATTAATACCCAATCGGTTGGGTTTAATATTTCGTCTTTTGAAAACTGAGCAGCATCGCCTTTGTCTACCGCGTCCATCATTTCAACAGAAATATTTGGAAGTTTTTCAGCGCCGCCATAATAGTCATAAACTACGCGAGCTGCTGATGGGGCTTTTGGGTCAATAATATGGTTTTTTATGTCGCTTGAGTTGCGAACGGTTTCGCTAAGGTGATGATCGAATGCTATATGACAGCCTGCAACGTAGGGGAGGTTGGTCGTAATGTCGTTTTCGGTAATGTCTATTTTGCCATCTTGCATGTCTTTTGGATGAACAAATAAAATATCGTCAATTAGGTCTAAGTCTTTGAGCAATACGGCACAAACTAAGCCATCAAAATCGCTGCGAGTGACTAGTCTAAATTTATTATTGGGCATAGCTATTCCATTTTTTTAATTGAATTATCAATTAAGTGTAACAGCTAAAATTTTTTTTGAGAGGTCAGCTTAAAAAAATTATAAAAAAAAGCCAAAACGTTAGTTTTGGCTTTTACTTAGCAAGTTTGTATGTGTAGTAAATTGGTTATGCGCCTGGGCCACATTCCATACATGAATTTACAATATCTGGGCCAAACTTAAGTTTGGCGTTTAAGTCGCGAAGGGCGGTACGTAGCCCTTCTTCAATTACTGGGTGGTAAAATGGCATATCAAGCATTTCAGGTACGGTCATTTTGTTCTGTACAGCCCATGCTAGTAAGTGAGCAATGTGTTCGGCTTGTGGGCCAATAAATTCTGCACCTAAAAATAAGCCTGTACCTTGCTCTGCATATACACGCATATGACCTTTGTTTTTAAGCATTACTCGGCTACGGCCTTGGTTTTCAAAGCTGACTTCGCCGACTTCAAAACAACCGCATGGGCCTAATCGGTCAGTAATTTGATGGTAGCTTTCGCCTACCATTGCTATTTGTGGGTCGCTAAATACAGCTGCAATTTTTGCTCTGCGCAGACCTATACGTACATCTGGGAAGCGCCCTGCATTTTGACCTGCAATAGCGCCTTGGTCAGACGCTTCGTGTAGCAGTGGTAGCATATTACTCGCATCGCCTGCTATAAATATGTTTGACTCACCACATTGCATTGTATGTGTGTCTGCGTGCGGTACGCCGCGTTCATCAAGTTCAATGCCGGTGTTTTCAAGGCCTAGTTTATCTACGTTAGGTACTCGGCCTGTGGCTGCAAGTACGTAGTCAAACTGTTCGGTGTGTTTTTCACCTTGTTTGTCGGTGTAAGTTAGCTGTGCTTTGTCGCCAACTTGCATCATGTCAGATACGTTTGAGTCGGTATCTACAAAAAATTCTTCAGCAAAAACAGTATTCGCGTAGTCTTTTACTACTGGATCTGTAAGTGGGCCAATTGCGCCGCCTACACCAAATAGTTTTACATTTACGCCTAGTCGGCTAAGTGCTTGGCCAATTTCAAGACCTATTACACCAGGGCCAAATACAGCGACTGATTCTGGTAGGTCATCCCAATCAAATACGTCGTCGTTTATAATAAGTTTGTCGCCAAAGTTATTAAATACGCCAGGGTATGAAGGGCGTGAACCGGTGGCAATTACAAAGCGTTTTGCTGTAATAATTGTATGGTCGTCTATTTGTACGCGGTTTGTGTCTAAAAATTTAGCGTAACCACGAATTTTATCAACATCAGGTAGCTCATCTACGGCTTCTACTACGAATCCTGCAAAGCGATCTCGTTCACTTTTAACACGCGCCATTACTGCTTTGCCATCAATTACAGGTTTTGAGCTGTGTACACCAAATGCAGGTGCCATTTCAATTGAGTGAGCTGCCTCAGCTGCGGCAATTAATAATTTGCTTGGCATACAACCAACACGAGCACATGTTGTGCCGTATGGGCCTGACTCGATCATTAATACGTTTTGTGTGAACTGTTTAGCATTACGATAAGCACTTAAACCAGCAGTGCCTGCGCCTATAACAACAACATCGGTTTGCAATTCTTTCATAGTGGTATCCTTTATTATTTTCAATCTAAGCGATGAGATTGATATAGAGGGGC
The DNA here is from genome assembly GCF_014163885.1 of Pseudoalteromonas sp. SR43-2. Lineage (NCBI taxonomy): Bacteria > Pseudomonadati > Pseudomonadota > Gammaproteobacteria > Alteromonadales > Pseudoalteromonadaceae > Pseudoalteromonas > Pseudoalteromonas sp. SR43-2. Next base: position 18,533 of record NZ_JACJED010000030.1, on the reverse strand, counting down.
GCGTACGCCCCTGCTATTTTTTACTTAATTAAGCAAAGTATTTTTCTAAGTCGTCTGAACCACCGATGTGTTTACCACCAATGAATATTTGTGGAACAGTGTCACGACCAGATACAGCTTTTAGACTTGTTAGTGATGCGCCTGCACCCATAACAATCTCTTCATATGCGAAGCCTTTTTCTGCAAGAAGCTCTTTTGCTTTTTTACAAAAAGGACAGCCAGGTTTAGTAAAGATGCTTACTGGTTCTGGTTTAGCTTGCTTAGGGTTGATGTAATCAAGCATTGTGTCTGCGTCAGATACTTCAAACGGGTCACCTGGTAAATCTGGTTCGATGAACATTTTGTCAATTACGCCATCTTTAACCAGCATAGAGTATCTCCAGCTGCGCTTACCAAAGCCTAGGTCGTTTTTGTCTACTAACATGCCCATACCGTCAGTAAATTCGCCGTTGCCATCTGGTAATAAAGTAATGTTTTGCGCTTCTTGATGTTCAGCCCATGCGTTCATTACAAAGGTATCGTTTACTGATAAACATACAATTTCGTCAACGCCATTTTGCTTAAGTACGCCCGCTAATTCGTTGTAACGTGGTAAGTGAGTTGATGAACATGTTGGTGTGAATGCACCAGGTAGTGAAAACACTACAACCGTTTTACCTTTAAAAATTTCATCTGTTGTTACTGATTTCCATTCGTTATTTTGACGAGTTGCAAATGTAACACTTGGGACTGTTTGACCTTCGATATTGTTTAACATAGTTTTTGTTCCTCTTGATTTGTTGATAGCCATTATGGTGAATAATTAAATATAGTTCCAATCGTTTGTTTGTATTAAACTGATAGTTATAAACTATCATGTGGAGCTGAATATGAACTTAAAAGATTTTGAATATGTAAAAGCAATAGCGCAATACAAGCACTTTCGAAAAGCTGCCGATGCATGTTTTGTAAGTCAGCCTACATTAAGTGGCCAAGTAAAAAAACTCGAACATGAGCTTGGCGTTACTTTATTTGACCGCTCAACTAAACAAGTTACGTTAACAGCAAAAGGTGAACGTTTGTTGACGCAAATAGAGATTATTTTAGAACAAACGCAAATACTCAAAGAACTTGCTGCTACTTCTAATGAGCCTCTACAAGGTAAATTAACTATTGGTATTATTCCTACCATTGCGCCTTACTTGTTGCCTGCGTTATTAACATCAATGAAAGCGGCATTTATTGATAGTCAGTTTTCGTTTATTGAGATGCAAACAGCAACAATTTTAGAAGCTTTAAATAATGGCGAACTCGACTTTGCTATTTTAGTCGATGTGCCAGAGCTTATTAATTACCATACGGTTGCTTTATACAAAGAAGATTTTTTAGTGGCGGTATCACAAGATAACGCGCTTTCTAAGCATAAAAAAGTGGCGTTGAACGACCTTCAAGGATGCAGCCTACTAATGTTAAGTGATGGTCATTGCTTTAAAGATCAAGCCCAAAAGTTTTGTTTTTCTGCGGGAGTCGATGTATCTAACCAGTATAAAGGTAATAGTTTAGAAACATTATTAGCGTTAGTGGCCATGGATGACGGTATTACATTTGTACCAAAACTGGCATGTACCGACCGTGTAGGGATTGATTACTTGCCTATATTCCCTAATCAGCAGCGTAATGTGGTGTTTGCATGCAGAAAGCATTATCCGCATTTATCTGGAGTAGAACAATTGGGCGAGTGGTTATCGGCTCACCCTAATTTAAAAGCTAAATTGAGTAAAAAACTCTAAAGATCTTGGCTGATTATTTCTACTACATCGTTAATTTGTACGCCAGGTAGCGGTTTACTGTCAATACTAACGGCTACTGCGGTTTGCTGATAAAGCTGCTCAACGCGAATTTTATTAAGCGTGGTGATGGTGTGCGGCATAACATTACCTGCCGCGTCGGTTAAATAGTTATGGTGTGCAATGCTTAGCATCTGGCCTTTTTTTAACCCATGAGCTTTACCTAAATTAATAACGATTTTGCTATTTTCCATGTGCATTATTTTGCCTTGAGTTGGCAAACACGCCATGGCTGCTTGAATGTCATAACTTACTGCTTGGTTGATATCAGTTATGCTTTGCCCATAAGGCGATTGCCAAAACCTATCACTATTGACGTCAACTATGGTTGTTTTTTCAAATGGCCAAATTGCTTGAGTATGGTAACTATTTTGCCAAAGTTGCTCATAGGTAGTGCCATCAAATAATACAAATTCAATGTTGTAACTGCGCTCATACGCCTCGTCTTGCCAAAATGCATAATCGTTATTGAGTTTGTCGCTCGTTGAAAGGCTCGTTATTTGGCTAAGTAATACATATTGAGCGTTACTGCGCGAAGATATTTCTTCTAATTGGGCATTTGAATAGTCGTGCTGCTGCGAAAAGTACTTATCAACGCTTATTGCATTATTATAGTAAGCAATAGGCACTGCGCTCATTTTTGATTTTTGCAGGGAAGTAAAAATATTTTTGCTAATCGCTTTGCTTACGTCAAATATTTGACCCATTTTGGCGTGTTCACGATGAACAAGTTGGCTTTGTGTAACGGCCACAAACTTATTAAAACTATTTTGTGGACATTGCTCTGTTTGAGAAAAAATATCGAGTCGTAATGTAATCGCAAATTTATTGTCGTATTTATTTTCGCTGACCAGTTCAATTTTTTGAATTTCGCCGTGGCTGCTAATTTTTAGCTGATCTTGCATTAACACGCCATCTACCAAGGTTTGCACCGAGCTAACCCGTGCGCCAGAGAACACTAACGCCTGTGTAATCGCATCTTTTATAGCGGCAGATTTAGCCGCGCTTGTATCACCATTTTGGACGTTCGCATGGCCCGTTGATTCATACCACTGCGCTTTAGTAAAAGGGGAGAAGGTTAATAATGCCGTTGCACTTAACCCTGCAAATGCCAATGATAAAAACGACTTCATACTTTTACTCCAATTAAACGTTAGCTATTAACTAGGTAGAGCAAGGACTGTACCAATGTTATTTGGTAATTATTAGTAATGCTATAAATGGCATTAAACGTGCATATGTACTGCTAATTACTATACAAGGGCTAAATGCTATGCGAGCAATTTCATTACTTATTACACTTGGGTGTTTAACCTTAGGTGGTTGTAGCAGCGTTTTTGATAAGCATGTTGAATATAAATATGTAGAGCCAAATAATTACCCCGTTTTAAAAGCGATAGGGTATGCACCTATTAGCTTGCAAAAAGGCACTAACCTTTCGCAAAAGCAACTTATGGCCATTAAGGCTTCTAAGCTTGAAGCTTACCGCGAGCTTACTGAGCAAGTATATGGGCAAAAGATTACCGCAGGAACAACGGTGGAAGGCTCAATTGCTCAAGACGATTACTTAGAAAGTAAAGTGCAGGGGCTTATTAAAGGTGCACAAATAATTAAAACTTACGCAGTAGATGACACTTACGTGACCGAGCTTGAGCTTAATATGAAGCGTGTGCACGATTTATACATAGGTGAAGTAAAACCACGCGAAGTTAAAAAAGTAACGTACTACTAAAAACGTTTATTAAAAAAGTTATTCAAAATATCTCATCCTCTTATATTGAGTGCTATGCTGTTGTTAGGATTCATTTTAAGCAGATTGCGTAGTGCTCAACAGATGTATTTTATTGCCACTTATATTAACAGTGGCTCTGTAAATGGCGATTAAGCCAAGTCATTTAAATCCTCAATTATTTATATGGTGCAAAGCCAATTTGCGCTACCTATTTCTGTTTTTTGTACTCTCCAGTGGTGTGCTTGCAAGCCGACTAACTATTCAATTTAATACCTTTATAGAGCTCATGGGTCAAAAATACGGGCCTGCGCGAGCGGCGGTTGCACGCAACTGGCAAAGCATGTTGGTGCAAACTCAAAACAAGCCAGAGCAACAACAAATTCTTATTGTTAATGATTTTTTTGCGCGTAATTTACGCTACCAAACAGATATTTTGCTATGGAAACAAAACGATTATTGGGCAACCCCTTTAGAAACATTAGGCAGAGGCCTCGGTGATTGTGAAGATTACGCAATAGCAAAATATATCAGCTTAAGAGCGTTAGGTGTGAGCGACGACAAGTTACGCCTTATTTATGTAAAAGCAAAAATTGCGGGCACTAACAAAACGCAAGCGCATATGGTGTTAGGTTATTTTGCTACACCAAACGCTCAGCCACTTATTTTAGACAGTTTAATAACAAAGGTTTTACCTGCTGCAAAACGTGTAGATTTAAGCCCTGTTTTTAGCTTTAACAGCCAAGGTTTATGGGCTAATAATTCAACCAAAAGTGTAGCCAGCCCAACAGCAAGACTTTCACGCTGGCGTAAAATTTTGGAGCAGACAACCAAAGAAGGAGTTATGTGGTAATGGCATCATTTTCCTTATCTAAGTATCTTAAAAAACGAAAAATAACACTCAGGCAAGAGCTATGGATTGCATTATTAATTGTTATTTTTGTGGGCTTTATAAGTAGTGTTTTAATTAGCACTAATTCGGCTAAAAGTTATTTTTCGACCCAGCTGTACTTAAAAAATGTAGATAATGCCAGTTCACTCGCGTTAATGATCAGCCAATTAGACAAAGACCCCGTTGAGCTTGAGTTATTAGTTTCAGCCACATTTGATACCGGTCACTATAAGCGAATAGAACTACAAAACCCTAATGGTGAGGTGATTGTTAAACGCACGTTTACCGATGAACTCAAAGCGACGGCTCCGCAGTGGTTTAGAGCAGTGTATGGATTAAATGTACAGCCAGGGGTTGGGCAAGTAAATAATGGTTGGCAGCAGTTTGGTACTTTGTTTATAGAAAGCCATAGTCAATATGCTGAGCAAGCCTTATGGGAAAGTGCGCTTAAACTATTTTTTAGTTTTTTAATTGTCGCTTTTTTTGCTTGTATAGTTAGTGCTTACTTTTTAAGTAGGATTTTAAAACCACTAGATGATGTTGTGTATCAGGCTAATGCATTTGGTGAAAAACGTTTTATTAAATCGAGCGTTCCTCGCACTTTTGAGTTTGCACGATTAGTGCAATCAATGAACCAATTATCTACCCGTTTTAGCCGTATTATTAAAGAAGATAATAAACGTTTAGAAGAGCTTAGATTTAAATCGCAACACGATGAGCTAACTGGTTTAGCAAATAGAGAATACTTTGGTGCAACGCTTGAGGCTCACTTACAAAAATCGAAAGATCATGCCCATGGTGCTTTGTTTTTATTTAGGGTTGTAAACCTCGATCGCGTAAGTGAGGAAGTGGGACGAGTAGAAATGGTTAACTTTCTACGTCGATTTTCACAGATGTTGGTTAGCTTCTTAGAGAGCAACCAAGAACACTTTTCTGAAAATTACATTGCACGTATTTCTCACAGCGATTTTACAGTTTTATTTAGTGATATTGATGATATTCAAGCAATCAGTGAACGTATTTTATTGATGCATCAATCGTTTGTTGAAGAGTATAAAAACGTTAACCTAGCGATACCTCACAGCTGTACTTATATTCAAAAAGACGACACGCGATTTGATGTATTAAAGCGTGCGGATGAACTTTTAAAATCATCGGGTAAACAATCTGATGTACAAGCAAAAGTAGCTCAAATCAAGCAAGAAAGTGAGCTGTTTGATAATGCAACTAGCTGGAAAAATGCCATAGAAGAGGCACTCAACAATAATAATTTAGAAATAAATACTTACCCAGTAACGAGCTTTACAGGGCCGGTAATGCAAAATCAATTAGGGTTGAGCCTAAAGCTTGGTGGGCAAGTATACGGTGCTAGTTACTACTACCAGTGGGCTAACCGATTAAAGTTATTAGCGCGTTTAGATTGGGGTTTAATTAAGGCGTTGGTGGCTCATTATAGTATTGAGCCACCAAGTGAACTGATTTCGGTTGAATTATCTGCTCAAACGCTACTTGATGATGCTGCACTTGCTTCGATTCTTACGTACCTTTCGGCGTTTCCTGATTTAGCCTCTAAAATTTGTTTTGATATTCGTGAAAGTATTGCCGTTAGCGAAATTGAGATATTTAAAGATTTTTGTGAGCAGGCTCGATGTATGGGCGCTAAGGTAGCATTAAAACGTGTGGGCCCTGAATTTACTAAAATTTATAAAATTCAGGAATTTGGTCTTGAAATGATTAAGGTTGATAGCGTTTACGGACACAATATTAGTTACAGCCAAGATAACCAAACATTTCTGCGAGGAGTGTGCACGTTAGCGCATTCTATTGGCATTAAAGTGGTGGCTCAAGGTGTAACAAGCCAAGATGATATAGATACGCTTATTAACTTAGGTTTTGATGGGGTTATTAAAGAGTAAGTAATAGGCATTAACGGTTCGGTTAATGCCCTTTTACAACTAACATTAATTGAATACGGTCGCGAACTTTTAGCTTATTAAATATAGAGCTCATATGCTCTTTAATTGTGCGTTCTGTAATATTTAAAGATTCTGCAGCTTGCTTATTAGTTGCACCTGTTACAACAATATCAACTACTTGACGTTCTCGCTTTGTGAGTACATCAATCTCGCATGTGCTCGCATATTTAAACGGTGTATTTGATAAAGCTCCTACTAAGTTAGATAGTAATTGCCCTGGTAACCATATTCCGCCAGCACAAATTGTCTCAAGTACTTGTTCAATAATTACTTTAGTAGCGAGTGCTTCTACGTACCCCCTAGCACCTGCTTCAAGCGCACTTCTTAGTTGATTTATTTCTAGTTCGTTGGTCATAACGATAACCAGTAAACGTTGCTGAGAATACTTTTTAACAAGCTCAAGCCAATTAGGTGTGCCGGCCAAAACCCAAATAATACTTGATGCCGTGACTCTGTGTGGTTCTTTTGTGCATATCAAACAACCAGGAAACGCTGCTCGCCAGTGTTTCGATTCAAATTCAGGCTGTGTAATAAAAATACTTTGGCGCATTACTTCTCCATTTATAAAATGTTTTAACGCTCTGTCATTGCTTGCGATGTAGCTCTAAGAACCGGTTTTAAAATATACTCAAGTACGGTTTTTTTACCGGTAATAATATCCACTTGAGTGGTCATTCCCGGAATAATAGTCAGCTCTTTTGAAAAATTATTTTTGGTGGTTTTTAGCTGCACCAAATAAAAGGTATTCTCGCGGTCATCTGTAATTGTATCGGCGCTAATATGTAATACTTCGGCTTCAAGGCCACCATATACGGCAAAGTCGTAGGCACTAAATTTTATCATTGCAGATTGCCCAGGGCGTAAAAATGCAATGTCTTTAGGCGGGATTTTTGCCTCTACTACAAGTTGATCGTCAAGCGGGACAATTTCCATAACATCACTACCTGGCTGTAAAATACCGCCAACAGTATTAACTAATAATCGCTGTACAGTGCCTTTAACAGGAGAACGTATTTCAGTTTGAGTTACTTTATCGGCTAAGCCTGATTCAGTTTCTTTAATTGAATCTAGTCGCAGTAGCGCTTCGGAGAGTTCATTGTTCCAGCGGTTAATCATAACGAGCTCAACTTCGGTTACCTTATTTTTAGCTTCGTTAATGGCCGAAAGACTCCTATTTATAACTGCCTTGGTTCTGTTTATCTCGCCGTTTAAATCAACTATTTGACGCTCTAAACGAATAATATCTATATCCGAAATGGCACCGGTGCGTAACAATGGACGGGTCACTTTAAGCTCTCTGTTTGTTAAGCGCAGCGCGCTCGTATGCTGTTCAAGTGCCGCTTTGGCTTCAATGTAATCTTGGTGTCGCTGCTCTAGTTGGCGTTTGTGAATACTTACTTGTTGCTCTAATTCTTGGCTGTTACTCAAATAAAGAGAACGTTCATGTTGCACAACTCTAGGCGCATTTTTAATAACAGACTCGCTAAATACGAGCTCCTTTTTTTGAGTGAGTGCTCTGAGCCTCGCTACTTTTGCGCTTAACGACTCAACTTTGGATTGGTTTTCTCTAAAGCTAGAAATAAAGCGGGTAGGGTCTATTTTAATGAGTACATCACCCTCATTTACTATTTGCCCCTCTTTTACATTTATTTTTTCGACCATACCACCATCATAAGATTGAATAAGCTGTAATTTATTGGAGGGAATAACTCGCCCCTCACCACGAGCAACTTCATCTAAATTAGCAAAACCAGACCACACAATAAGGCATATAAACGTTAAACAAATTAAATAGAGCAATAACCTAGCGCTTGCTGGCTCCTGTTGCATTTTTTCCCACTGCGCATCGACTACCCAGTCTTGGCTGTTAGGCGGAGAAATCCATCCTTTAAATAGTTTATTAAATATTGATGGCTTGCCTTGTTTTCTTGCTTCTATTGCTCTGCTAACAGATTCAAAGGAGCGCTGTTCAAGTGGTTTTTTATTGTCACTCATGAGGCTTGCTCCACTGTCTTATTATTTAACGCTGCAATTACTTTTTGTTTTGGTCCATCAGCAACTACTTTTCCGTTATCTAAAACTATAATTCGGTCAACAAGCTCAAGTAATGATGAGCGGTGAGTCACCACGATTAAGGTTTTATCTTTAGAATAACCCTTTAAATTATTAATAATTTTACTTTCACTATTATGATCTAGTGATGAGGTTGGCTCATCTAGTAATAGTATTGGAGGGTCGTTAATTATGGCTCTTGCCATACCTACAGCTTGGCGCTGCCCACCTGATAATTGACGACCTTGCTCGCCTACTTGTAAATCAAATCCGTCTGGGTGCGAATTAATTAAATCAAATAATTGGCTTCGCTCACAGGCTTCAATAATTTGCTCGTCTTTGGCATGCCAAGCACTCATGGTGAGATTGTCTTTCAAGGTTCCATAAAACAGAGCAACGGTTTGTGGTAGGTAGCCAATATTATGACGAAGCTCAGCTGGGTCAATTTGATGTATATCATTATTGTCCATCAAAATTGATCCTGAACAGGGTTCGTATAGTCCTAAAATAAGCTTTTCTAATGTACTTTTACCTGAGCCATTACGTCCTAAAATGGCGACTTTTTCACCGGCTTTAATTTTAAAACTAACGCCGTTGAGCGCATTATGAGATTCGTCAGAGTATTTAAAACATACATCTTTAAATTCTATATCGCCTTTCAAAATAGTGTGGCTTAACCAATGCTTACCAGGTGGACGCTCGACCTCTTTTTCCATAATCTCGTTCAGTGATTGCATTGCTATTGCGGCATGATGATATTGTGCTAAAACAGCGGCCGACTGCCCGATTGGGCCCATAGCACGAGACGATAATAGATAGGCTGCAATTAACCCGCCTTGAGTTAGCTCACCTTCAATAACGAGGTGTACGCCTATTATCATTATTATTACGCCTACGCATTGCTGTATCCATGATGCTGTATTTGATATAGAGCTAGAAACGAGTCGGCTATGTGCGTTTACTTGTGCAATGTAAATGGTCGACTTTTCCCATACAGACTGTGTTTTACACTCTGAGTGAAAGCTTTTTACATCTTCAATATTGGTTAAGCTTTCGACTAGTACAGCATTTCGCATTGAGCTTGCTTTCATTGTTTGTTCTGAAAGAGCTTCAAGTTTGCGGTGTGCGGCTATAGCGTAAGCTAATAATATAAGTGCGCCCGCGATAATAGGTAAACTTAGAGGTACGCCAATAATGGCAATAACAATTAAATACAAAACTACGAATGGCAAGTCGACTAATGCGACAAGTGTTATGGAGCTAAAAAAGTTACGTACAGCTTCAAATGATTGAATGTTGCTAGCAAAGGAGCCTGCGGACGATGGGCGGTTTTTTAGTTTCATACCTAATACCCGCTCCATTATTACAGCCGATACTTTGACATCTATTCTGCTGGCAGCAAGCTCTACAAAGTAGCCTCTTACTAAGCGCAAAACAAAGTCAGCAGTGAGTGCTATTAAAATGCCAATGGCAAGTACCCATAAGGTTTCTGTTGCGTGGTTGGGCACTACGCGGTCATATACGTTCATTACAAATAAAGGCATAGCAACCGATAAAAAGCCCAAAGCAACAGCCGAAATAATTACGTCTTTATAAAGTGAGCGGCATTCTTTAATTACTCCCCAAAACCATCCGTCTTTTGATAGTTTTTCAAGTACAGGTGTTCGCTCATCAAATGCAAACTCTGGTTGAGCATAAATAACTAAACCTACACTGCTAGCAGCTAACTCATCAATGCTTTGTTCGATAACTGATTCTGTAAGTTCTGGGTAAATTACACTCACCAACTGTTTATCGTAATCAATAGAATTAATAACACAGGCTTGGTTATCTTTTAAAATTAAGATGGCAGGTAGCAGTGCTGTATTAATTTTTTGTAGTGGCTTATTAACTACTTTTGATTTAAAGCCAATGCGCTTTGCTGCGCGCGAAAAACCTGATGGAGTAAGATTTCTATCAGTTAGAGGAAGTCCATTTAATAGTGCTTCTCTTGAAAACTCTTTACCATGATGACGACATAAAACTGCTAGGCAGTCAACGAGGATGCCACCATGATCAAGTACATCGTTTAATTCCATACACCATCCAATGTTATGTAGAACTGCATAGGATTGTTACTAGTAAACCTAAACTCGACTTAAATATTTCATGCCGAGTTTAGGTTATTTACATAACGTTAATTGACTTAGATATCGGTAATTACAGCTTCGATACGTCGATTCGCAGCATTTGCTCTTACTGATATTTCGTTTACACGTGGTTGATCGATGCCATACCCGAACGATTTAACACGTTTAGGTTCTACATCGAATTGCTTAATCAGAATTTCAGCTACGGCAAACGCACGTTTTTCTGATAGTTTACGGTTATATTTACGGTCTCCATCTAAAGAGGCATGACCTTGTATTTCAACCTGTTTAGTTGGGTTCTCTTTTAAAAAATCTGCAAGCCGACTAATTTCTTGAATATATTGAGACCTTACATCGCTTGAGTCAGCAGAAAAAGGAATACCAATTTCTATATTCGAGGTTGATGCGCTATAAATTGTGCAACCAGATAAATCTACATTTGTACTCAAAGGTGTGCTTGGGCAAGTGTCTTGCTCATTTGGTACGCCGTCACCATCATCATCGGTAAAGCTGCTTGCTGTCGTGTCGGTTTCCAGCGGTATATCTAAGTACCTTGGCATAGCCGTTACACTCATGTATGCATTATCTTGCTTAGCTTTTTTTTGAAGAAATGCCTTGCGGCTAAAAGTGGTTGCTACATCGTAACTCGGACAGATATTTTGTGCGTTATGAACAATAGGGTCGTCAGTTAGCTCTTTTAATGTAGGGTATTTATCTGACATCACGTTAAGTGCTGGCAGTAATTTCCCCATTTCTTTTAGCATAGTTAAAATAGCTGATTGACGGTCGTAAAGCGCCACTATGTATGAACGTGTTGATTGAAATGATTCGTTTTCGGCATCAAGTACGTCTAGTAGAGTTCGTTGGCCTATATCGAATTGATCCTTATATGCAATTTTAACTTTAGTTGATGATTCGCGGTGTTGATCAAGCGCCGGTAACTTTTGCTCTAATATAGTGACGTTGTAATAAGCAATTTGCAGACTCTGACGAATATCAATACAAGACTGATCGCGTTGATACTTTGCAATGTTTATATCCTGATAGGCTTGTTCTAAATTAGCATTATCAAGACCACCATTATATAAATTATAGCTAATATCGATGCCGACTCGCGCTTCTGTTCTGGTTTCATTTTGACCAAGTTCATCTCTATCTTGGCTACCGTAGCGGGCAGATAAATCTACGTTAGGATGAAACGCTGCTTTTTGTGCTTTTGCGTTCGCTTTTTGTGCTTCAATATTATACAAAGAGGCGTAAAATGAAGGGCTATTCTTGTAAGCGACGTCTAGCGCTTGATTAACTGAAATTGGTATATTTTTTTCATCAAGGTCAGCTTGCTTTATATCGTTCATAGGAAGCTCTCCTACAACCCTTAAGTAGCGAGCGCTTACATCATGTAAATTTGAGTACTCCGTTAATACGTTAGATTGTGCTAAAGATAAGCGCCCACTAATTTGTTCTAGATCGGCAGCGCGCGCTACACCAGCTCCTACACTTTGTTCTATTTGTTGATATACAGACTCGTGCTCTTGTAAATTTGCTTCTGCAAGTTGTACTAACTCTTTAAATTTTTGTACGTCGAGCAGGGCTATTGAGGCTTCAAGTGCTGTTTGTTCTGTTTGAGAAATAAGCTCAAAGTACCTAATGAGTTGAATGCGTTTAAAGCGATCAACAGTATTCGAGGTTCTAAAACCGTCGTAAAGCATTTGAGTAACACTTAACTCGGCTGTATTACGGTTATATTCTTCTTCAACACCGTAATTTCTTCTTTCATAGCCCGCGCTTGCTGATACATCAACACTTGGTAAATAACCTGAGCGGGCAGCATCTACTCCATAAATCGAAGATTTAAAAGCATGCCATGCTTCTTGTACTTCAGGATTGTTTTCAATCGCTTTACTTGAGACATAGGTAAGTGGCATTGCTGATTGTTCATTTGCATGCACATAGTTTAGTAGAGTTGCGGCAGTAATCGTTAGTCCGATTAACATAGTCTCTTGATGTTTCTTAAAAGTGTTTTTTGTAATCATTTCTTCCTCTTAGATCCTGTTAAGACCGAAAATGCTCCCTTAAGTATTTAGTAAAGGAATACCATTTTTGCAAGTAATCGTTTTGGTTAGCATAAAAAAAAATTTCTACCACTTTTTTGTTGATTTTTTATTTTTGAATTTTTCTTTTAAACCTGTACTTGAGTACAGTATCTATGTGGCTTTTTTGTCCTACCTTTAACTTATTAGATTGTTATTTTAAAAAGTTTGAGGGTACCAAAATGGAAGCAAATCAACTGGTAGTTATTGATATTCAAGGTTCGGCAGGTGTTGTGCTGGATGATGGGTCAATAAGAGCATTAAATGTTGGTGACACTATCACCGTGGGTGATTTAGTTGTTACTGCTATTAAATCGTCTCTACAAATTGATGTGCAAGGTGAAACCTTATCTATACCCGCCAATCAAAAGGTAAAAATAACACCAGACTTATTAGCGAAAGAAGCCAGAGACTCTAGCGAAACAACTGTTTTTGATGAAAGTTTAGATGAAGCAATTGCAAGCTTTGATTTAGGGGCAGAGCAAGACCCATCAACAGCGGCTAATTCTGATGTAACAGATTTTTTAGATGCGTTAGAAGGTGATGGGGACATTTTAGATAATTTAGAGGCAACAGCCGCTGGTGGGGGTAACGCTGCGGGTGCAGATGGAGGCAGTTCGTTTGTACAGCTAACCCGAATTTCTGAAAGTGTTGACCCTAGTAGTGTTACTTTTGATTCATCTTTTGATCAAGGCGCTACTGAAGCTTTTAACTTAAGAGATACCTCTGATGGTATCGTGCCTGATTCAACTACTGCTTCTATTTCACTTAATGAGCTAGGTATTACTAACTCATCACAACCCACAATCACCGGTACGAGCGAAAACTTAATCGGCGAAACGGTTAATGTAACGGTAACTGATGTTGATGGAAACTCTCAAGTAGTTAGTGTTGTAATTGGCCCTGATGGTACCTTTGAAATAACCCTACCAACACCAATTGCTGATGGCCCTGTAACGGTTGTTGTTGAAGCGACGGATCCTGTTGGTAATCCTATAAACGACACTATTTCAATTGAGGTTGATACAACACCTCCACTTATTGCTATTGATCCTGTTGCTGATTCTGCTTCGCAAACAGTGACAGTGACAGGGACAGTATCTGGTTTGAATACTGGGGATAATGTATCAGTCACGTTAACGGATAGTGCAGGTACGGTACAAACAATAGTTACTCAGGTTGATGCTCAAGGAAATTGGGTAATTACTACCACCTCACCTTTATCTGAAGGGGAGTTTAACGTAAGCGCTGTTGCGATTGATGCAGCTGGAAATCAAGCTATAGACCAAGCTTTAGCGAATGTAGATTTAACTGCTCCGGTAATCACCGTAAATGTAACTGATGAAACAAATAACTCAACACCACCACTTGTTGGAACAACAAATGGTGTTCCTGAGGGCACTCAAGTAACAATTACTGTTACAGATAGTGCAGGACAAATACAAACATTAACTGCAGTTACCCAAGCCGATGGAAGCTGGAGTGTAGAAGTAGGGACTCCTTTACCTGAAGGTGATTTTACTGTTGATGCACAAGTAAGCGACAGTGTAGGAAACTTAGCATTAGCAAGTGATTCAGGAGTAATTGATTTAACGGCGCCTTCGGTACAAATTAATAATATTAACGACACTCAAGACACCACGCCAACGATTACAGGTAACGCGCAAGATGTACCTGCAGGCTCTATTATTAGTGTGGTTATTACCGATTTTGATGGTCAAACTCAAACATTATTAACCCAAACTAACGCTGATGGGGATTGGTCTATCGACGTAACTACGCCATTGGCTGAAGGGCAGTTTGAGGTTGATGCAAGTGTAAGTGATGCTGCAGGTAATCAAGCCCAAGCAAATAACCAAGGTGTTGTTGATTTAACAAACCCTGATATTACCGTTACTGCAATTGCTGATACTAACGATACTACACCAACATTTGTAGGTAGGGTGGAAGACGCTCCTGCGGGCTCTGTTATTACAGTATTAGTAACCGATATTAACGGTAACGTACAAACTTTAACTACTTTATTAAATGAAGATGGCACATGGAGTGTTGATGCTAATGAAATCTTGCCAGGTGGTGAATTTACCGCAACTGCGTCAGTATCAGATGCTGCGGGTAATGAGGCATCTGCGCAAACAAACGGCGAAATAACGTTTGCTCCTATCTCAATTCAAATCGATGCAATTGCTAATACTAACGATACCACTCCATTTTTAAGTGGTAACACCGGTAATGTGCCTGCAGGTACAACCATCACTTTAACTATTACTGCAAGCGATGGCAGCACATTTACATTACTAGCAGTGACGCAAGAAGATGGTTCGTGGTCTGCACAAGTAACAAACCCTCTGCCTGAGGGCGACTTTACTGTAGTTGCAGCGGTTATAGATGACTCGGGCAATGAGGCGCAAGCAAGTGCAGTAGGTAATGTTGATTTAACTGTAAGCATTAATTTTATTATTGATACTAACGATACAACACCAACAATTAGCGGCTCTACCCAAGACGTAGAGCCTGGTGCGGAAGTAACCGTTACATTTACAGGAAGCGATGGCGTAGCAGAAACCGTGCAAGTAGTTACTGGTGCTGACGGAAGCTGGTCAGTTGAGGCAAGTAATGAATTAGTTGAAGGCCAGTTTAGTGTGGTTGCAACTGTAACTGATGCTGCGGGTAATACAGCTTCTGCAAGTGAAACAGGAGAAATTGATTTAACAGATCCTGCAATCACGATTAATCCTATTGAGGATACGAATGATGTAACCCCATCAGTAAGTGGCAACGTAATTGATGTACCAGCAGGAACAGAAGTTACCTTAGTAATAACTGACAGCGAAGGCAATGAACAAACACTCACAACAATTACAAATGCCGATGGTACATATACAGCGGATATTATTGCAGATCTCAGTGAAGGAGATTTCACAGTAACAGCGAGTGTTAGTGATACTGCTGGTAATAGCAGTACTGCAACTGTTACAGGTACGGTTGATTTAACTGCACCAAGTGTAACTATTAACAATATCGCAGATACAAACGATACAACACCTACTCTTACAGGCTCTACCCAAGGATTAGCATCGGGTAGTGAAGTAACTTTAATTGTTACCGATAGTCTAGGAGCAGAGCAACAGTTAGTGACTACTATAAGTGCTGATGGTACTTGGAGTATTGAGATTCCAACTGCTTTAAGTGAGGGGGATTTTACAGTAACAGCTAATGTATCTGATAATGCGGGTAACGCAGCTCAAGATTCACAATTAGGCTCAGTTGATACCACCCCTCCTTTAGTTGCAATAAATGACTTTGCTGATTCAAACGATACAACGCCTACATTTAGCGGAACAACGAGTGATGTAGCACCGGGTAGCCTTGTTAGTGTTTTAGTTACTGATGCAAATGGTGAGTCTCAAACATTGACGGCGGTTGTGTCAGAAGATGGAACTTGGCAAGTAGGTGCAACTCAAGCTGTTGCTGAAGGCGATTTTACAATTACAGCAACAGTAACAGACGCTGCGGGTAATGAAGCAAGCGATACTGTTAGTGGAACAATTGATTTATCAGCTCCAATTATAGCAATTAATACAATCCCAGATAGCGCCGATACTACTCCAACAATTTCAGGTTCTGTACAAAATGTACCAGCCGGAACAACTGTTACGTTAATCGTTACAGATGCTGGTGGTAATACACAAACAATTACAACACAAACGCTAGCTGATGGTAGCTGGACAGCCGATACTACTAATGAGTTAGTTGAAGGTGACTTTAGTGTTAATGCAATCGTGAGTGATGAAGCAGGTAACCAAAGTGAAGCTTCTGCACAGGGAACTATTGATAATACCGCACCAAATATTACGATTGATGCACTGGCGGATAGTAACGATACAACACCAACTATTTCAGGCACCGCAACGGGCGAACCAGAAGGCACGGTTGTTACTATTATAGTTACGGATGAAGCAGGTAACCCACAAAGCATAACCACAGAAGTACAAGCCGATGGCACTTTTAGTGTTGATGTACCTAACGAATTAAGTGAAGGCGAATTTACTGTTGAAGTATCAGTTACCGATACTGCAGGTAATGAAACTACCGCAACAACAACAGGCGAAGTCGATACTGCCGCGCCAAC
>NZ_JACJED010000030.1:0-1607 GCF_014163885.1 Pseudoalteromonas sp. SR43-2 | reverse complement strand
GGCGAAGTCGATACTGCCGCGCCAACAGTTATTATTGATCCAGTAGGTGATACTAACAACACCACCCCAACTATTTCAGGCACCGCGACGGGTGAGCCAGAGGGCACGGTTGTTACTATTACAGTTACTGATGAAGCAGGTAATCCACAAACTATTACCACAGAAGTACAAGCCGATGGCACCTTTAGTGTTGATGTACCGAACGAATTAAGTGAAGGTGAATTTACTGTTGAAGTATCGGTTACCGATAACGCAGGTAATGAAACCACAGCCACAACAACGGGAGAAGTTGATACCATAGCGCCAATAGTTACTATTAATGCACTAGGCGATACGAGTGATACAACACCGACCATTTCAGGCACGGTTAGCGGGGAGCCTGCTGGTTCAACCATAACTTTAACAGTTACCGATGCTAATGGTGCAGTACAAACAATTTCAGCACAAGTAATTGCAGACGGAAGTTGGACAGTAGAAGTACCTGCGGCTTTAGCTGAAGGGGCCTACTCTGTAGATGCAAGTATTAGTGATAGCGCTGGTAATGAAGGCACAGCAAGTGCTTCAGGCACAATTGATACAAGCGCATTGACTATTACCATTGATGTTATTGGCGAAACTAACGATCAAACACCTCAAATAAATGGTGGTACTTTTAATGCACAAGTTGGCTCTCAAGTTGAAGTTCAGATCACTGACTCAGCGGGTGGAATAATTACTTTAACTACGGTTGTTGATGAAAACGGACTCTGGAGTGTTACTCCGCCAGCCGATTTGGCTGAAGGCACCATTTTAATTAGTGCGTCAGTAACAGACATAGGTGGTGGAAGCGCAAATGTAGAGCTTGATGCTGTAATTGATATTACGCCTCCAACCATACAAGTAAATGAACTAGAAACAAGTAATGATACAACACCGGTTATTTCTGGTAACACAACTGACGTAGTTGCAGGCACAGTTATAAATTTAACGGTTACTGATTCTCAAGGGGTTGTTCGCACATTTAGCACAACAACAGATGCAGATGGTAATTGGAGTGTTGAACTTTCCCAAGAGTTGGCCTCGGGCGATTATTCTGTAGAAGCTGAAGTATCTGATGCTGCTGGAAATAGTGCTTCAGATACTGCTACAGGCATTATAGATACATCAGGACCTAGCTTAACCGTTAACTTTGATACTGTAACTAACGACTCAACACCTACTATTTCAGGCACTAGTGATGCAGACGTTGGTACCAGTATCACAGTTGTTATTACAGATGAAAATGGAGTTGAACAAACACTTAGCACCACAGTAGATGCAAATGGTAACTGGGAAGTAACTCCACAAACAGATTTAAATGAAGGTGATAACACCATCGAAGTGAGTGTATCTGACGAAGCAGGAAATACGACAACAGTTACAGATACAATTACGTTAGACACACAAGCGCCAATACTCACCATTCAAAACGTAGGCGATGTTAGCGACTTAACACCAGAGCTTCAGGGCACCAGTAATGAAATTGGTGGCACTGTTACACTCACCATCACCGACAGCGCAGGCGCTGTGCAAACCATTGAGACCCTAGTTGGCAGCGATGGCCACTGGAACATTGAGATTCCAGGTGC
>NZ_JACJED010000002.1:0-315461 GCF_014163885.1 Pseudoalteromonas sp. SR43-2 | reverse complement strand
AAAGGTAGAAGGTGCGCCGCGTTGCAACTTTGCGAGTAGTTCATCATTTAATTCTGCGTTTTGCGCATCTTGATGAAGTGTTTCACACAATTGCTTAATCTCATCTATTGATAGAGTGTCGGAGCTATCATCTTCAGGCGTGCTATTTGGCTCATCGCAAGTATTTGATGACAGCAGTTGCGTTATAATAAGTAGTTCGTTTTTGATATCGTCTAAAAGACTAATAACTTTAGCATCACTTTGTTTGTGCTCTAAATCTGTTAATAACTTCATTAACGTTGTTAGCCCTAAGTTACCAGCAACACCTTTGAGTGTGTGAATGAGGCTATCGACATCTTTTATGTTTGATAATTTATCATTAAATAATCTCTCAAACCGCTTATCACTATCACTAACAAACTTAGTAATCTCTGTAAGTTGCTTACACTTAGAACCCCAAAGTGCTAATCCTTTTTCAAAATCTATATGCTGCGCTTTAGGATCGCTTTGCGATATAACCATTTCTTTGGCAATACCAAGCCCCAGCACTTGCGCTATTTCTTGGTTTAGTTGGTTTATATCAATAGGCTTATTAGCAAAGCCATTCATGCCTGCTTTTTTAGCCGTAAGCTTATCTTGCTGTAATACGCTTGCTGTGAGCGCGATAATTGGCGTGTACTTAAGCTGCCTTTGGTTTTCTATTGCTCTTATTTTTTGTGCTGCTTGTATGCCATCACACAAGGGCATATGTATATCCATTAATATGACATCAAAGTCTTGCTCTTCAAATACTTTAATCGCTTCAAGTCCGTTTGACGCTTTGGTAACTGAATGCTGATCGCGTGACAGAAGCAAAGACAGTAGTTCTGTATTTTGCTCTATATCATCAACTACTAGCACTCTAAGTGCAGGCAGTTGGGTGTGTAGACCATCAAAATAATCTATTTTAGATTCGTCACCTAAAGTAAGCGGCAATGAAAAGTAAAAACAGGTGCCTTTACCTAGCTCACTTACTAAGTTTATTGTTCCGCCCATAAGCTCTACAAGTTGTTTACTTATGGTTGTACCAAGGCCTGTACCACCAAAGCGGCGAGTAGTAGTGCCATCGGCTTGTTCAAAAGGTTGAAATACAGCTTGAATACGATCTTTTGCAATACCAATTCCGGTATCTTGCACTTCAAAAAACAGATGCTGATTTTGTGTCATGCCAACGGTGACCGTAACAGAGCCTTCTTCGGTGAACTTAATCGCGTTACCAATTAGATTAGTGAGTACTTGTCTGAGTCGATCTGGGTCGCCGTAGTACGTAGAACTTACTGATTCTTTAATATGGAGTTTAAGTTCTAAATTTTTCTTTTTAGCCTCTAGCCAAAAAGTAGAAATAATACTGTCTATCACTGGTTTTAAGCTAAAGTGGACTGGCTCAATGGTAAGCTTACCGCGTTCTAGTTTTGCAGAATCGAGAATTTCATTTAACAATCTTAGCAATGAACGCGCTGCATTATTTACGGTAACCAAGTGCTTTTGTTGTTCTTGATCAAGTGGGGTATCCATTAATAGATCGCTAAAACCTATTATAGAATTCATTGGGGTGCGTATTTCATGGCTCATATTAGCCATAAAAGATTGCTTTGCATGAGCAGCTTCTTCAGCTTTAAATTTAGCTTGCTCTAGTTTTTCTTCATATTCTTTGCGTTCAGTAATATCGACTAAAACACCATCAATCCACTTTGGGTTGCCTTGAGCATCAAAGTCGATACTCCCTTTATCTAACAACCACAAAATTTTGCCATTTCTATGTCTAATTCGGTATTCAATAGAATATTGAGACTTTGCATCAACAGCTTTAGTGACTTCATCAACTATTTGTTTTTGGTCTGACTTCAAGACCAAGTCATTAAACTCGATACAATGCTCTGTAAACTCATTTGGGTTATACCCTGTAAGCTCAATTATATTTGGACTAATAAATAACATAGTCCAGTTGTCATCAAACTTGCATCTAAACGCGACTCCGGGCATGTTATCGATAAGAGAGCGGTATTTTTGTTCTTTCTCTTCTAAACTTTGCTGCAAAGCGCGTTGTTCGGTCAAGTCGGTGATAAAGCCAACATATAAAGGGTTATGGCCCGGCTGATTTACTTCGCCTATACCTAAGCGAATAGGAAAAACATGTCCGTTCATGTGTTTTGCATATACATCACGGTTTATGCCTATTATTTTACCTAGATCAACATTGTGAGCATTTAAGAGGTATTCGTCGTGGTGCTTGGCAATGTTATCGTCCATTAGCATTTTTACGTTTTTGCCTTGAACTTGGTTTTCTTGCCAGCCAAAAATTTTACTTGCGGCTTCATTAAAACTTAAAATAATACCAGCATGGTCAATGGTAACAATGCCATCTATAGCGGTACCTAAAATAGCATTTAGACGGGATTCTTTTGCCGACTTCTCCTCAAGTAGCATGCGATAGCGAACCATACCATTTATTACACCAACCACGCTTGTAATCGCGATAGTTGCTGTGGCGACTGCAATGGCGATAAAAGTTAGTCCTGCGGTTGCGTTAGCATCATCATAGATTAGTGGCGATGTAGCTACAAAACGTGTAGCGGCCATACCCATATAGTGCATACCAGCAACAGCACACCCTAAAATAACAGCGCTAATTGAGTTATTTTGAAGAGGTGATAAAGAGGGTAAAAAACGCTCAAGATTAAAGCGACTGTAAAGGGCTATAAAGGAGAGGGTTACAGCAACAATGATTGATAACGCAAATATCAATGGATCATATCTAAGTAAAGGAGCAAGATCCATTGCAGCCATGCCGCTATAATGCATAGTGCCAATGCCAGCTCCTAGTAACACGGAGCAAATCGACAATACTTTTAGATTCCCTTTACTATTTACTAGCATTGATACAGCGTACTGACATGCTATAAATGCTGGTATAAAAGAAAGGAGAGTGATTGTTGGATCATAATCAATATTAGTACACAGTGAAAAGGCAAGCATACCAATAAAGTGCATACTCCAAATACCAGCCGAAAAAACAGTAGCAGCGGTCACATTTGCTAAACGTTGGTAGCTAGGAAATTGAGTTTCTTTTGCGAGCTCTATAAGTCGAATGGTGAAAAAGGCTGCAAAAATAGCAATTAGCAATGACATTGAAACTAATAGAGGGTCGTAAACGCCATTAATGATTAAGCTAGGATCTTGGTCTGTGATAAAAAAAGCTGATTACATAATGGCTCAAAATGTAAGCTTTATTTATCAAGTCTAATCTACTTAATTAATCAATAAACCGTTAATTCAATGGAGTGAATAAAATAACGAATTTATTACTTTTAGTTTTCTTTTTTTTATCAAGGATTAGAATTTTAGTTGGTGTTTTTTATTCTAATGTATTGCCTGTCACAGGACTAAGTTAGATTTATATGGTCATATTTAAGTTTCTATCGAGTAACCTTAAGAAAACTAATGAATTGGCTTAACTAAGCGAAAAGTACACCTTATTTGGTTTTATTAGTTGCTGGTGAATTTTCTCGTAGCAATATCATTAATGAGTATGAAAGTGTTTGAATATCAGTTAAAGAAAAGTATAAAACGTAAAACGGTTGCCATTAAAGTACATAACAAGAAGGTGACTGTATATGCCCCTCAGTTTGTTAGTAATAAACACATCCAAGAATGGCTTTTTGATAAGCAGGTGTGGGTAAATGCTCAATTAACTAAACAGCACAATATTGCTGATAGCAGACAGAACCCGCTCAAAGACAAACAAATTTTAATCTTTGATAGCATTGTAAACATAGAATTTAAGCAAAGTACTAAGTCCGAAGTACTAAACTGTAACGACAGCTTGCTTATTACGCACTCTTCGCGCGTTAAAAATACTTCGCAAAAATATCAGCAACTTCTTGAAGAATATTTAAAAGAGCAACTAACTGCATATATAGAAATGCGTTTAGCGTACTTCTGCGCACAAATGGGTGAAGAATTACCTACGAGTCTAAAAGTAGCTATTTATAAGCGAAAGTGGGGAAGTTGTAATAGTAAGCGAGAGCTAACATTTAATTTGCATTTAATCGGAGCACCTTATCATGCTATTGATTATGTGATTGTCCACGAGTTAGCGCATTTACGTCACTTAAACCACAGTAAAGCTTTTTGGCAACACGTTGAGCGTTTTTTTCCTAATTATGAAGCATCATCAACATGGCTAAAGAAAAACAGCATGAGTTTACAATGGGTGTTTTGAAGTTAACCTGAATATAGGAATATAGGAATATAGGAATATAGGAATATAGGAATAAAGGAATAGTAGAAAAGTGGTGGAGGGAGCTGGATTCGAACCAGCGAAGGCTGAGCCGTCAGATTTACAGTCTGATCCCTTTGGCCGCTCGGGAACCCCTCCACACTAATTTTATTGCATTTGGCCCCACTTAACTTAGCGGTAAGAAAAGTGGTGGAGGGAGCTGGATTCGAACCAGCGAAGGCTGAGCCGTCAGATTTACAGTCTGATCCCTTTGGCCGCTCGGGAACCCCTCCAATGCAACGGCGCTGATAATAGCAAATTGCGTATTTAAGTAAAGAAAAAAGCTAAAGAAAATTGAAATAAAGCCGATAAATATCTATCAGTTACCACAATCGACTAAAGACTATGCAAATAGATGATTTGTTAATCACAGAGAGTCAGTTAAACAGTAGGCTCAATAATAGTGTGCATGAAAATCGCCGTGGCGAATTTTCTCTACTATTAGCGATGCTGTCACATGACGCACTCGACTTTAGCCAATTTCATTTACCAAAAACTGAAATAGATAATTTAGTTATAGAAGAAGAGGCATTAAGAAAGCAATTTGGCGCAGGTCCAAAGCAACTTTTAGCCCCTGATGAATACAATATGTTGGTTGGACAGTTTAATGCCTCATTAATATCTCAAGAAGGGGAGCGCTGTGGTATGACAAGTATTAAGTTAAGGCAATGCTTAAGCCCTGAACCACTTGCGATTAGAAATGATGATAAGCATATTCCACTTAATATAATAGATAACTGTGAGCTTGCTGTCAGAAGAAGAATTAAAAGCGAACAAACACAACTTGCGAATCCTCCTATAAATGCAGCTGCTTTTTACGACAGCCTAAATAGTGATGCAATACATCAACCACTTCAGCTTATTGCGGTGTGATATATGATTGTAATAATCATCAGTTAATATATGCTTTATAACGGGTCTGCTTTATATATTTGCTAATAATTGATTTAATGAAAAAAAAGCATCCAAAAATTAAATGCAATTGCTATAATGGCGTCAAATGGTATGACATGAAATGCCATTATCATTAAACCAAGGTAATTAGGAACGTAATGAAGAAAACATTCACGCTAAATCACGAGAAAATCAAATACCCTCGTATGGTTGATGCTGCAAAGCACGAAGTGAAAAAATATTTGAAAAGAGAGCGTAATAAAACGCTACCTGAAGATGCTGACTATTGGGCATTTGACTGTAAGTTTGGTAACACAGCTGAAGATGCGCAAGTTGTGCACGTTGCTGAATTAAGTAACCAAATTGGCGAAATTGAAAAGCAAGGTTTGACCTCTTTCTATGTAGAGATTTTAGCTCGACCTGCTCAACGTCAGCAATTAGATTTAGATGATGACGAATAATACTTAACTAAATTAAGTATTCAAAGTTATAAAATGAGCCCAAGTGGCTCATTTTTTGTTTTTATGCAATAAAGATTTACTAAAAAGCATTTTTATTAGTAACCAATAAGTAGAACCCCTCTTAATTAACATTTGCATAACAAAATGTAGTGCTATAGGCTGTTTTAATTAAAAAAACAAAACATTTTTTACTATGCCAATAAATTACTCTGACCATCAATTAAAACTAAGTTTAAAGAATTCTAAAGTACTTATAGTTGACGATCAGTTATTAAGCTTAATCGTATTGAAAAAAATATTATCAGAGCATTTTAATGTGACAACAGCTGGAAGTGGTGAAGAAGCAATTGAAATTTGTAATGTAAATGTACCCGATATAGTCCTACTCGATATTAGTATGGGTGGAATGAGTGGTATTGATACATGTTTAAAATTAAAAAATAATACTGAAACACAGGATATCCCAGTTATTTTTGTTACATCCTTTGAAAACGAAGAAGAAGAGTGTTGGGAAGCCGGAGCTGTTGATTTTATTAAAAAGCCGATTATAAAAGAAACACTATTTAGAAGGGTTCGTGCCCATATAACGTTAAAATTACAACACGACTTACTCAATCAAAAAGTATTTTTAGATGATTTAACTAAAGTATTCAATCGCCGTTATTTTGATGCACATTTTTCTAAAATGGAACGAAGCGCCTTACGAGAAAAAGTCGACTATGCACTATTACTCATCGATATAGACTACTTTAAGCAATACAACGATCTTTATGGTCATGTGCAAGGCGATACGGTTTTAAACCTTGTTGCACAAACTATTACTAATAGTTTGCAAAGGCCAACCGATTTTGTTGCGCGTTACGGCGGCGAAGAGTTTGTAGTTGTTCTACCGCATACAAGCACTGAAGGTGCAATTTGTGTTGCTGATAAAATTAAAAAAAATGTGGTCGATTTAGGAATATTACACAGATATTCAGAATATGACTTTGTGACTATTAGTATTGGTGGTGCAACCCTACAACCGTACGTAAATAACAAAAACACCTTGCAGATCGCAGATGAAAAAATGTATGAGTCCAAAATGCAAGGTCGTAACCAAGTGTGTTTTTAAGTTTAGCTAGCTAATAAATCACTTTGCCACTTAAAAACACCTTGTAGGTGATAAATATTAAATAAGATTATTTATTACACGCTATGACATTTTTTGTACTTTTTATTGCTACCACATGGGCAGTCATCATTTCTGCCCACTTTAATATCTTCAACAGGATATATAGTGCCATCTAAATAACGCCATTGAGTGTTTTCTTTAATAAACTGCGATTTTTCATGAAGCTCACAAAATAAGTTTTGATAAAAATATTGGGCTTTAAACTCTACAGTTCCAGTATCGCCATCATGGCTTGAGTCAATTAAATCAAGATTTATAAATCGACAGCTGTTAGCAAAATCATTGATTTCTTTAACCGGGTTTTCAGCTTGTTTTTCTTTTGCGTAGGTTTGATAAACATATTTTGCATTTTTAATAACATAAGCGCTGAATCGTGAGCGCATAAGTTGTTCAGGAGTGTCAGCTTGCTTTACAGATAAGTGAAGCGGCTCGCAGCAATCGGCATAATTGTGCCCACTGCTGCAAAAACATAGTATGGCATTGAGTGAAGTCATAATAATAATACAAAGTCTAAAACATTAGTTTAACAAGCTTATTGAGCGAGTGGTATCTCTGTTGTTTGTGCGTTTTTAGTAAAACAGTATAGTTTTGTATTCGTTTTACTTAAATCGAACGATAGATTTGTAAGTAGTTGGTTATTAACTATATCGGTCCAGGTGATTACCGCTGCAAAGTTTCCATTATGTAACGCAGAATTTAATACATACTCTAGATTTACTAGGTGCTTCTGTCTAATAACAAGTAATTTACTTGTATCAATAGAGCATGAGTCAAGTAAAGCTTTGCTCGGTACATGATCTGGCGCAATTAATAACGTCCATGCATTAGAGCTATTATATTGGTGTAATACTTTTAAAAGCTCAAAGGTCGCTGAAATTTCATCTTCAATTTGGATCAAATTTACGCAATCGCTTTGCTCGTCTTGTTGGTAACTTTTAACTGTTCTTACGGTAATAGGCTGTAACATAATTTCACTCACTGGGTTTTTATACAGTATTCATATACAGTAGTTTATACAGTGCTTTCGTGCAAGCATTTTATGCTATTTATTTGTACAGTTATTCAGCTTTTGATCATTGTTTTTTGTTTTTAAATCTATAATTCTTTATTAATCAACTTGTTATAGGCTTGTTTTTGAGAGGGTATTTTTAAAATAAATTTTTGAGTCATGTTTTTATTTGTGGGTTTTATACTGTGTAGGAGTATCTTTGTAACTATATACAGTATTTTTCAACACTGTATACAGTACTTATACCTTAGTTAGTTTATGTGTTTTCACTGGTGCGAGGGATCATATGAGAAAACTGGAGTTGGTGGATTTGTTCGTACAAACTTGCTGCATAACATTGAGCATCTTTAAATCGCTTAGTTTCGATATGTTTGCGTATATCTGTAACCGCTGCAGTGGCAGGTGCGTACCCTTGGCTACTCGCTAAGCTCAACCACGCTACAGCATGAAATACACTTTGTGGCACGCCTTCACCTTTTACAAAAAATAAACCTAAATAAAACTGTGCTCTATGGTTTCCTGCCATTGCAGCAAGGCGCATCCATTTTGCAGCCAATGGAGCTTGATTATTTTTTAAATAATATAGGGCTTTATTAATAGTACTTTGCTCATCTTTTTTATTATCAATGGGCGCGGGGCTGCTTTCTGGTTGAGTAACAAAACCTAAAATGTTGTCTAGCTGTTGCTCTAAGTCTTGCTCACAAGGTGTTGTTTTAAGCATATTGGTTCATTTATTATTTTAACTACTTTAACAGTTTAGTATATAGCAAGGTAAAATGTCCTGTAAAAGATAATTTTTATGTTAAAATCTCGCCACTTTTTACTATCACAAGTTTATTATGTTTGAAGCCTTATTTAAACTCAGCGAAAATAATTCAACAGTTAAACGCGAATGCGTTGCTGGCCTAACTACCTTTATTACTATGGTATACATTGTATTTGTAAACCCGGCTATGCTTGCTGAGGCAGGGATGGACCAAGGGGCTGCATTTGTAGCTACCTGTATAGCAGCTGCGATAGGCTGTTTTATAATGGGTTTATGGGCTAATTATCCATTAGCATTAGCGCCTGGCATGGGACTAAATGCCTTTTTTACGTATGGCGTCGTATTAGGAATGGGTTATACCTGGCAAGCCGCATTAGGGGCTGTTTTTATGTCGGGTTGTATATTTTTATTTTTAAGCTTATTTAAAGTCAGAGAATGGATTATTAATGCCATACCTCTGGTGCTCAAGCGAGCTATCGCAACAGGTATAGGTGCTTTTTTAGCCTTAATTGCCCTTAAAAATGCAGGCATTATTGTCTCAAGCCCAGCAACACTAGTGCAATTGGGCGACATTACTTCCCCAGGCCCATTATTGGCTATATTAAGCTTTTTTGTAATTGCAGCGCTTTTATACCGCGATTTTAAAAGCGGTGTACTTATTAGTATTTTATTAGTGACAGGCATTGCACTAAGTTTAGGGCTAGTTGAATATCACGGTGTTATGGCTATGCCACCATCAATAATGCCTACTTTTATGCAACTAGATTTTGCCGCCGCTTTTGATATATCAATGATGAGTGTTATTTTTGCATTCTTGTTTGTCGATCTTTTTGATACTTCAGGTACATTAGTTGCGGTCACTCAAAAAGCTGGTTTAGCTGATGAAAAAGGTAACATGCCTCGTTTAGGACGCGCACTAAGTGCTGACAGCTCTGCAACAATTGCAGGTGCGATGCTAGGCACGTCTACGACTACATCGTATATAGAATCGGTTGCTGGTGTATCTGTTGGCGGACGTACTGGCTTAACGGCTGTAGTTGTAGGTATTTGCTTTTTACTAATGATGTTTTTTGCACCGCTTGCACAAATGGTACCGGCTTATGCTACGGCAGGTGCTATTTTATATGTCGCTGTGCTGATGCTACAAAATTTAAAGTTTGTAAATTGGGATGATATGACCGATGCAATTCCTGTTACTGTAGTATTACTAATGACACCATTAACGTTTTCGATTGCGCACGGTATTGCACTTGGCTTTATATCTTATACAGCGGTAAAAGTATTGTGTGGTAAGCAAGATCAAATCAGTATTAGTGTTTGGATATTGACAGCCTTGTTTGTTTTCAAGTTTGCATTTTTGTCTTAATGACTAACAAATAGACAAAAAAGCCTGCATAAATTTAATTTGTGCAGGCTTTTTTAATACTTTTTAAAAGAATTACCATTTCTTTTTAGGAGCAAACAATATATCTAAGTCGTCTTGCTCTTCTTCTGTTTTCTTTTTAAGTGCGCTTGCATTAGAAGCTCTCAGTTCAACACTAATTGCTTCTAAGTAACCTTCAACTTCTTGGCGTTTTGTTGTTACATATTCATCGGTGTATGTAACTGCATTGAGCGTTGCCTGTGCTTTTTCAAAATACTGCCTTGCAGAGCCAACCATACTTGCTGAGCGGGCAGATAAGCCACGCTTTACTTGGCTTTCAATATTAATACGTAGTTGTAGTTTTTCGAGACGTTTATCTTCTAAAACAAAAACTTGGCTGTCAATACGACCTTTACTATGTTCAGAGCGTAAAATTGAGCGTAATTTTTTAATGCCTTGAATTAGGCCTACAAGTTGCTTGTCATTACTCGGTAGCGTTAAAGCTTCACTGCTATTATCTTGAACGGGATTAGATAAGTGCGTTTTTGCTTCACTTAAGCGGCTTTTAAGTGCTTTAGATGTTTGCGAGTTATTAACCATTGTATTTAAAGCTTCGTAAATACGGCGTTGTAACGTACGAATTAGATTCTCAGACAGGGGTATGTTAGCACTATTCATTAGCGCTTCTTCTGTTTCTTCTATTATAGCTTTTTGTTTTGTAAGCTCTTTGCGGCGTTCTGCCTCTTGTTTTTCTTTGTGTTGTTGTACAGCACTTACCCAAAGTGCAATCACAATCAATGCAACTATAAGCACTATTATAATAGAAACGATCATGGTGTAATTCTCGGACATATAACCTAATTATTTAATCTTACATTAAATATACGTTAACAGGGTAGCTTTGCGCCGATTAACTTAAAAAATACACCAAAAAATTGATAGGTTGAGCTCTTTATAAACCGTAGTCACCCTAAGGGCTTATAAACTAAAGCTGAATAAACATCGCTACCTCAAGCATATTTATTATGCTAGCCTTGAGCTCTAATCAGATAATTGCACACCTAAAGACCTAAAGTGATATTTTACGTAAATAACACTTGGTTTTAAGCGGTATTGCCTTTATAAATAATATGAATAATAACGTTAAAATTTGCAGCCATGAAATTACAACAACTCAGATACATCGTAGAAGTACAAAATCATAAATTAAATGTTTCAGCGACTGCTGAGAGTTTATTTACCTCGCAGCCAGGAATTTCTAAACAAGTACGCATGTTAGAAGACGAGTTGGGTGTACAAATTTTTGGTCGCAGTGGTAAACATTTAACGCATGTAACCGGTGCTGGCGAAGATATAATTAATATTTCTCGTGAAATACTCTCCAAAGTAGAAGGTATTAAAGCCGTTGCTAATGAGCATACGTTACCTGATCAGGGTAAGTTAAATATTGCCACAACACATACCCAAGCCCGTTATGCTTTGCCTAACGTTATTCAAGGGTTTATGAAAAAATACCCTGCGGTATCGCTTCATATGCACCAAGGTACTCCACAGCAAATATCGGATGCTGCAGCACGCGGTGATGCCGACTTTGCTATTGCAACAGAAGCACTGCATTTGTATTCAGATTTAGTTATGTTGCCTTGTTATCATTGGAATCGCAGTATTGTTGTTGCTAAAGACCATCCGCTCGCTAAAAAGGCAAATAGTTTAACTGTTGCTGACATTGCCCAATATCCACTCATTACATATGTATTTGGTTTTACGGGCCGCTCAGAGTTAGATAAAGCATTTAGCGCACACGGACTTGAGCCACACATTGTATTTACTGCAACCGATGCTGATGTTATAAAAACATACGTACGACTGGGTTTAGGAGTTGGTGTTGTCGCTTCAATGGCGATAGATCAAGTGAGCGATACCGATTTAGTGTGTATTGATGCAAGCCACTTATTTGAAGCAAGCACGACCAAAATTGGTTTTAGAAAGGGCAGCTTTTTACGTACTTACATGTATGATTTTATTGAACGTTTTGCACCGCACTTAACTAAAGAGCGCGTAGAGCGAGCAAGCTTGTTACGTAACCAAGATGACGTAGATAAGTTATTTGCAGATATAGAGTTACCCGTTAAATAAGGTGATTGCATTGAACGAACAATAAAAAAGCTGCCTATTTTAAAATAGGCAGCTTTTTCTCTTTATAGCGAGCTGATTAACATTCGATAATATTAACAGCTAATCCACCGCGAGCGGTTTCTTTGTATTTGGTTTTCATGTCGTTGCCGGTTTCAAGCATGGTTTTAATCACTTTATCAAGTGATACCTTTTGCTCGCCACTGCCACGAATAGCTAAACGTGAGGCATTAATTGCTTTAATCGCGCCCATTGCATTACGTTCAATACACGGTACTTGTACTAAGCCACCAACAGGGTCGCACGTGAGGCCTAAATTATGTTCCATACCAATTTCTGCTGCGTTCTCTACTTGCACAACATTGCCACCAACAATTTCTGTTAATGCGCCTGCAGCCATAGAGCACGCAACGCCAACTTCACCTTGGCAACCTACTTCGGCACCCGATATAGAGGCATTCTTTTTATATAAAATACCAATAGCAGCAGCCGTTAATAAATAACGTGTGGCTATATCGCGGTCTACTTCTTTCACAAATGTGTGATAGTACATAAGCACAGCCGGTAAAATACCCGCAGCACCATTAGTTGGTGCGGTAACTACACGGCCACCTGCCGCATTTTCTTCGTTTACGGCAAGGGCAAATAAATCAACCCAGTCCATTGCACGAAGTGGGTCGTTACTGACCTCTATATTTAGTTTTAAGTATAAGCTAGGCGCTCGGCGCTTTACTTTTAAGCCGCCAGGTAGGATACCTTCGGTACGCATACCACGGTCAATACAGGCCATCATTACTTTCCAGATATGAAACAGCGTGTCTTTTATTTCATCTTCAGTGCGTAGTGTTTTTTCGTTCTTCATCATTAAGCTTGAAACACTAAGCCCTGACTCTTTACACATCTCTAGTAGCTCTTTTGCGCTACTGAAAGGGAAAGGAGCTGGGTTTTCTTCTCTAATATCAAGGGCTGCTTGTTTTTCGTTTTCAAACTCTTCATCAGTGACAATAAAGCCACCGCCAATAGAGTAATATACTTTGCTGTAAACTTTTTCGCCGTTGTTTGAGGCGATAATTTCCATTGCATTAGAGTGCTTAGGCAGCGTTTTGCGACGATGAAAAACAATAGCGCCTTGTTTTGGAAATTTAGATTTGTGTGTTTTGTTTAAATAAATAACCTGATCTTTTTCGATTGTCGCTAAAATGTCGTCGACTAAATCGGCATCTATAGTTTCAGGGTCATAACCGGCTAAACCAAGAATTACGGCTTTACCCGAACCATGGCCAACACCTGTTTGACCCAAAGAGCCATAAAGCTCTACTTTAATATCGGTAACATTTGCTAATAATTGTTGTTCTTGTAGGTCATTAACAAATAAGCGTGATGCGCGCATTGGGCCAACGGTGTGTGATGACGAAGGGCCAATACCAATGCTAAACATATCAAATGCACTGATCATAATGTGTGTGTCTCTACTTTGTTTTATCAGCACGAAGCTGCTCTTTGAACGGTCGAGCATGATAACGTGGAATTGTGATTGTGTAACTACTAATAACGAAGATTTAAACTGGTAAGGCGAGTTGTTTTGTAAAGTTTTTTATAATGCTTGCAGTCGCACCCCAAAGTAAACCATGTGGCGTTTTAAAACCTTGCAAAATAACCGTTTTCCCAAATCGTTGAAAAGGTAAGGGTTGCCAATTAGCTTCGTTATTTAACTCAGTGACCGAGAGTAAAAAGCTCGCTTGTACTTCATTATAGTCATTTTCCCAGGTGGTGCCTTTATTAAGTAAACCCACATAGGGGCTAATACTAAAACCCGTTAATGTTGAATACTCAGGTAAGTGACCTAATACATTAACGTTGTTTTGGGCAATATTTAGCTCTTCTTTTAGTTCGCGAAGGGCTGTGGCGCGAAGGGTAATGTCGCTTACTTCAAACTTACCTCCGGGCAAACAAATCTCCCCAGGGTGATGGTGTAAATAAGTAGGGCGTTTACACAGTAAGATATGTGCATGATTATCTATATCAATAATGGGTAGCATAACAGCGCTAGCGCGTTTTTTACGTGTGTCTTTTAACTGATTTGGCGCAGCTGTAGGGCTTAACAGAAACCGCGCCATAATGTGTTCACTATTCAAAGCGACCTACTGTTTTAATAAAGGGAGGATTTTATTTACTTTATCGTAAGTTTCTTGATATTCCAATTCGACTTTAGAATCAGCTACTATTCCGCCACCTGCCCAGCAGTAAATTTGCGCTTTGTGGCACACCAAGGTACGAATAGTGATACTCGTATCCATATTTCCACATGCACTTAAATAACCAATTGAACCACAATAAATGCTGCGGCGATGTGGTTCTAGTTCTTCAATTATTTCCATCGCTCTAATTTTGGGCGCACCAGTGATTGAGCCACCCGGAAAAGCCGCTTTTAACTGATCGACCGCTGTTTTGCCTTCATCAAGTTCTGAGGTTACCGTGCTTACTAAATGATGCACTGCCGGAAAGCTTTCAATAGCAAAAAGGGAAGGGACGTGAACGCTGCCAGGTTTTGCCGCTTTGCCTAAGTCGTTACGCAGTAAATCAACAATCATGACGTTTTCAGCGCGATCTTTAGCTGATGCTGCGAGTATTTGGGCTTGGCGTTGATCCTCCAGCGCATCCGCTTTTCGCGGCAGAGTGCCTTTAATAGGTTTGGTTTCTACAACGTTATTATTTACAGATATAAAGCGCTCAGGGGAAATTGATAAAATTGCCCCTTGAGGGTGATTTATAAAGCTCGAAAATGGCGCTTTATTTGCCTCACGCAGTTTAATATAAGCTGCCCAAGGGGAGCCTTCAAACTGAGCGTTAAAGCGCTGCGCTAAATTAATTTGGTAACAATCGCCACTTTTTAGATACTCCTCAATTTGGGCAAACTTTGCAGCGTATTCCGTTTCGCTCATATTTGATTGCCAGTCGCTGTTTAGGGCAAAGGACTGCGTATTAACTTGGGAGTTAGCGTGTGTATTTAAGTATTGCTCATAAAGCGCTAATCGATCGGTGTTTGGCTGCGATACATAAAACCAGCTTTGTTGCTGTTTGTCGTAAATAAGGGCATCTAAGTAAAGGCCAATAGCCATTTGGGGAAGATTAATGTCTTCAATAGCATGAGTGGGGATGTTTTCAATTGTACGCCCTAAGTCGTAGCCAAAGTAGCCAAGCCAGCCGCCATTAAAGGGTAAATCGTAATCGGCTTTTGTTTTAGCAAGATGCGAAAGCTCATTATTCATAATTTCAAAGCAGTTATCACTACTTTCTATATTATTTAAAAAGCTTTTATTATTTTTTACTTCAAGGGTACTTTGCGGCTCAATAGCAACAATATCAAAACGGCTGTTTATATGATTACTATTTGCAGAATCTAATAGAATTGCATAAGGCAAATGTGAAAAATGCGCAAAAACGTCAATGCAGTTTTGTGTTATGCCTAATTTAATACAATTTTTTTTATTGTTTAGCATTTACTGCCCCTTTAAGAACTGGCTCGAAACGGGCTGGGAGGGTATCATAAGTCAAATTTTTTGGCAGCACTAAGCTGCAAAAAACAGTGCAAACCACCGTCACCGGTTTGATTTAGATTACGCGACAACGCGTAACGGTAACTTAAGGAACCACTATGAGTACAATTTGTCAGCAAGACTTTATTGATAGCATTGAAGATGCATTGCAATATATTTCGTTCTATCACCCACTTGATTTTGTTCAAGCACTCGAAAAAGCGTACAACAAAGAACAAAGTAAAGCGGCTAAAGACGCCATTGCACAAATTTTAATTAACTCACGCATGTCGGCTGAAGGCAAGCGTCCACTTTGCCAAGACACCGGTATTATTACCTGTTTTGTTAAAGTCGGTATGGATGTTAAGTGGGATAAAACAGATTTAACCGTTCAACAAATGGTTGATGAAGGTACTCGTCGTGCATATTTGAATCCAGATAACCCTTTACGTGCATCTATTGTTGCAGACCCTGCTGGTACGCGTAAAAATACTAAAGATAATACGCCTTCGGTTGTGCATATTGATTTAGTAGCGGGTGGAAAAGTAGAAGTAATGGTTGCGGCTAAAGGCGGCGGCTCTGAAAACAAAAGTAAAATGGTTATGTTAAACCCGTCAGATGATGTTGCTGCATGGGTAGAAAAAACACTACCAACAATGGGTGCTGGTTGGTGTCCGCCAGGCATGCTAGGTATAGGTATTGGTGGTACGGCTGAAAAAGCAGCAGTAATGGCTAAAGAGTCGTTAATGGATCCGGTTGATATCCATGAACTAATGGAACGCGGCGCAGAGACAACTGAAGAAAAACTGCGTTTAGAAATTTTTGACCGTGCTAATAAATTAGGTATCGGCGCACAAGGTTTAGGCGGTTTAACAACGGTTGTTGATGTTAAAATTAAAACGGCACCAACGCATGCCGCTTCAAAACCTGTAGTAATGATCCCAAATTGTGCGGCAACTCGCCATGTACATTTTACGCTTGACGGTTCTGGCCCTGCTAATTTAAAAGCACCTAAACTAGAAGATTGGCCACAAGTAACATTTGAAGTAGGCGAAGGCACACGTCGTGTTGATTTAAATACACTGACTAAAAAAGATGTTCAAGAATGGAAAATGGGTGAAACCGTTTTACTTTCGGGTACTATTTTAACAGGTCGTGATGCAGCGCATAAACGTTTGCAAGATATGATCAATTCAGGTGAAGGTTTACCTGAGGGCGTAGACTTTGATAATAAATTTATTTATTACGTAGGCCCTGTGGATGCGGTACGCGATGAAGCAGTAGGTCCTGCTGGCCCTACAACAGCCACTCGCATGGATAAATTTACCGATATGATGCTAGAAAAAACAGGCATTGTAGGCATGATTGGTAAAGCTGAACGTGGCCCTGCGACTGTTGAGTCTATTAAAGAGCATAAATCTGTTTATTTGATGGCAGTAGGTGGCGCAGCTTACTTAGTATCTAAAGCGATTAAAAAAGCGCGTGTTGTAGCTTTTGAAGATTTAGGTATGGAAGCTATTTACGAATTTGAAGTAGAAGATATGCCAGTGACTGTTGCAGTAGACAGTGAAGGCGCCAATGCGCATACACAAGGCCCTGCTATCTGGAAAGCTAAAATTGAAGAGCTTGATAGCAAGCTAAAATAACGTACGTTTTGTATTTTTAAAAAGCGAGCCTAGTGCTCGCTTTTTTGTTTTTTAAATAGAGTTATTAGCAAGTTTACAGCTCTGACCAGTTTGCGAAAAAGCTTACTTTTTACTGGAAACCTATAGGCAGCGGTACGTAGCGGCCAGGTAGCACTTGTATATTAAACTTTACATGCAACAATTGTATTACGTTCACGTAAACGTAAGTCGGTGTGGTTCTTATATTTATAGTATTTAAAACTTAAAAATGACGGTTTTGTAAATTTTTTATCTATATAAAAGTTTTAATTAGGTTATTTAATTTAAGCTTAATGTTTTCATTGGTTTTATCATCTGTGAGTATAGCGAACACGTATATGAAGTGATAAAGTCTCGGCAATTTCCAGCGCGCATA
Source organism: Pseudoalteromonas sp. SR43-2 (assembly GCF_014163885.1). Taxonomy (NCBI): domain Bacteria; kingdom Pseudomonadati; phylum Pseudomonadota; class Gammaproteobacteria; order Alteromonadales; family Pseudoalteromonadaceae; genus Pseudoalteromonas; species Pseudoalteromonas sp. SR43-2. The sequence goes on along the minus strand of NZ_JACJED010000002.1, from coordinate 297,791 downwards.
CCCTCTCACGGGTTAACTATTTCGGAGTATTTTAAGTGGCTGTGTTTAATCGAGTTGAATTTGATAACCATGAACAAGTGGTTTTTTGTTCTGATGAAGAGTCGGGTTTAAAAGCAATTATTGCTGTGCATAATACCAACCTAGGTCCTGCAGTTGGTGGATGTAGAATGTGGGATTATGCGAACGACGAAGATGCTGTTTATGACGTGCTACGTTTATCAAAGGGCATGACTTATAAAAATGCAGTGGCGCGCTTACCGTTTGGTGGCGGTAAATCTGTAATTATAGGTAATGCGAAAGAAATTAAATCTGAGCAATTATTCCGTGCATTTGGTCGTCAATTAGAGCGATTAAATGGCAGCTATTACTCAGCAGAAGATGTAAACATCACATGTGCTGATGTAGCTATTATGAATAAAGAGACTAATTACGTATTGGGCCTTGAAGGTAAAAGCGGTAACCCATCGCCATTTACAGCATACGGTACTTTTTTAGGAATTAAAGCAGCGCTACAGCATCAACGTGGCCATCAAAATTTTGCAGGCGTAAAAGTGGCTGTTCAAGGTTTAGGTGCTGTTGCTTATGGTTTATGTAAACATTTACATGATGCGGGCGCTGAGTTGTTTGTAACTGACATTAACCAAGCTGCCATTGACCGTGTAGTAAGTGATTTTGGCGCAACTGCGGTTGGCATTGATGACATTTACGACTTAGATGTTGATGTTTATGCACCGTGTGCACTAGGCGCAACTATTAACGATTTAACTATACCGCGTTTAAAAGCGACTATTATTGCAGGCTGTGCTAATAATCAGCTGGCAGAATCTCGCCACGGTGAAGTTATTCGTGAAAAAGGCATTTTATATGCACCAGATTACGTAATTAACGCCGGTGGTATTATTAATGTTTATTACGAAACAGCGCCAGAAGGTTACAGTGCAGCAGCGTCTAATAAACATGTTGAAGGTATTTTTAATACGTTAACTGAAATTTTTGCTCGCAGCGAAAAAGAGCAAAAATCAACGCATTTAATTGCTGACGAATTAGCGCAAGAGATCATTAAAAACGGTCTGTGATCTAAGTTCTAATTTATATAAGGGTGTGCAATTGCACACCTTTTGTTTATCTGTAAGTTAATGCAATTGTTACTGAACAGCGGTACACTTTATTTTTAATTTTGTGCGGCAAATTATGACTCCCTCAACTTCTCTCATGCAGCCTATCGATTTAGATAATTGGCCTAGAAAGCAACACTTTGAATTATTTAAACACTTTTCTCAGCCTTATTTTAATGTGTGTGTGCGTTTAGATGCTCAAGCACTTTACGACTATTGCAAAACCAATCAATTTTCTTTTTTTCAAGCATATGTATATTGCGCCTTAAAAGCGTGCCATGAGTACGATTCAATAATGCTACGTATAATAGATAGTAAGCCATGGCTACTTAATAGTGTTCGCGCAAGTGTGGTTGAGTTGTCTGAAAACGATACGTTTGTTTTTAGTTATTTTAACAGCGCAAGCGATTTTAAAGAGTTTGCAAATCATGCAAGTGACGTAAGCAAAAAAGCGAAATTACAGCCGTTATTTTCTGATGCATTTGCTCAAACAGAAGGGCAGGCCGACTTAATTCATATATCTGTTTTGCCGTGGCTGAATTTTAGTGCGTTTTCGCATGCATTTAGTGAAGGGGAGAGTTTAGGCATTCCTAAATTTGTATTTGGTCAGTTTGATAAACACACAGGTACAATACCTTTAGCTATCGATGTACACCACTCATTAATGGATGGTTTGCACGTAGCGAAATTTATAAACACATTGCAGGGTACATTTGACTCCTTTTGCAAAGGTTAACTTTAAACACATCATTTAACGGCAGTGCAAGCAGTAATTAACCTGAACTCTGGATAATAAATCTATCTCAAGCAGCTATTTTTAGCGCTAACTGCGTTGAATTTACTTGCAATAGGCCCGTTATTAACGCGTAAATTCGCCTTGTTTTCACTAAAAATCTCTGGCTAGAGAAAATAAATTTAAATATCACCATGATCCAATACATTAGTAAATCTCTTAACCAAAGTTCAGGTTAAGTAATCTATAAGCAATGCGATGTGAATTACTTTATATTCAAATACATAACCTTATATGCTTGAAAAGCACGTGTGCTGGGCATATTTATATACCATACCTTAGCTCAGGAAATCCCCATGATAAATGGACTGTTAATTGTTGTTTTAATTCTTTTTGTGGTGATTTTCTGGCGTTGGCCATCAATTCAAAACCGATTATGGCGCAGTAAATATAAAGACTTTGCTTTAAATTCACAGCAAAAAGATATTTTACTGCGTTGCATGCCCATCTATAAAAAAATGACCGACGCTGACAGAGAAAAGTTAGAGCGACATATTACGTGGTTTTTAAACGAAAAACGCTTTGTCGGTTGTGATGGCTTAAGGCTAACGTCTGCAATGAAGTTAATTGTAGCCGCCGATGCGTGTGTATTAGTGCTTAATAAACCGTGGCCGTTATATAGAAATGTAAAAGAAATTTTATTATACCCAAGTGCTTATTATGCTCCGCAATCAACTCGCGATAGTGCAGGACTTGTGAGTTACCATAATACGGTAAGACTAGGCGAGTCATGGCCTGGCGGCACACTAGTACTCAGTTGGCATGACGTGCTTGAAGGTAACCGCTTGCCAAGTGATGGACATAATTTAGTTTTTCATGAGTTTGCGCATCAACTCGATCAAGAAACAGGTAAAACAACGGGCACACCCATTTTAAAAAGCTCAGCAGATTACAAAGAGTGGGGCCGAGTATTTAGCCGTGCTTTCACCCAGTTGAAAAGTCATGTTGCTTATAGCATGCCACATGTTATTCACAGCTATGGTGCGACTAACGAAGCTGAGTTTTTTGCAGTTATCACCGAAACCTTCCTCGAAAAACCCGCAGAGCTTCGCCGATACGATCCTGAAATTTATAGTATGCTAGTTAATTACTATCAATTTGACCCTATTGTTTGGCATTAAACCTACATAAACCGCGCTTTATCATATAACGCTGGCAAGTTGCGTTTGTTTTTGTTGCAATCATGTGAAATAGTTTTTACTGAAACAATAACAAGCGAGAAACGCATGAAAAAAATGCTTCATACAGTATTAGCATTGTCGGTGTCATTAGCGATAGGGCAGGTAAATGCCGCTGAAAAAGACGAACAAAAATGGCAAGTAGATTCACCAAAAGGGCAATTTGTTGACGCTGCAATTAGCGTTGAGCAAGGCACATGGATGAATATTGATATTAGCCCTGATGGTAAAACTGTGGTGTTTGACTTACTTGGCGATATTTACACTATGTCAATGAGTGGTGGTACAGCTACAAAGCTCACCTCTGATATTGCATGGCAAATGCAACCACGCTTTAGTCCTAACGGCAAAAGTATTGCGTTTACCTCCGACCAAGGTGGCGGCGATAACATTTGGATAATGGACTTAAATGGCGAAAATCAACACGCTGTTACCGATGAAACCTTTAGGTTATTAAATAGTCCTGCATGGAGTCCTGATGGCGACTACTTAGTTGCGCGTAAACACTTTACAGCTAGCCGCTCATTGGGAGCAGGTGAAGTGTGGTTGTATCATAAAGCGGGTGGCAAGGGCGTACAGCTTACAAAACGCGAGAACGATCAAAAAGATTTAGGTGAGCCAATGTTTTCACCGGATGGTCGTTATGTATACTTTTCGCATGATGCAACACCCGGCAAAACCTTTCATTATTCAAAAGATTCTGTAGCGGGTATTTATAAAATTAAGCGCTACGACCGTGAAACGGGTGAAATTGAAACCATAATCGATACGATGGGCGGTGCTATTAGGCCTACACCATCACCAGATGGTAAAAAGCTTGCTTATATAAAGCGTGATGACTTTCAAACTAGCTTGTATTTATATGACTTAACTAGCGGTGAGCACACTAAGCTTTACGATAAGCTTGAGCGAGATATGCAAGAAACATGGGCTATTCATGGTGTATACCCAACCATTGCATGGACACCCGATAACGAAGAGTTAGTATTTTGGGCTGGTGGTACAATTCACAAGCTAGATGTTGCAGACAAATCTGTAAAAACCATTCCTTTTAAAGTGCAAACTACTAAAAAAATTCAAAAAGCAGTGCGCTTTACACAAAACTTAGATACTGATGAGTTTGATGTAAAAATGCTGCGTAATGTGCAAGTAAGCCCAGATGGCGAAACGGCAATTTTTGAAGCGCTTGGGCATATTTATAAACGTGATTTAGAGTCGGGTAAAATTAAGCGTTTAACAAAGCAAACAGATCATTACGAATTATTTCCACAATACTCTCGCGATGGTAAAAAAATAGTTTACACCACATGGGATGATAACAAACAAGGGTCTGTAAGAGTGGTGTCTGCGCGCAGTGGTCGTGGCGATACAATAACTAAAGAGCCTGGTAAATATGTAGAGCCAACGTTTAGCCCAGATGGTAAAACGGTTGTTTATCGAAAAGCTACTGGCGGCAGTATTTTAAACCCTAAGTGGTCACTTAATCCGGGGGTTTATAGCGTAAGCGCAAAAGGCGGTAAAAGTGAGCTTATTTCAAAAAGTGGATATCAACCACAATTTGGAGATGCAAACGATCGCGTTTTTATAATGAGTCCTTGGCCACAACCAACGCTTAGCTTAGTTGAGCTTGAAAGTAAAAAAGTTCGCAAACTGTACGAATCAGAGCATGCTACTGAATTTAGAGTATCACCAGATGGGCAATACCTCGCTTTTGCTGAGCGATTTAAAGTATTTGTAACGCCGTTTGTTCAAAGTGGTAAAACAATTAATATTGGGCCTAAAGACAGTCAATTCCCAATAGAGCAGTTATCGGTACGTGCTGGTGAAAACATTAGCTGGAGTGCTAAGAGCAACAAACTTTATTGGACATTAGGGCCTGAGCTTTATCATGCAAGCCTTGAGGGGATGTTTGCCATTAACAAAGCCGAAGATGCCGACTTTAAAGTGAAAAGTGGCGATAATATTGGTTTCAGTAAAAAAATGGCAGAGTCTAAAGGCATGATTGCGCTCACTGGTGCAAAAATTATAACTATGGATGGCGAAAAGGTTATTGAAAATGGTGTAATCATCACCGATGGCAAGCATATTAAAGCAATTGGTACAGCCAGCGAGATAAGCATCCCTAAAGGTGCTGAGGTTATTGATGTAACAGGCAAAACAATTATGCCTGGTATAGTTGATGCTCATGCACATGGCTCGCAAGCAAGCGATGAAATTATACCTGAGCAAAACTGGAAAAACTTTGCAGGTTTAGCGCTGGGTGTAACTACAATTCACGATCCATCAAATGATACCTCAGAAATATTTACCGCAAGCGAAATGCAAAAGGCAGGCATGATTGTTGGCCCGCGTATTTTCTCAACGGGTACTATTTTATATGGCGCAAATATGCCGGGTTATACGTCGCATATTGACTCGTTAGACGATGCTAAATTTCATTTAGAGCGCCTTAAAAAAGTAGGGGCGTTTAGTGTTAAATCGTATAACCAGCCACGCCGAGAGCAGCGCCAACAAGTTATTGAAGCAGGCCGTGAACTTGAAATGATGGTTGTCCCTGAAGGCGGCTCATTATTACAACATAACTTAAGTATGATTGTAGATGGACACACAGGTATTGAGCATTCAATCCCTGTAGAGAATATATATGACGATATAAAGCAGTTATGGTCGCAAAGTGATGTTGGTTACACACCAACACTTGTAGTGGCTTATGGTGGCATTTGGGGTGAAAATTACTGGTACGATAAAACTGATGTGTGGAATCATCCACGTTTAAGTAAATTTGTGCCAAAAAATCAATTATTACCACGCTCTATGCGCCGCATTAAAGCGCCCGATCATCACTATAATCACTTTAATAACGCACGCGTTGCTGCCGAGCTGCAAGACCTAGGTGTATTAGTTAACTTAGGTGCTCACGGTCAGCGTGAAGGCTTAGGTGCACACTGGGAGATGTGGATGTTTGCACAAGGCGGAATGAGACCGCTTGAGGCAATACGTGCATCAACACTCGATCCGGCTAAGTATTTAGGACTTGATAAAAACGTAGGCTCGCTTGAAGTGGGCAAACTGGCTGATTTAATGGTTATAGATGGCGATCCGCTTAAAAATATTCGAGATTCGGATAAAGTAGATTACACCATGATCAATGGTCGACTATTCAATGCAGAGACAATGAATGAAGTGGGTAAAAAAGAACGCGAACCACTTTATTTTGAAGAACTGTAATTTATTTTAAACTTTTTAAAGCGGCTACATAGCCGCTTTTTTTAGCCTTACACAACTTATAAAGCTTTATGTTTTTGGCAAATAACGGATATAAAAAAACCGCTTAACGCGGTTTCTTTTAAAAATCATAAATGTTGATTAAACAACACCGCGCGGTAAGCGACAGTCATGATCTTTACGAGCTAAAATTACAATCCAAAGTTCTTCCGCTGTGTAACCTTCTTCATTTTCGGTAACAACAGTGAATGGCGCTTTTTTCTGTGCTTTAACAGGAGCAGCTGCTTTTGGTTTTTTCGTTTTAGTTGTTTTACCAGAGTTTAATTTTTTAGTAAGCTCTGCTACGTCAGCTAGGCGTAAATTTTTACCGCCATCAATGCTGTACCAACCAGGTTTGGTTGTGATTTCAGGTTTTTTACCATTGGCGGTTTCGTACGCTGCTTCAAAGGCAGATAACACTTCTGTTTTGTCTAGTTTGCTCATCAGAGACCCTATACGTTGTGAACACAGATAAAGAAGAGGTATTTATACCTATTTTAAAACAGTTTTTCAATTTTTTGCGATTTTCCTTCCATTTTAGGCCTATAAACGCCAAAATTTGCACAAAATTCAGTGCTAAGTAAGGTAAGTTGTATGCAACGTAGAGAATTTAACCAACTCCTAAATGACATTTTGAAACCTCATTTAATAAAAGATTTTTGCCCAAATGGCTTACAGGTCGAAGGTAAAAACGAAATTAAAAAAATTGTGACGGGTGTAACCGCAAGTCAAGCCTTAATAGAAGCTGCCATTGAGCAACAAGCAGATGCTATTTTGGTTCATCATGGTTTTTTTTGGAAAGGGGAGTCTCAACCAATAACGGGTATGAAAAAGCGTCGCATAGGCGCGCTACTAGCAAACGATATTAATTTATTCGGCTATCACTTACCACTCGATATTCACCCAGCAGTTGGCAATAACGCACAACTTGCAAAGTTATTAGATATTGAAATTGAAACAGGGCTAGAGCCAACTCCAAATAGCGTAGCAATGAAAGGGCGTTTAAAAACACCATTAAGTGGTGAAGATTTTGCAGATAAAATTGCAAAGGTGCTTAATCGAACCCCGCTCACAAGCTTAGTACGTTCAGCTAAAATAGAAACTATTGCACTGTGTACTGGTGGTGGGCAAGGATATATTGACTTAGCAGCAGATCAAGGCATTGATGCTTATTTAACGGGTGAAGCATCGGAGCAGACAATTCATAGTTCTCGTGAGCAAAACATTGATTTTTTTGCAGCTGGGCATCATGCAACAGAGCGCTATGGCGTAAAAGCACTAGGTGAGTTACTTGCTCAAGAGCATGGTTTTGATGTGACATTTATAGACATAGATAACCCAGTTTAATTAGGCTATATAAGTTACAGCGCCTCTGGATCTATCCAGCGGCGCAAACTTATCCATATATTTCCTACTACTTCGTGACTGTATTGCGTAACCACAAGTAAGGCATGAGCATTGGGAATAAACTGCTTGCTCCATGGAAGTGCAGCAAAATTATGATAATCAGTGGCTGCGGTTATGACTTCAATACCTTGAGCACTAAATAAGTCTTTGGCACGGGGCATGTGCAGTACAGATGTTACTAGTGCAACTTTAAAGTCGACTAATTTTGATGCCAGTAATTTAGCTTCTTCACCTGTATCCATTGCTTTTGGATTTTGGAAAATACGGCTCTTATTAACGCCTAAACTAATTGCCGTTTGATACATAAGCCCGCTATTAGTGGTATTTTTATAACCCCCGCCTGAAACTATAAGCTCTGCATTAGGGTAGTACTTGGCAAGTTTTACACCTTCGACTAAGCGCGTTAGCGCACAATTACCTAATTGATTATTTGAACTTAAAGCCGAATTTGGGTTTATATCGCAACCTAGTACAACTATTTTGTCTATTTTAGGGTGCTTTAGGGCATTAAATGCAAGCGACGCTGGTTCATTATTTTGGATAATTAAATTTGCGATAAAGGGTGTGCTCAATGCAAGTAATACAATTAAGCTTAAAGTAGACAAGAAGAGGGCTGATTTGCGGCCTTTAAATGCCAGTAGGAGCATCAGGCACGCAAATAAACCAAATAGAGGCAGTGGCATAAGTAAACCACCAATCATTTTTTTAATAACAAACATAAGAGTTAAACGCTGTAGAGTTAATTACAGCGATATTACTTATTATATTGATGATTATCGACCGTTATTTAGCTTACAGGTATTTAAAAAGTGACGATAAACAGGGTTATCTTTCATGTCTTTTTTCATCGCTAAATACATAGGGCGAGTAAGACCAAGAGCGCCCAAAGGAATTGATTTAATTAAGCCTTGGCTTTCATAAGGTGTAACTAGCCAATCAGGTAAAGCGGCAACGCCCATTCCAGCACTTACTAGTTGAAAAATAAGTAGTCCTTGGTCAACCGTTTTTAATGTACCGTCAAAACGAGCATTTTGAATGAAATGCTTAAATATATCTTGGCGTTCACGCGGAATAGGGTATGAAATAATAGTTTCGTTTTTTAAATCAAGCGCTGTTACATACGCTTTTTTAGCAAGTTCATGATCCGGCGCCACAATAAGCTTCAATTTAAAATCAAATAAGTGCGCGTATTCTAATGTGTCGGGTTCGCGTATGTCAGACGTTAAAACTAAATCGAGCTCATCGCTTAGTAAGTCAGGAATAGCGTCGTAACTAAAGCCACGTTCATAATCAATTTTTATATCAGGCCAAAAGTTATTAAATTCTTTAATAGTAGGTAATAACCAATGAAAACATGCATGGCATTCCACGCTCAAACGCAGTTGAGAAATAGGCTGGTTTAAGCTTTCTTTTAAACGACATTTAGTCGCTTCCATTTTTGGCAATATTTCGTGAGCTAATTCAAGTAATAGCATTCCCTGAGGGGTAAAGCGGACTGGTTGAGTTTTACGCTCAAATAATTGGCAATCCAATTTATTCTCTAAATCTTTGATTTGATGAGATAAAGCAGACTGTGTCAAAAATAACTCTCGTGCTGTATTAACCAAAGATCCTGTTTCTTTTAGGGTTGCTATGGTTTTTAAATGTTTAATACCAATCATCTTTAAAAATTCTCATGAAAAAAGTGAGTTCAGCTCAGATTAATTACATACTACGCCTATATAAAAAACGTTTCAACGTCTAGATGGCTAAAGCAATGCATTTTATTGCAGTTTATCGCTATGAATCGTGAAAATATTAGGGTTAGTAATGATAAAAGTCATTTGAAAACTGGTTTGATGAGTTTTAGATGAGTTTGCTTCATGTTGTATTTTAAATATAACGATTGCTGTGTGTTTTAGCTCAGCGTGAGTTTTAACCATGTTGATAACGGTATGAGGTGAGATTTGTTGAATGCATAATTTAGATTGTGGTTTAAAAGCTAGAGTCGTTTTGCCTTATAGCTTAAGTTTAGCTCAATGGGTGAGTATATGCGTAGTACCAAAGCCAGCGACCTACTCGCTGGCTCTTTTTATAAGGGTTTATTAATTAGTAATATGGCTTCTTTGGCAGTAACAGGTTTCGATTTTAAAAAGCCTTGGCCATAGTCGCACGCGGTGGATTGCAAAATAGTTAATTGCTCAACTGTTTCTATTCCTTCAGCTACAACTTCAAGTTTTAATGATTGCGCAAGTGATAAAATGGCTTCAACAAGTGGGTTAGTAGAATCCTGTAGATGGTCAATAAAGCTTTTATCTATTTTTAAAATATGAATAGGCAGTTGGTGCAAGTAGCCTAGTGCTGAATAACCTGTTCCAAAATCATCAAGGCATAATTTTACTTTTAAAGGTGAAAGACCTTCAATTATTTGAGTGGCGAGTTCTAGATTTTCTATTAAGCCAGATTCGGTAATTTCTAAGCATAAAGAACCTAGAGGTAATTGGTACTTATTATAAATGGAATGTATTTGCGCTACAAAATCGAGGCTTGCAAAGTGTCGTGACGATACGTTAACGGTGACTTTTAAAAAGCGATGGCCTTGTTGGTGCCAATTTGAAATATGCTGGGCCGCCAAATCAAGTAAATGTAAATCAAGATTTATAATTTGCCCTGTAGTTTCAGCTATCGGTATAAAGTCATTAGGGGGTACAAACCCTTTTGTAGGGTGGTGCCAACGAACAAGTGCTTCAAAGCCGATAACTTCACTGGTATTAATTGTGAAAATTGGCTGAAAATAGAGTTCAAACTCGTTGTGTTCAATACCGTGTTGTAAGTCGTTTTCTATATCGGCATGGGTTTTAAGTTTTTTACGCATCGTGTTATTAAAAAACTTTACCTGACCACGTCCGGTTGACTTAGCTTCATACATAGCGGCATCGGCTTGTTGCAGTAATATATAAGCTTTGTCGTTTACGTTATCTGTATAGGCAATCCCAATACTCGTTGATGCTTGGAGTAAGTGGTTATCTATATTTAAAGGTTTTGATAATGCGTTTTTAATGCGGTTTAAAGCTTCATTAACTTGGTTTTTATGCGTGATGTTTTCCATAAAAATTGCAAATTCATCGCCGCCTAAACGTGCAAATGTATCCGTGCTTCGTACTGTACCTTTAATCAAGTCGCATATTTTTATAAGGAAGTGGTCCCCAACTTCATGCCCGAGCGAATCATTAATACTTTTAAAACGGTCAAAGTCTAGATACAACAGGGCATGGCTAGTACTCTTTTTAGCACGCGTTAAACGTAAAATAGCATGTTTTATACGTTCAATGAGTAGTGAGCGGTTAGCAAGGCCTGTAAGCTCGTCATGTAATGCTTTGTGCTCAAGTTCTTGGCGGGCTAATTGCCTATCAATTGCCATACTTATTTGGCGACTTACATACGTTAGAAGAGCACTATCGTGTTCGTTGTAATGCAGTGTTTTATCGTAGCTTTGTACAACGATAACCCCGCTTATACGATCACTTGTTTTAAATGGAACACCTAACCAAGACTCAGATTGCCGACCTACCATTTTAAAATCACCGTTATCTATATGACTTTGAAAGGCATCTTTATTGAGTAATAAGGTTTGCTCTGTTTGCAGTAGGTAATATGAAGCAGTGTCTTTAAGTTGTTCTTTAGATATTTTTTGATGTGTTTTGGTGTTTATGCCTTCTTCGACTATATAAACAAGGTCAAGTATATCTACTTTTTTGTCATATAAAGCGATAAAAAAGTTATCGGCTCGAAGTAAGTTATTGATAATTGAATGCAAGGCTTTAAAAAATGTATCTAGGTCATTCGCTTTGTAAGTTAGGTTAGCGATTTGTAATAAGCTGTTTTCTAATTTTTGTGCATTGTTGAGTTGCTCAACTGTTTTTTGTAAGTTGTTTACTGTATTAACCTGGTTAATTTTGGCACTGAGTAAGTGAGCAACTGTTGTAAGAATTTCAAGGTGTGCATTGGTAAAATAACCCTTGATAGGGTGCTCACAATCAATAACACCTAAAACTTGTTCTTTATATATGAGGGGGACACATAGTTCTGATTGAGCAGGGCGTTCATCAGCGATATAACGGCTGTCTTTCGTTACATCGTTAATAATTACCGCTTTTCCGGTCGTTGCAACAGCGCCCGTTATACCTTCACTAAAACGTATTATTTTACGTTCCGCTTGATATTTGTCCCGCGCGTGTGCAATACCCATTGATGCAACTTGGTTTAATGTATTTGCATTATTGTCAGCTAGATATATGACACAATCAACAAACCCTAAGCGATTTACAACATGTGTTGTAACATACTTAAATAATTCTTCTAATGTATCGAGTTGCAATAGGCTAGATGAAAATTGATTAATGATACTTAGTTGATCAGTTTTTATCTCAAGCGCTCTAGTAGCATCGGTTTTATAAGACATAGGCAATTTATATTGTTCTTTTTATTTTTAAATTCGCAGTTAAGTTAACCTAATCTAGGGTTTTTGTACAAATTAAAGCGATGAGTGGTTTCATACACTGTAAAGTTTTAATATAGCGAGTTTTAATTAATCATAAATCATTACAATAAGCTAATAACATTGAATTTGCTCATTGTGCTTTAAATAGTACCTCAGTAATTTTATCCATATAAAAACTTTATTTTTAATAAAATCTTTACTCGAAAACATCATATGCCTATGATCGGATAAATTCAGCCGTGGAACAAAGTAATGACAAGTAATAATACAAACTCTGTAACAACCCTTACTATCACTCGCCCTGATGACTGGCATGTACATTTACGTGATGGTGACCAGTTAAAAGACACTGTACGCGATATTAGCAGATACATGGGCCGCGCTATTGTTATGCCAAACCTTGTTCCGCCAGCAACGTGCACAGATACGGCATTGTCGTACAGAGAACGCATTATGTCTGCAAATCCACAAGGCAACTTTGAGCCATTAATGGTTTTGTATCTCACGGATAAAACTACACCAGATGAAATAATAAAAGCTAAAGCGACAGGTAAAATAGTAGCAGCTAAGCTTTACCCTGCTGGCGCTACCACTAATTCTGACTCGGGTGTTACATCAGTAAAAAATATTTATCCAGCTTTAAAAGCAATGCAAGAAGTAGGCATGTTGCTGTTAGTGCATGGGGAAGTGACAGATTCGTCGATTGATATTTTTGACCGTGAAAAAGTATTTCTGGATACAATTTTAGGAGATGTAGTAAATGACTTTCCTGAGCTTAAAATTGTACTCGAGCATATTACGACTAAAGATGCAGTAGAGTTTGTAGTTAATGCACCTAGCAATGTAGCGGCAACAATTACAGCGCATCACTTGCTTTATAACCGCAATCATATGTTAGCGGGTGGAATTCGCCCACATTATTACTGTTTGCCAATTCTCAAGCGTAACATTCACCAGCAAGCATTAATGGCTGCAGCAATAAGTGGAAATAAAAAATTCTTCTTAGGAACTGACTCTGCACCACATTATAAAGATAAAAAAGAAGCAGCTTGTGGGTGTGCTGGTGCATACACGGCTCATGCCGCTATTGAATTATATGCTGAAGCATTTGAGGATGCAGGAGCTTTGGACATGCTTGAAGGGTTTGCAAGCCACTTTGGCCCTGATTTTTACGAATTGCCGCGTAATACAGATACAATTACATTACAAAGAAAGCCGTGGAAAGTACCTGCAAGTTATACATTGGGCGACTCTGAAGTTGTGCCTATAAAGGCTGAAAATACAATGGATTGGTCTGTCGAATAGCCAATAATATATTTAAATCTAAAGCCGCTTAATTTTTAATGCGGCTTTTTTGTTTGTGCTTTTGATATTATTGAAGCGTAATTCGACGACAGGGTGGTTGTAGGTGGCTTTTGATCTCGCTTACAGCAATAAATATTACAATAATACTTATAGCTTTTTGCTTGTAAATTAGTCAGTTAAAGGCGATTTAAAACAAATTTATATTTTTAAGAAATAATTCCTAATTAATAGAGCGAAAAAAAATATAATGTGTTAATCTTACCTTGCTTTGAGTTTTTATGTATTGAATTTACGGATATTGTGCTGCGTTTAAGGTTACCGGTTAGGTTATTACTTGTTCCTGTACTGTACCTCCATATTTTTGAGCATTGACTCAGGGAGGATATTGCCATAATAATATGGCTGAATTTTAATTATTGACTTACAGGAAAATTTAGTATGTCGGTTACTGGTAAAGTAAAGTTTTTCAACGAAGCTAAAGGCTTTGGTTTCATTGAACAAGAAAATGGTCCTGACGTGTTTGTACATTTCAGCGCAATCACTGGTTCTGGTTTTCGCACTCTTAGCGAAGGTCAAGCAGTGACATTCAGCATCAAACAAGGTCAAAAAGGCCCTGAAGCTGAGAACGTAGAAGCAGCATAATTTATTATGTGAACTCTAGTTCATCTTGGTGAAGCAGGTTTCTGTTTCACCATAATTCCCCTTCCTTAAATCTATTTATTTTAATACCTCAAATTCTCCTTTTTTTAAATCTAAAAAACTACTCAAACATTCTATCTTTGCAAAGCTAAACAACTAATAATCTAACGAACAAAACAATCTTCTAATACTTTTAAAAACCATTCATAAGAATTTATTCAATGGGCCCGATACCAGCTTAAATAAAATCGATGCTCAATATCAATCCATGCAAATTCTGTTTCAAGCTTACTCTGTGTGACGAAGGCTACTCATTGAGAAGGGCTTCTAGGTGCTTCTATTACTTTATTATGTGAACGTAAAGCTTCATTTATAGTGTATTACTAATAAAGTAGGGTAACTCTTCATGATTAACTTAATTACTGAATTAACCTTAACGTTAAAATGGTATTAAAGAATACTTTAAAGCGGTAAATACAACCTGTTTAATTATCAAAAGCTTTTATGTTGATAAAAGAAATGCATTGTTGAGTTTATTATTACTATTTATGGAAAAACACGTTTTAATATAGCTTTAAAAGTTATGTATATAAAGCGTGAGTATCCGATATTAAATATTATCCAGTGTTGTTTTTTTGTGCGACAAATGGTTTGTTTTTTCAGATGAAGTGTAACTGAGGCGATAAAACACGATAAAATCGTGTAAAAAATAACTTTTGTTATATCAATTTATATTTTTTTTAGTTTTTTTTCAGTGCGAATTCAGCTTTAGCTAAATGTTGCAATAATGTTGTTTTATGTCAGTGCAATGCGAATAAATACACCCCTTAAAAGGCTTTAATAGAAATATTAAGAAAAAGCTTCGTTGCAATAATGTTAACTGTTGTGGGCTGGTACTTTCGTTTAAGCATTAACTTAGCTATTTATTTACTGAGATTAGTAAACATCAAGTTGACAGCGCTAATTGCATTTAGCATTATTGGAAGGTTGATATCTATTAAAAGATATCAGGGTTGTTCTCCTCGGAGGATAATTAAATTATAAAAGTAACATTACTTAATTGGTTGGGAACTATGTCTGTTAAAATCAGAAAGAGTCTTGTAGCAACTGCGTTGGTTGGCGCATTTGCATTTGCAAGCAGCAATGTGATTGCAGATCCTTTGAATGACGTGCAAAAAGCAGGTCAACAAATTCAAAAGGCTGCGGTTAAGTCTCAAACTAAAATTGACAATGTATATGGTCAAACTCAGGAGCTAATCGCTGAGTACCGTAGCGTTGTTGATGAGACTGAACTTATGAAAGTGTATAACGATCACGTGTCGCGCTTGGTTGATAGCCAAAACGCTTCAATTGAATCGTTTGATCGTCAAATCGCGACTATTGATAACACTAAACAAAACGTTGTGCCTTTGATGTATCGCATGATCGATACGCTTGAGCAATTCATCAAAGCGGACGTTCCATTTAATCTTGAAACGCGTTTAGGACGTGTTGAAAGACTACGTGAGATCATGGTTTCTGCGTCTGTAACGACGTCTGAAAAATTCCGTCAAGTACTTGAAGCTTACACTATTGAAACAGCATACAGCTCTCTTGTATCTGCTTCACAAGGTACTCTAGAAGTTGATGGTAAAAGCATTAACGTTGATATCGGTCAGTTAGGTCGTATCACTTACGTTGCTCAGTCTTTTGACTTGAAACATGCTTGGGTGTGGGATAACAACACTAAACAGTGGAAAGAATTAGGCGAAGAATACCTAAAACCTGTTAAAGAAGTTATTCGTATGGCGCGTAAGCAAGCGACATTAGAACTTGTTAAACTACCTATCTTTGGCGCGGAGTAATCAATAATGAAGAAACTATTTAAAGGTTTTGCTGTTGCAGCAGTACTAACTGTTTCTGCAGGTACCGCGCTTAATGCACATGCAAATACTGGAGCTCTAGATAAAATTCTTGAGCAAGTAAAGCAAGAGCGTATCTCTGAAGGTAAAATCAATAAGCAACGTGAGCAAGAGTTCTTATCAGAACGTGCTGACAAGCAAGCATTACTTAACAAAGCTAAAAGCCAACTTGCTTCTGAGAAGTCTCGTGGTGAAAGCTTAGCTAAGCAATATGCACAAAACGAAAATACGCTAGCTGAAAAAGAAGCAGCTCTTCAAAGTGCCCAAGGTACTTTAGGTGAGATGTTTGGTGTTGTACGTCGTGCAGCTCAAGATGCTATCGGTTCTATCGAAGCGTCACTAGTTAGTGCTGAAAAACCAGGTCGTGCTGAAATCTTACGTTCGTTAGCAGCTGCTAAAGAACTTCCTACAGTTCGCGAACTTGAAGAACTTTGGATTTCACTTCAAACTGAAATGACAGAATCAGCTAAAGTTTCAACTTTTGAAACTGAAGTTGCTGGTCTTGACGGTAACCCGTCAATGAAAAAAGTAACGCGTATCGGTAACTTTAACTTAGTTACAGACGATGGTTACTTAATTTATTCACCAGAGACTAAGTCTATCCAGCCTCTAGGTAAGCAACCAGACGGTTATATCTTAGACGGTATCACGGCTCTAGAAAATACATCACCAGATAACTACGCTGGTGTTTACATAGATCCGACTCGTGGCGCTATCTTACGTATCAACACTCAAAAAGCGACCCTTATGGAATACTTCCATCAAGGTGGCGTAGTTGGTTATATCATCACGGCTTTACTTGGCCTAGGTATGCTAATTACTCTAATCCGTTTTGTTGACCTTACACTTACTACTAGTAAGATTAAGAGCCAGCTTAAAAATGTTGCTACACCGAATACAAATAACCCACTGGGTCGTATTCTTAAAGTGTACCATGACAACAAGAACCAAGATGTTGAAAACCTTGAGCTTAAACTTGATGAAGCGATTCTACGTGAAACGCCACGCATTGAAGCTGGTATCAATATAATTAAGATTCTTGCTGCAATTGCACCGTTACTAGGTCTACTAGGTACAGTAATCGGTATGATCTTAACGTTCCAAACAATCACATTGTTCGGTACGGGTGATCCGAAGATCATGGCAGGTAACATCTCTCTAGCACTTGTAACTACAGCGCTAGGTCTAATTGCTGCATTACCACTAATTCTACTTCATGCTCTTGTAGCTGGTCGTAGTAAGTCGGTATTACACATCCTTGATGAGCAAAGCGCGGGTATCGTTGCTACTCACGCGGAGAAGGAGAAAGCCTAATGCTAGTCCTGATGGAGATATGGGAATCTATCAGGGATTTTGTTGGCACAGGCGGCCAGGTTTTATACGTGGTCGCGATAGCACTCTTTCTTATGTGGGTTTTAATGATTGAGCGCTATTGGTTCCTACTTGCAGAATTTCCTCGCACAGCGAAAGAAATTGTAGCAAAGTGGGATGCCCGCCAAGACACTACGTCTTGGTACGCACACAGAATCCGTGAAGCATGGATTTCTGAAGCGTCTGAAAAATTAGATCAGCGTATGTTGTTGATTAAGACATTAGTAGCTGTTTGTCCTTTAATAGGCTTACTTGGTACTGTTACTGGTATGATCTCGGTTTTTGAAACCATGGCCAACCAGGGTACGGGTAACGCACGTTTAATGGCATCAGGTATTTCAATGGCAACAATCCCAACAATGGCTGGAATGGTTGCGGCATTATCTGGAGTATTTTTTAGCTCACGTCTTGAGACAAAAGCTAAAATGGTGAAAGCCAAACTTATTGATAGTATGCCTCATCACTAGAGAGAGAATTAAATATGGCACGTAAACAACGTTTTCGTGAAGAAGAAGAAGCAGCGGTTGATATGACGCCAATGCTTGACATCGTATTTATCATGCTTATTTTCTTTATCGTAACTACATCGTTCGTTAAAGAGGCTGGTATCGAGGTCAATAAACCTAAAGCGGCTCAAGCTACTAAGCAAAAAAATGCTAACATTTTTATTGCTATTCGTAGTAACGGCGAAATCTGGATTGATAAACAGCAGGTTGATGTTGAACGTATTTCAGCAAAAATCGAAAGTTTATTAGCAGAACAACCTACTGAAGTTGTAATTTTGCAAGCTGATAAAGAAGCAAAACACGGCGTAGTGGTTAAAGTTATGGACCAGATTAAAGCGACGGGTGATAACCTGAGAATTTCAATAGCTGGAGATCAGTAATGATTCGTTTTCTGTTTTCACTGATTGCAGGTGGGGCAGTTACTTTCGGCTTGTTCTACTTCATGGCATTCCTCATCTCTGGTGGGGCTGACCGTAATACGGAACAAAAAGAGCAGATCATAGTCGAAATAATGACGAATCCGCCTGAATCTAAGGTGCAGGAGAGGAAGCGTGTACCGCCTCCTCCTCCGCCACCGCCAAAGCAGCCGCCTAAACCGCAGCCGCCACAGCCGGAAAATAATAATCCAAATCCTGGTGCTATGTCATTTAATATGGGAAGCATTGATGTTGGTAGTTCGGCAGGTGGACTAAGTGGTCCTGGTGCATTTGGACGAGATGGTGATGCGACACCTATCGTTCGTATAGAACCAAAATATCCAACGCAAGCAGCACGTGATGGTAAAGAAGGTTGGGTTCAACTTTCATTCACAATTGATGAGCTAGGTGGAGTAACTGACGTTGAAGTAATTGACGCAGATCCGAAACGTATCTTTGACCGTGAAGCTAAACGTGCACTGCGTAAGTGGAAGTACCGTCCTAAGATCATTGACGGAAAACCACAGAAACAACCAGGTTTACAAGTTCAATTAGACTTTAAACTTAACCAAGGCAACTAAGGAGGCGAGTAATGAGAAATTTTTCTAAAGTAACTGCTCTTGCAATTCTTATGTCTGTGTCGGGTGCTACTTTAAGTGCATCTGTTTTAGCAGCGCCGGATTACGCAAAGATTGAAGAGCGTAAAAAAGCAAAAACTAAAATCATGGGCGAGCGTACTGGTAAAAAAGTAATTAAAGCATTTGATTTGTACAACGAAGAAAAAGTTGATGAAGCTATTGTTTTGCTTAGAGAAATCGAGCCTTCGAATGACTTTGATAAAGCGACCGTAAATCGTTACTTAGGTAGCATGTACGCTCAAAAAGAAAAGTATGACGAAGCGATCAAGTACTCTAAGCAAGCCGTTGCACCTGATGTTTTAAACTTTGCTGATCAAGAACAGACTCTTAAGTTGTTAGGTGACTTATACGCTGGTACAGAAAAGTTCCAAGAAGCTAAAAAAGCATATGTAGCTTGGATGGACTTTACCGGTGAAGAGGACCCTACGGTTTATACACGTATTGCTCAAGCTAACTATCAGTTAGAGCAATACCGTGATGTTTTTGAACCAGCAGATAAGGCAATAAAACTTCAAAAAGAGCCTAACAAAGGCCCTTACCAATTAAAACTTGGCGCATACTTTGAGCTTAAAGATTATGCAAACATGGTTAAAATTGGCGAAGAAATTGTTCGTGTATGGCCTGATGATAAAAAAGCTTGGGTTAGCTTAGGTAAGTATTACCTACAAACTGAAGATTATTCTAAAGGTTTAGCAACTATGGAAGTTGCATACAAGAATGGTTACTTTGAAAATGAAGTTGAATATAAAGTCTTATCTAACTTTTACTCTCTAAATGAGATCCCTTATAAAGCAGCTGTAACGCTAGAAAAGGCCATTAAGAGTGAAAAAGTAGAACGTACAAAGCAGAATGTTAGCGCGATTGCGAGTAATTACCATCGCTCTAAAGATTTAGAAAAAGCTGCTAAGTACTACGAAGATGCTGCTAAATTTGATGACGACGCTGAGCTTTACCGCAAAGCAGGTTCATTACTTTTACAATCTGAAAAATTCAGTGCTGCTATTGTTCGCTTGAACAAAGCATTAGAGCTTGGCTCTGACAAAAAAGGCACAATTTATTCAGATTTAGCTGAAGCGTATTACTACCAAGGTAAGTATAAGCAAGCATATGCTGCAATTACTAAAGCTATGGATGACCCTCGCACACGTAAGTTTGCAAAAGGTTGGTCTACATATATTAAAGATAAAGCCGCTCGCAACGGTGTTAAAATTTAATTTTAATTAGCTTAAGCAACTTATAAAAAGCCCCTCTGGGGCTTTTTTTATTGGAACTACTATGTATAAAAAGCTCTTTTTATCATCACTACTGTGCCTATTTTTAGCTGCATGTTCAAAGCAGCCTCAACCTTATGAGTCTTTTGAGGACGCACAAGTCGCTTTAAAAGCTTTAAACATGGCGCTTGTACAAACAGGTGCTACTAAAGGCAATAACATTGAAAAAGATCAATTGGTTTTCTCTGATGCTTACTTAACAAAACGCCATACTATTTATCAGAGCCTAATGGGTATGGAGCTTAATCTAAATCAAATTGCGCAAGTAAACTATTTGGTAATTGCAGAGCGTTTCCCTGAACGCTACTTTAATTGGCCAGCCCAAGTAAATGTTTTAGAAAACATGCTCGCTTTTGAAGGCTCAAAAAACACACCGGATAATGTTATTACTTGGCTCAAGTTAACCCAAGATACCCTAGACAGTGCTCAACAAAGCAATTTAAAGCTGAACAAGGTTGAACTTACATTGTTACAAAGCTATGTATTAAGTGCGATAGCAAGTAACGATGTTCAACCAGCGCTTAAAAGCCA
Organism: Pseudoalteromonas sp. SR43-2; assembly: GCF_014163885.1. Lineage (NCBI taxonomy): Bacteria > Pseudomonadati > Pseudomonadota > Gammaproteobacteria > Alteromonadales > Pseudoalteromonadaceae > Pseudoalteromonas > Pseudoalteromonas sp. SR43-2. The sequence continues at coordinate 276,976 of NZ_JACJED010000002.1, read as the reverse complement.
TATAAGAGCTTTTAGCGATTATTTAGCTAGTTATAAGCCAAGAGGAAGTGTGGGTTTAAGAGGTCTGCCAAATGGCACTCAGTGGTATCAGAGCAAACTTAATTACTTTAGTGGCGAAGTACATTCACCGTTAGAATGGGTTACTCTTTTAAACGAAAAAATAAAAGTATTAGATCGTGTTGCATTCGACAGTAAGCTGCCAACTTCTCACCAAAAATCGTTTTTAGTTCAGTATTTATCTGATGAAAAATTAATAGAAGGCTTAGATTGGCAGGCAAACTATCAAGACTTACCTGCAATGGCGAGCGCTATAGATATGTCTGAGAAAGATAAAACATTGATGCTTGCGATGATGGAATCAGATATAGGTATTCACTACCATGCGTGGACTTTGCCTCAAGCAAAGGTGAACCTTATAAAGCGCCTACAAATGAGTCCAGAAGAGGCCCAGTACTTGGTTGAAGATATAATTCTCTACCCAGGGCAATCATTTAGCTTTATACAACACATTATATAATGATTTGAAAGTGCGCTTATTGTGCGCACTTTGTACACCGTTGAGTTGCGGGGTCTAGTTCAAGTGACTCAGCTGATATTTTTTCTTCACAATCACAGCAGTAGCCATATTGGCCAATTTCTATTTGACTTAGTGCGGCTTCTAGTTTGGTCATGCGACTGATTAAAAGTGCATACTCAGGGCCTAACTTCTCTGCTGCGCAGTCTAACCATTCATTATTTGCTGTATCAGCTAAAATTTGTATTAAATGGTGATGTGCAGGGTAAGCTGATTTAGAAAGCATGGTTAATATATTTAATTTAACTTGTGCTATTTCATCGTTAAGTCTTTTTTGATGATGCATTATCAGTACAACCTTATTAAATGGGCTTTACGTTATACTGATATTATCTAGAGTCTTTAAGTTAGTCGTTATGATTTGAATCAAGTTGCGGTGCTTTGGCATATTTATTTAATACGCTCGCCACATCTTCTTTACTTTTTAAACGTCTGATTTCGTCAAACAAATCGATAGCTTGCGGGTACTGGCGTTTTAGATAACCAAGCCATTGTTTAGTACGTGAAGCAAAGTATTTTTCATCCTTCGCGGGGTCTTGATGAATAGCTGAGTGAATTAAGTGATAAATAATATGCTCCCACTCAAGGCCATCATATTGCTCATTATTTACATGAGCTTTAATTTTTTTTGCTAAATCAGGGTGCGAAAGGGCGCCACGACCAAGCATTAAATCAGTGCACCCACTTCGTTTTTGACAAAGCATTGCGTCCTCTACTTGCCAAATTTCACCATTGGCAACAACGGAAATATTTTTACCTTTTATTATTGGTGGAATCTTTTCCCAATAAGCTGGCGGGTTATAACCATCACGTTTGGTTCTGGCGTGAATAGCTACACTATTTGCACCTGCGCTTACCACAGCATCAACAATTTCTTGGCTGTTACTGTCATCATCAAAGCCTAAGCGAATTTTTGCACTTACTTCATGTTCATCATCTACAGCATCTCGGACAGCTTTAATAATCGTATACATATGGTCAGGGTCTTTAAGCAGTACAGCCCCCCCTCGGCTACGATTAACAGTTTTTGCTGGGCAACCAAAATTTAGGTCGACCCCATGGGACCCTAAAGCGATTGCTCTTATTGCATTTTCGGCTAACGGATTTGCTTCTTGACCGAGTAATTGAACACGCACAGGAGTACCTGCTCGTGTAAATCCATTATTATGTAGTTCAGGGCAAAATCGATGAAAAACTTTGTCAGGTAAGCATGTTTCAACCACTCTTACAAACTCTGTAACGCACAAATCGAACCCACCAATGTCTGTGAGTAATTGGCGCATTTTAAAATCAACGACACCTTCCATAGGTGCTAAAACAAGTTTCATAAGGAGATTAATTTTGATAAAAAACTGGAGGCATAGTTTACCTGTAAATCACACATTGATAAATCTGTAATTACCGACCATATTTAATGTAGAAATTGCAAAAGTAAATATTATGAAAATAAATGAAAGTTTTTATTTTTGTACGGGTCTACTTAAGCATACAAGCAATTTAAAAATACATTTTTATTGCTGAGATTTACAATCCTTGATTAAAGAGAGTCATAAAATGAATACAGTTAAAAAAAATACAATCGCGTTAACTTTAGGTGCAGTAGTAGTTGGCTCTGCAAGTTTTGTATCTGCAGATGTACAAGCTAACCCATTTGAGTTTCAACAACTAGTAACAGGTTACCAATTAGATGCTGCAGAAGGTAAGTGCGGTGAAGGCAAATGTGGCGGTGACGCAAAAGATAAAAAAGAAGGTAAATGCGGCGAAGGCAAATGTGGTGGCGACGCAAAAGATAAAAAAGAAGGCAAATGCGGCGAAGGCAAATGTGGCGGTGACGCAAAAGGTAAAAAAGAAGGTAAATGCGGCGAAGGCAAATGTGGTGGCGACGCAAAAGATAAAAAAGAAGGTAAATGCGGCGAAGGTAAGTGTGGCGGCGATGCAAAAGACGCAAAAGCTAAAACAGAAGGCAAATGTGGTGAAGGTAAATGTGGCGGCGACGCTAAAAAAACTAAAAAAGAAGGTAAGTGCGGCGAAGGTAAATGTGGTGGCCGTTAATATCTTATTCTAAATAAGTTATGCTAAAAGGGCCCTAAGGCCCTTTTTTGTTAAGTTAGAGGTAGTTATGATACAAACTCAAAGTAAAGATTTTGGGATGGTGGGCCTTGGCCTACGACGAGAAATGCTTGATGAGCTGCTTGAGCATGTACCTAATCAAGTAGACTTTTTAGAAGTTGCGCCAGAGAACTGGTTAAAACTAGGTGGACGCTTTAAAAAACAATTTAAAACATTAACCGATGCTAATAATTTTGTGTGTCATGGATTATCACTGTCTATCGGTTCTCCAGAACCTCTTGATGTTGAATTTGTTAAGTCTTTAAAAGTGTTTTTTGAAGAGCACAATATAAAAATTTTTAGTGAGCACTTAAGTTACTGCTCGGGTACAGGGCATATGTATGACTTAATGCCCATTCCGTTTACACAAGATGCCATAGCACATGTTGTACCTCGTATTAAACAAGTTCAAGACATACTAGAGCAGCAAATTGCGATAGAAAATGTTTCCTATTATGGCGCTCCTGGACAGCAATTATCAGAACTTGAATTTACGAATATTATTTTAGAGCAAGCTGACTGCAAACTTTTACTTGATGTAAATAATATTTATGTTAATTCGATAAATCATGGCTACAACGCGCAAGCATTTTTAACTGGGTTACCCTCTAATCGTATAGCCTATGGGCATGTTGCTGGCCATTATAATGAGGCTGATGACTTAATTGTTGATACACATGGCGCTGATGTGATTGATCCTGTCTGGGAGCTACTCGATAAAGCATACGAAGTGCATGGCGTATTTCCAACCTTGCTTGAGCGTGATTTTAATATTCCTACCATGAATGTTTTAACCAAAGAGTTAGATATAATTCATGGGTTGCAAGCTAAACACTTTGATTCAACTGTTTCAAAACAACGAGCTTAATATAAGCCTTTATAAATATTAAAAGAGTGCCTGGTTATGAGCTTTATTGAAATACAAAACGAATTTATGGCGCATATTCGCGAGCCTAAAAAAAATAAAAAGCCCAGCGGTATCGAAGACAGGCGTATGGCCATTTATCGCGACCTATTTTTTAATAACATTGAAGGTTTTATATCATCAGGCTTTCCGGTATTAAAAACCTTATATACAGACAAGCAATGGCTGGTTCTTGTACGCCAGTTTTTTAGCGAATATGATTGTCATTCGCCGTACTTTTTAGATATAGCAGGGGAGTTTATTAATTACTTATCAAGTGATTACAAAATGAAAAAATACGATCCCGTGTTTATGTTAGAGCTTGCCCATTATGAATGGGTAGAGCTAGATGTATCAATTGCACACGAAGATGAGCAAGAGCAAAAATTACAAACAACAGCGCTTACTAGTTCTGCTTTGTATTTATCGAAAACGGCAAGAAATTTAAGTTATCAATTTCCGGTTCAAAATATTAGCAATCGCTTTAAACCAAAAGAGCCATCACCTCAGCCTAACTATTTTGTTGTATATAGAGATAAAGATGATGACGTTCAATTTCTGGCTACGAATGCGATGACTGCTTTGTTACTATCAATTATTGAGGCAAGTGATGGAGCGACATTTGACGACGTTTGCCAACAGGTATTTGCTCATGCACCACAATTTAATGCAGAGCAAATTGCTCAAGGCGCATTGGTTACCCTCAATGCAATGGTAGAACGCGGTGTAATTGTGACAAAAAATCAAGATTAAGGTCTTTATTGATGATTTTACATCGTCTATTATGGCAGCCTTATTTGCCGTGCTTAATAAAAGGTTGTACCAATGTCAGATGATAAAGACTTTAAAGATCCGTTCAACGCTACTTACTTTCTTGCTTTTTTAGCTGTATTTGCAGGGATTGGTTGTTTAAATGCAATATTAGGCTGGATCACTAGCTTAACGTAAAATGCATAGCGTTTATTAAGGCTGTTGCTTACTTCAGCCTTGAACCACTTTATTTTAATTACCCCGTCCATATTTAATACTTCTTTTATAATAACGCCAAACTCGCAATTAAAGGTTAGTTAAGGTTATAATCACCTGCTTTGTAATATAAACAATTGAGCAGTTAAAATTATGACTCAAGTAACACCAGCAATTATCAAAAACAGCATAACTACAATTGCTGATTATCCAAAAGCGGGCATTATGTTTCGCGATGTAACCACTTTAATGGCAAATCCAGAAGCCTTTAAAGCAACTATTGACGCGTTTATCGCAGAATATAAAGATCAGGGCTTTACTAAAATCATAGGCACAGAATCACGTGGTTTTATTTTTGGTGCGCCATTGTCTTACGCGTTAGGCATTCCGTTTATTCCAGTACGTAAACCAGGTAAGTTACCACGCGAAGTTATTCGCCAAGATTACTTACTTGAGTACGGTGAAGACACGCTAGAACTGCATGTAGATGCAATTGTACCTGGCGACAAAGTATTACTAGTTGATGACCTATTAGCAACTGGTGGCACAATTGAAGCCACTGCTAAGTTAGTTAATAAACTAGGTGGCGAAGCCACAGATGCAGCATTTGTTGTATCACTACCAGAACTTGGTGGCGAGCAGCGCATCAAAAAAATGGGTATTAAAATCCTAAAATTGGTTGAATTCGAAGGCGAGTAATCGATGAGTTATCAGGTTCTAGCGAGAAAATGGCGTCCTCAAACCTTTCATGAATTGGTTGGGCAGTCTCATGTTAAGCAAGCGCTTGTAAATGCGCTTACGCAAAATAGACTGCATCACGCTTATTTATTCACTGGAACCCGCGGTGTAGGTAAAACCACCATTGCACGTATTTTTGCTAAAAGCTTAAATTGCGATGAAGGTATATCTGCAAATCCGTGTGGACAATGTAGCAGCTGTTTGGATATAGAAGCAGGGCGCTACATTGACCTACTCGAAATAGATGCGGCTTCTCGTACAAAAGTAGAAGACACTCGCGAAATACTTGATAACGTTCAATATGCACCAACGCGTGGACGTTATAAAGTATACCTAATCGATGAAGTTCACATGCTTTCTAAGCACAGCTTTAATGCGCTTTTAAAAACGCTTGAAGAGCCACCAGAGCATGTGAAATTTTTATTGGCGACCACCGATCCTCAAAAATTACCAGTTACTATATTATCTCGCTGTCTACAATTTAACTTAAATGCCTTGTCGCAAAGTGAAATTAAAACACAGCTTGAACACGTACTTACTCAAGAGCAGCTTAGCTTTGATACCGATGCACTTAGCATTATTTCAAAAGCCGCTGATGGCAGTATGCGTGATGCACTTAGCTTAACCGACCAAGCTATTGCGCAAACAAATGGTGATATTAATAATCAAGCAGTACAAACAATGCTTGGTTTAATGGATACTCATTATAGCCAAAGCTTGCTTGCAGCATTACTTGCACAAGATGGCGCTGCGCTAATGGATGAGATTGCGCAGGTGGCAAGTCGTAATCCTAATTATGTGGCATTGCTTGATGATTTAATTGCACTTACACATTTAACACAACTAACCCAGTTAGTGCCTGAAGCGGCAGGGCTAGATGAAAAAAATGTAGATTATATTGCTCATGTTGCACAACATACGAGCCCACAACAAATTCAAATTTATTATCAGTTACTGTTAAATGGTAAAAAAGATTTACAATGGGCACCAGAGCCTCGCTTAGGTTTTGAAATGATAATGCTAAGATTATTAGCATTTAAGCCTTCAGATGTGCAACAAACTGTACACACAGCAAACGAAGAGCCGGCCCCAAATAAACAAGGCCGTGCAAATGCACTGCGAGATATATTAAATAAAAATAAAACATCGCAAAACACCGTAGCTGGCCAAAGTAGTGTCCCTGTAAATAATACTAAGCCAGTTAGCAATGCAGGGCAGCCTAAAACCGTTGAGATAGAGCCTTCAGCTAACGCTGCCGCTCAGTCATCAAATAATGAAGTCGTGCAAAGTAATAATGAGCCTGCCCAAGTTGCAGTAGAGCAACCGGTTCAACAAAGTGAAAACGCTTCAAAGCAACAGGCTTTAGCTAAAGAGCAACCACAAACCAATGTTGTTTCAGATGCTCAAGCCCAGCGACAAAGTGAAGATGAAGCTTATATGCTCCATAGTGATGCTGAACAAACGCTGGCCTCGCAATTTGACGATATAATGAGTAGCGCTGTAGATCAGGGTTTTAAACCTGCACCTACTGCAAACTCAGAACCTCAATCAGAGCCCTTAACAAATCACAATGCAAGTACGCCAATAGCTGAACAAGAAGCGCAGGCGCAATCTGCCATTGCTCGTATTTTACGTGACAGAAACATATCCGGTGCGGGTAGGTTATCAAGCAAGAGTACAAGCACCTCTGCAGATAATGTAGCAGCGCAGCCAAACCAAGCGCCCGCTAAAAAGCCTGAACATCAGCCAAGAATGCCTAAAGCTCAAAGTGTTCACCAAGATAGTACCGCTGAAAATACAAACGAGCTCAACAGCGTTTCAAGCATTGCACCTAGCGATCCCCCACCTTGGGTGAATGATAGTGCAGGTGCAAGTGAAAAAAAGCATGAGCTCCCACTAACAGGGAGCGAAAGCCAGGCACATGGTCACGCTAATACAAAACCAGCACGAAAAGTTGATTTTAAAGAAAAGCATCAAACAATTACCGAAAATTTAGCGCCAGAGCTACTTGAGCAAATAAATCCTCAAAAAGTACCTGAAGCAGCGCCCGAGGAAATTAGTATTCCCGTGCCTGATGATTTTCAAAGTCCAATTAGTGAAATTAGATTTGCACATCAACAAGATGAATGGGCTTATTTAATTAAACGTATGGGACTGGGTGGTCGTATGCGCCAATTTGCGTTGCATTCAATATTTACCAAGCAAGGCAACAGTTTACATATAGACGTTGATGAATCACAAAAGCATCTAGATACACCGATGCTTCGCCAAAGATTAGATGCCGCATTGTCGAGTATTTATGAGCATAACGTGTCGTTAAGTATTAATTTTGCTAAGGGAGTTATTGACTCTCCTTATCTTATTCAGCAAAAAATTGATGCAGGACGTCATCAACAAGCAATCGATGTGATCACATCGGATGAAAACATAGTACAATTTCAGCAAGTATTTAGCGCCGAAATTGACGAAAACAGTATTCAGGCATTGTAATTACTTACAATCGCCCTTATGTTCATGTTAATTAATGTATTAAAAGAAAGAGAGAAAGTTATGTTTAAAGGTGGAATGGGCAACATGATGAAGCAAGCGCAGCAAATGCAAGATCGCATGCAAAAAGCCCAAGACGAAATCGCAACTCTTGAAGTTGTTGGTGAAGCCGGTGCAGGTTTAGTTAAAGTAACTATGCTTGGTAACCACAATGTACGTCGTGTTCAGCTTGATGAGAGCTTGATGGAAGACGACAAAGACATGATTGAAGACTTACTTGCAGCAGCATGTAACGATGCTGTTCGCCGTGTTGCAGAAGAAACACAAGAGCGTATGGGTAAAGTAACTGGCGGTATGCAATTACCACCAGGTATGAAAATGCCGTTTTAAGTAAATAATGCAACTTTCAGATAGTTTAAATCAGCTTATAGAAGCACTGCGCTGTCAACCGGGCATTGGTCCAAAGTCAGCGCAACGTATTGCTTTTCACCTGCTTGAGCGCGACCGAAAGGGAGGCACTCAGCTGGGCAATGCACTCACTAAAGCAATGACCGCCATAGGGCACTGTCAGTCTTGTCGTACTTTTTGCGAACAAGCTCAGTGCGATATTTGTTTAAGTACAAAACGCCAAGACAGCGGTATATTATGTGTTGTTGAATCGCCTACTGACGTACTTGCCATCGAGCAAACAGGTCAGTATTTAGGCCTATACTTTGTATTAATGGGTCACTTATCGCCAATAGACGGTATTGGTCCTAAAGAGATTGGCTTAGATGTTTTAGAGCAAAAGCTTGCTCAAGGCGATATTAATGAGGTTATTTTAGCGACTAACCCTACCGTTGAAGGCGATACTACCGCACATTATATTGCTCAGCTTTGTCATAAATACAAAGTAGGCGCTTCACGTATTGCCCATGGTATTCCTGTGGGAGGTGAGCTTGATTTAGTCGATGGTAGAACACTTATGCATGCCTTTAGCGGCAGGCGCCTAGTTACTCAAGACTAGCTCTAAGTCACTATTTGAAAACAAATTACCAAAGCCTACATGATTAAATCATGTAGGCTTTTTCGTTTTTAAGGTAAGCTTAGAAACAATTTAATTTATTTTTGGGCTATGTCTCTAATTAGTAAGGAATACAATGAAAGATAACCAACCCTATCAAGGTGCATTACTAGGTAGTAAGCGTTTTTTACCGCTTTTTATTACGCAGTTTTTCTCAGCGATAAACGATAACGTGTATAAGCAATCAGTGCTTATTCTATTAATATTTCAGGCTGCAACGCTTGCAGATGGCGCACTTTATTCAAATATTGCTGCTGGGTTATTTATTCTTCCGTTCTTTTTATTTTCAGGGATCGCAGGGCAGCTTGCAGAAAAAACAGAAAAATCAAAATTGATTAGAATCGTAAAACTATGTGAAATCCCTATTATGGTTGTAGGGGCAGTTTCTATTTTAACGCAGTATGTGTGGCTAATGTTAGCCACCGTATTTTTAATGGGCGTGCAAAGTACGTTTTTTGGTCCATTAAAATATTCTATTTTACCGCAGCACGTAGCACCTAATGAATTAACAAAAGCGAATGGTTTGGTTGAATCAGGCACGTTTGTGGCGATACTAATTGGTACAATTTTTGGCACTTATTATATTACTCAATCAGTAGGGCCTACGCTTATAAGTATTGCAGTATTAGTATTGGCCGTGATGGGTTATGTGAGCAGTCGCTTTATACCCACTAGTGAAGCGAACGAGCCTAACTTGAAATTTACCTACAATATATTTTCATCCACAAAAAACGTATTTTCAGCACTTAATTCGCAAACAGAATCAGTTGGTAAATCAGTCCTCGGGATCAGTTGGTTTTGGTTAATTGGCGCCATCGTTTTAACATCCCTACCAAATTATGTAAAACACACAATGGGTGGTGATGAACTGGTTGTAACTAGCGCGCTTGTTGTGTTTTCACTAAGTATTGCTATTGGTTCGTTATTGTGTGAAAAGTTATCTCGTTCTCGTATTGAGCTGGGCATTGTGCCCTTTGGCGCTATTTTAATTACCTTGTTTTTATATTTACTGAGCCAAGAGCCAGCCATTAGCTCTTATTTACCTCAAAACCTTGAATTATTGACGCTTGATCAGTTATTAAAAACAGGCGACATGTTGTGGCATTTTGTATGGATGGCAGGCATTGGTATTGGCTCTGGTTTTTACACTGTACCGCTGTATGCGCTTATTCAACAGCGTACTGAAGAGTCGAGTCGCTCACGAGTTATAGCGGCTAACAATGTATTAAATGCACTGTTTATGGTGGGCAGTGCTGTTTTAAGTATTGTTACGCTGTCTGTTTTTCAGTGGAGTATTTCAGAGTTGCTACTGTTACTTGCTGGGCTAAACTTACTTATCTCTGTTTATATTTATACCAAAGTACCAGAGTTCTTTTTACGATTTATTATATATATTTTAGCTATTTGTATGTACAGAGTGCGTACAAAAGGTGAAAGTAATATACCTGATGCAGGCGCTGCCGTTGTCGTGTGTAATCATGTCAGCTTTGTTGATTGGATGTTTATTTTAGCCGCATCACCAAGGCCTATCCGGTTTATGGTATTTGCCCCTATTTATTATTCGCCGGCCCTACATTGGTTATTTAAAATGGCTAAGGCTATTCCCATTAACAGTGAAAAAACCAATCCAGAAGCGTTTAAAAAAGCCTTTGACGAAGTAGCTGCTGCGCTTAATAAAGGCGAACTTGTTGGTATTTTCCCTGAAGGAAAACTAACCAGTGACGGCTCAGTGGATATTTTTCGCCGTGGAATCGAGCGCATTATTGAGCGCTCACCTGTGCCCGTTATTCCTGTGCACTTAGGGGGTTTATGGGGCAGCATGTTTAGTCGTAAAGCTAAATGGCAATTGCCTCGATTAAAATGGTCTTTGGTGTCGGTTGCAGTCGGTGCCCCGATTGCTGCTGATAAAGTAGTAGCAGATGATTTACGTGAAAAAGTATTGGCTTTAAAAGCGCTTCATTCAAAAGATAGTGACTAATTTAATGATTAACTTAATGGCTAACTCAACATCACATACACCTTCAGAACAACCCATTATAGTTGATGATTTTGTAGCCCCTAAGTGCGACGGGTTTATTGAAATATTATATCAAGATGACGATATTTTACTGATCAATAAACCCAGTGGACTATTAAGTTTATCAGGTAAAAACCCGCTTAACTGGGACTCAGTGCATTACCGCTTAGTAAATGGTCAAAAGGGCTTAACAGCTGCATTTGCAGAGGCTAAGTTACCGCATCGGCTAGATTTGGGCACATCGGGCATTATGATTGTTGGATTAAACGCGATTGCGTCAAAGCACCTTAATAAGCAATTTCAAGCGCGTACTATTCAAAAGCGTTATGTAGCCATATTAGAGGGATGCTTGGCTGTTGATGAAGGGCAAATTACTGCGCCAATTGCTAAAGATAAACTGCTTTTTCCGCGTGTTAAAATTTGCCAATCGACAGGTAAAACAGCGGTGAGTGAATATAAAGTACTTGAGCGGCTCAGGCAACCGTGCAGAACCTTAGTGCAATTTACACCTATTACTGGGCGTACTCACCAATTAAGGATACACAGCCAGTTTATAGGGCACCCAATTTTAGGCTGTGATTTATATAAAAGTGCGCAAAGTGAACATATGGCAGGGCGGTTACAATTACATGCCAGCGATTTATATTTTGAACATCCAACAACAGGTGAAAAGATTCATATTAATTGTCCGCATTCGTTTTAAACAAATTAATGGTTCTTTGTTTTCGTTTCACCTTTTTTAAATTTTTCCCTTGAAGTTCTAACACCTCACCCCATATTAAGTGCATAACGCAGACACTTTGCAAATTGGAGATATATAAATGACTGCAGCACAAAAAGAAACATTAGGCTTTCAAACAGAAGTAAAACAATTATTAAACTTAATGATTCATTCTCTTTATTCTAATAAAGAAATATTTTTACGTGAGCTTGTGTCAAATGCATCAGACGCAGCAGACAAGTTACGCTTTTTAGCATTATCTCAAGGTGACCTTTACCAAGGTGATGCCGATTTACGTGTTCGTATTAGTGCAGATAAAGAAGCAAATACAATTACCATTTCAGATAATGGTATTGGTATGACGCGAGATGAAATCATTAGCTCATTAGGTACTATTGCAAAGTCGGGTACTGCTGAGTTTTTCAAAAACTTAACAGGCGATCAAAGTAAAGATTCACAGTTAATTGGTCAATTTGGTGTAGGTTTTTACTCTGCATTTATTGTTGCTGATTTAGTAACTGTTCGTACACGCAAAGCCGGTGAAACAACCGCATACGAGTGGGAATCTCAAGGTGAAGGCGAATACACACTTCAAGAAATTGAAAAAGAAGGCCGTGGTACCGACATTATTTTACATCTTCGCGATGAAGAAAAAGAATTTGCTGATGACTGGCGCCTACGTAGTATCGTTACTAAATACTCTGATCACATCTCAACGCCAGTACAAATGTTTAAAGCAGAAGTGCCAGAATCTGAAGGTGAAGACGGCGAAAAAATTCCAGCAGTACCAGGTGAGTGGGAAAGCATTAACCGCGCGACTGCATTGTGGACACGCGATAAATCAGAGCTTTCTGATGATGAATACAAAGAGTTTTACAAGCATGTAAGCCATGATTGGGAAGAGCCACTTAGCTGGGCACATAATAAGGTTGAAGGTAAAACTGAATACACTAGCCTTTTATATATTCCTAAAAAAGCACCTTTCGACTTATGGAACCGTGAACGTCAAAGTGGTTTAAAACTTTACGTACAACGTGTGTTTGTAATGGATGATGCTGAGCAATTCATGCCAAGCTACCTTCGCTTTGTAAAAGGCTTACTAGATTCAAACGATTTACCACTGAACGTATCTCGTGAAATTCTACAAGACAACAAAGTAACGCAAGCTATTCGTAAAGGGTGTACATCGCGTATTATTAAAATGCTTGAGCGTATGGCTAAAAACAAAGCTGACGATTACCAAGTATTTTGGAATGAGTTTGGTCAAGTAATGAAAGAAGGCCCAGCTGAAGATGCTGCAAATAAAGAAGCTATTTGTAAGCTACTTCGTTTTTCTTCGACACACACTGATTCAGAAACACAAGATGTGTCGCTTGAGCAATATGTTGAACGCATGAACGAAGGCCAAGACAAAATTTACTACGTAGTAGCTGATACATTCACCGCTGCGAAAAACTCACCGCATTTAGAGATTTTCCGCAAAAAAGGCATTGAAGTATTACTACTAAGTGACCGTGTTGACGAGTGGATGATGAGCCACTTAACTGAATTTGCTGATAAGCAACTACAGTCGATCACACGTGGTGACTTAGATTTAGGTAAGCTTGACGACGAAGAAACTAAAAAAGCGCAAGAAGAGTCTGAAAAAGAAATGGCTGGCCTTGTTGAACGTATTAAAACAGCACTAGGTGATGACGTTAAAGAAGTGCGCTTTACGCACCGCTTAACAGATTCTCCAGCATGTGTTGTAAGCGACGACAACGACATGAGCTCACAAATGCAAAAGCTAATGGAATCTGTTGGTCAAGCAGCCCCTGAAGCAAAACCTGTGTTTGAGCTAAACCCAGATCATCAACTTGTTAAGCACTTAAATGACGAACAAGATGAAGATAAGTTTGCGCAGTGGTCACACGTTTTACTAGATCAAGCACTACTTGCAGAACGCGGTACACTTAAAGATCCAACAGGATTTGTTACTCGCTTAAATAAATTGATGCTTGAACTAAGTAAATAAGCAAATAGCTATTTACTCAGTTAATAAAGTATAAATTATGTACTTTAAATAAAAGGGAACGTGTGTTCCCTTTTTTAATGCCCTGTAAACACCCCAACGGCTCATCAATTAGTATAAGTTGCTTGAGTATCGGCGGCGCTTGTGGAAGAATTCAGGCTTTAAAATAAATATCCATACTAGGGGACAATAATATGCGCATTATTCTTTTGGGCGCGCCGGGTGCAGGTAAAGGTACTCAAGCTCAGTTTTTAATGGACAAATACGGTATTCCACAAATTTCTACTGGCGATATGTTACGTGCAGCAATTAAAGAAGGCACGCCACTGGGTCTAGAAGCAAAAAAAGTAATGGATGCTGGTCAACTAATTTCTGACGATATTATTATTGGTTTAGTTAAAGAACGTATTACTAAAGCGGATTGTGAGAAAGGTTTTTTACTTGATGGCTTCCCACGTACAATCCCGCAAGCTGATGCAATGAAAGAAAATGGCGTAGTGGTTGATCACGTTATTGAATTTGACGTGGCTGATGAAGTCATTGTTGAGCGTATGGGCGGACGTCGCGTTCATCCTGGTTCTGGTCGTGTTTACCACGTTGTTTATAATCCACCAAAAGTGGAAGGTAAAGACAACGAAACTGGGGATGACTTAATTGTTCGCGCTGATGATACTGAAGAAACAGTACGTAAACGTTTAGGTATTTACCACGAGCAAACTATGCCATTGGTTGATTACTATCAAGCAGAAGCGGCTGCTGGTAATACTCAATACCATAAACTAGATGGTACACAAGCTGTTGAAACTGTTAGCCAACAACTTGGTGAACTTTTAGGTTAATTATAAAAGCACATTAAAAAACCGCCAATTGGCGGTTTTTTGTTTTAAGGCTATTTAGCATTGCTTAATTAGTGCTACTTAATGGACTTTACAATGTTTTAAGTTTCTCAATTACGCTGTTGTATTCTGGTTCAGTTGAAAGGCTACTAACTAACTGTTTATAAATGACATTGTGGCTTTCATCTAAAATAAAGACTGTTCGCGTTAGTAAGCCCATATCTTTAATAATCAATCCGTATTTCTGACCAAAATCACGCCAAACAGAATCTGATAACGTAGTGATTTTATCGATATTTTCAGCTTTGCAAAAACGCTTTTGAGCAAATGGTAAATCAGCACTAATTGTTAGCATAACTACACTTGGGAATTGTGAGGCTACTTTTTCATTAAAGTGCTTAGTTTGCAGGCTACAAATGCCGGTATCTAGGCTGGGTACTACACTTATTAATACAGCTTGGCCTTTATAATCCTCAAGTGTCACTGGAATAAAGTTGTCATCAACAACTTTAAAGTTTGGCGCACTATCTCCAATTGAGATACCTTGACCTAATAAAGTGACTGGTTTGCCTTGTGCGGATACTTTTCCTGCATCAAGTGTGTTTTCTGGATAGTCGGCTGCAATAGCCACAGAACAAAATGCACTCAAAGCAAAGGCAAGTGAACGTAACATAAGGTATTTCCTTTTAAATTAACGCAATGGGCGTCAGTGTATTATACTGGGCTATAGTTACCAAGTGATTAAACCTGCTTAATAGAGTGGGTATTAGCTCTGAAATATAAAAATTGTAACTATGCTAAACTTTGATTAACATGAAGTTACAAAAGATATCTTCAATAATAAAAATAAAAACCATCATAAAATGATTTTAATGCTCATTACTGGTTTAGAAACAGAGAGATAATATGTCAACATCGGTATTAATATGTGATGACTCGAAATTAGCTAGACGTCAGTTGGCTCGCTCATTACCTGAAGATTGGGACATTAAAGTTGAATTTGCACTTGACGGCGTTGATTGTATAAAGCAAATAAAGTTAATTGAACCAGAGATACTTTTTCTCGATTTAAACATGCCAGAAATGGACGGTTATGAAGTATTAATCGCTATGAAAGAACAGGGGCTTAATATTCTCACTGTTGTTGTCTCTGGTGATATACAACCAAGTGCACACCAAAGAGTGCTTGAGCTTGGTGCTATCGATTTTATTCAAAAACCATGTTCCCCCGAAAAACTAGCCAGCATAATTGAACACCATGGGATTAAAGATAAAGCCATGCGTGAGCGTCTCTCTCATTCGCTAGGAGAGCAAGTCGACCCTGATGTTCGGGATATATACCAAGAGCTAACTAACGTTGCTATGGGGCAGGCTGGGGATTTACTTGCACGTCTTCTTAATGTATTTGTAGAGTTACCAATTCCTAATGTGAATATTTTGGAAGTTAATGAACTCGATATGGCGCTGCAGTCTATAGATAATAACGCAGCTACATCGGGTGTGTGTCAGGGCTTTATTGGCGGTGGTATTTCGGGCGAGGCGCTATTACTTTTAAATGATTCAAGCTTTAAAGAAATAGCTTCTTTGATGAACTATGACGGCGAGTTAAACGATAAAGTTGAACTTGAGCTGCTTATGGATATTAGTAATATTTTGATAGGCGCTATTTTAACGGGTCTTTCAAAACAGCTCGATATGTCATTTAGCCAAGGGCACCCGATTGTACTTGGCCAACACAGAGATGTATCTGAGTTGGTTAAATCAAACAAGTCACGTTGGCAACGCACCCTTGCAATAGAGATTAGTTACGGTATTGAAAACCATGATATAAATTGCGACCTCATGCTGTTATTTACTGAAGATTCACTTAAAACTTTGAAATACAAAGTTGCTTACCTATTAGAAGATTAAGTTATGGCCGCTGATTTAGAAATGAATGAGATCCATTGGTTAATGGATATGTTTAATACCGTCGATGTAGGCCTTGTGGTACTCGATAGGGATTATAAGGTGTGTGTATGGAATGGTTTTATGGAAAACCATTCAGGGCTTCTACCAAGCGCAGTAAAAGATAAAGATCTATTTGATTTATTTCCTGCAATAGACGAAAAATGGTTTAGAAGTAAATCTGAGTCGGTTTTTGTTTTAAAAAACCGCTCTTTTACGATTTGGGAGCAGCAGCCATACATTTTTAGGTTTAAAAATTATCGTCCTATTACTGGTAAAGCTGATTACATGTATCAAAATGCGACATTTATCCCTCTTACCAATACGATGGGCGAAGTTAGCCATATTTGTATTATTTTGTATGATGTAACAGATGTCGCGGTAAATAAAAAAGAGCTTGAAGAGTTAAATAAAAAATTAGAACAAGTAAGTCAAACAGATAGCTTAACGCAGCTTGCAAACCGTGGACATTGGGAAGGTACGCTACGCCAAGAGTTTTTAAGAGTTAAGCGAAGTGGTGGCTGTAGTACATTATTAATGTTTGATATTGATCACTTTAAAAAAATAAATGATGAATATGGCCATAGCTGTGGTGATGAATCGCTTCGTCATTTATCTAACTTACTACGTACGACGCTGCGCGAGACTGATGTTGCAGGGCGCTATGGCGGTGAAGAGTTTGCAGTGACATTACTTGATACAGACAAAGAAGGCGCTTTTATATTTGCTGAGCGTTTAAGGGTATTGATTGAAACTAACCCTGTTAAGTATAAACACTTTGAAATAACAATGACGGTAAGTATAGGGCTGGCTGGTAGCAGTAATGATTTTAAAAATCATGAGCGCTGGATAGAGGCTGCAGATAAAGCACTGTACCAGTCTAAAAATACAGGGCGAAATAAAGTAATAGCCTACGAAGATATAAAAAATGACGCTTAAGCGTCATTTTTATATCCAGAATTTAAAGTTAAATAATACCGTGTTTTTACAATTTGCTGAGCAAACCCAATCAGTATGAAAATTGTATTGCCCTTTATTATTGTGTTGTGTGTCGAGAGTCATCTATTGGGCATTGACCAATCATTGAAACCTCACCAGAATTTGACTCTTGCTCTAGTTTTACTTTAAAGCCCCATAATCTGTAAAGATGCTTAAGCACTTCCTCGTGCGAGTTTGCTAAAGGAATATTGTTATGAGGTACATAGCGTAGGGTTAATGAACGGTCACCTCTAATATCAACATCATACACTTGAATGTTAGGCTCATGATTACTTAAATTGTACTGCGCTGAGAGTGCTTCTCTCACTGCCTTATAGCCGTTGTCGTTATGTATTGCGCCAATCTCTAAATGGGGATTATTAGTATGGTCAATAATAGTAAATAATTTAAAATCACGAATTAACTTAGGCGATAAAAACTGGCTAATAAAACTCTCATCTTTAAAGTTTTCCATTGCAAAATGCAGTGTATCTAGCCAGTTACTACCTGCATATTCAGGAAACCAGCGTTTATCTTCTTCAGTTGGGTGTTCACATATTCTGCGAATATCAACCATCATATTAAAGCCTAAAGCATATGGGTTAATACCTGAATAATATTTACTGTTATAAGGTGGCTGATAAACTACGTTGGTGTGGCTTTGTAAAAACTCTAACATGAAAGAGTCGGTGAGCTTTCCCTCATCATATAAGTGATTAAGGATGGTGTAATGCCAAAAAGTTGCCCAGCCTTCGTTCATTACTTGAGTTTGTTTTTGTGGGTAAAAGTATTGCGAAATTTTACGAACAATACGTATCACTTCACGTTGCCAAGAGTCCAGTAATGGGGCATTTTTTTCAATAAAATACAAAATATTTTCTTGAGGTTCAGAAGGGAAATGGCGGACTTTCTTTTTGGTTTCTTGCTGTTGCTCAGGAATAGTTCGCCATAATTCGTTTACTTGCGATTGAAGGTAGTCTTCGCGCTCTTGTTGGCGTTTTTGCTCTTCAAATAGCGATATTTGTTGTGGACGTTTGTAGCGATCGACCCCGTAATTCATTAATGCATGACATGAGTCGAGTAGGGCTTCTACTTGTGTAATACCATGCTTTTCTTCACAGCGGCTTATGTAGTTTTTAGCAAATACCAAGTAATCAATAATTGAACCTGCATCGGTCCAGGTTTTAAATAAGTAATTACCTTTAAAAAATGAGTTATGTCCGTAACACGCATGTGCCATTACAAGCGCTTGCATAGGTAGGGTGTTTTCTTCCATTAAGTACGCAATACAAGGGTCTGAATTTATCACTATTTCGTAAGCGAGACCCATTTGTCCGCGCTTATAATTTTGCTCTGTTTGAATGAACTTTTTACCGTACGACCAATGACTGTAGCCAATAGGCATACCAACACTTGAGTAAGCATCCATCATTTGCTCTGCGGTTATCACTTCAATTTGATTAGGGTAGGTGTCTAACCTATAGTGAGCTGCAACACGAGCAATTTCACCTTGGTACTCATCTAATAAATCAAAGGTCCAATCTGGGCCATCACTCAATCGTTTATCATTCATAATGTTACCTCGCTTTTGGCTATGCAGAGTTTTGCTGTTGACGACCTTTTTTAAATAGCTCCCTAAAAATTGGGTAAATATCTTCAACGCTTTGAATATGCTGTATGGCGAAATTATTATGGCTGTGTGTTATAGATTCATATTCGCGCCATAGGCTTTGATGAGCACGAGTGGTTATTTCAATATAAGCAAAATAACGTACTGCGCTTAAGAGCTTATTACGTAATATTTCACCACACTGCGGGGTGTCGTCCGCCCAGTTATCGCCATCAGAGGCTTGTGCGGCGTATACATTCCACTCATTTGCGTGATAACGCTCTTTTATTATTTCGTTCATTAATTTAAGAGCGCTCGAAACAATAGTGCCGCCAGTTTCTTGGGAGTAAAAAAACTCTTGTTCGTCTACTTCTTTAGCTTGTGTGTGGTGGCGAATATAAACAACTTCTATGTCTTTATAGCTGCGTGTTAAAAATTGATAGAGCAAAATATAAAAACGCTTTGCCATGTCTTTTGTTGGCTGATCCATTGAGCCTGACACATCCATAATACAAAACATCACGGCTTTGCTGGTGGGGTGAGGGCGCTTTTCGTAATTACGAAAACGTAAATCGTAGTTATCAATAAACGGGACCGATTTAATTTGCACTTTTAATGCTGCAATTTCTTTTTGTAATAAAGCAATTGCCGCTTTATCGTTATGTGGACCAGCAAGCAGCAGAGCAAGTTGTTCTTCGAGCTCTTTTAAACGGCGTTTTTTACCTGCACTCATGGCAACACGCCGTGCAAGCGAGCCTTGAAGAGAGCGGACAATGTCAATATTACTTGGCATGCCGTCGCTACAAAATCCTGCGCGATGGGTTTTCATTTGCACTAACTTATCAAGTTGGTTTTCTTGTAAGTTAGGAAGTTCTAGATCTTCAAACAGTAAATCAAGGTATTCCTCTTTTGATATTGAAAATACAAACTCATCTTGTCCCTCGCCCGAATCGCTGGCGTCACCTTCACCGGCACCACCGCCTTGTCCGCCTTTAGGGCGCTCAATTTTATCACCTGTAGAAAACTGATCGTTACCAGGGTGAATTTGTTCTCTATTCCCGCCTTGCCCTTGATGGAATGTAGGTTCGCTGATATCGCGTTGTGGAATAGAAATACTCTCACCAGAGCTTGAATCGGTAACGCTGCGTTTGTTAATCGCATCTGAAACCGCTTCTTTAATTTGTTTTTTATAGCGCCTAATAAAGCGCTGGCGATTAAGCGTACTTTTATTTTTTCCGTTTAAACGCCTATCTATAAAATGCGCCATATTGACCTCCTATATACTACGACTATGAAGGTTATTGCGATTTTCTAACCCGTAAATACCACTCAGAAAGCAAGCGAACTTGTTTTTGTGTATAGCCTTTTTCGACCATACGGTTCACAAAGTCTTCGTGCTTTTGCTGATCCTCTGCAGACGTTTTAGTATTAAACGAAATAACGGGTAGTAAATCTTCGGTATTAGAGAACATTTTTTTCTCAATCACCGTGCGTAGTTTTTCGTAGCTTGTCCATAGTGGGTTTTTACCATTGTTGTGTGCGCGGGCACGCAGTACAAAGTTCACTATTTCATTACGAAAATCTTTAGGATTAGAAATACCCGCTGGCTTTTCTATTTTTTCAAGTTCAGCGTTTAGCGCTGCGCGGTCAAATAGTTGTCCTGTATCGGGGTCTCGATATTCTTGGTCTTGTATCCAAAAATCTGCATAAATAACATAACGGTCAAAAATATTTTGTCCATATTCCGAATACGATTCTAAATAAGCGGTTTGCAGTTCTTTACCTATAAACTCGACATATTGTGGAATTAAATAGCCTTTTAAAAAGCTTAAATAACGCTCTTCTATTTCACTTGAAAATTGCTCGCGCTCTATCTGTTGCTCAAGCACATAGAACAAATGCACCGGATTTGCAGCAACCTCAGTGGTATCAAAGTTAAACACTCGGGATAAAATTTTAAACGCAAAGCGCGTAGAGAGCCCCGTCATACCTTCATCAACACCTGCGTAATCACGATACTCTTGATACGATTTTGCTTTAGGGTCGGTGTCTTTTAGGGTCTCGCCATCGTATACCCGCATTTTAGAATAGATACTTGAATTTTCTGGCTCTTTTAAACGTGATAGCGTCGTAAATTGCGCCAATGTTTTAAGTGTACCCGGTGCACATGGCGCGTTGTATAGCTCGCTGTGCTCAAGTAATTTGTCGTAAATTTTAATTTCTTCAGTTACACGTAAGCAATAAGGGACTTTTACAATATAAACACGGTCTAAAAACGCTTCGTTGTTTTTATTGTTTTTAAAGGTTTGCCACTCAGACTCATTCGAGTGAGCGAGGATCATGCCATTAAAGGGCAGGGCACTAATGCCTTCTGTGCCGTTATAGTTACCTTCTTGGGTTGCGGTAAGTAAAGGATGCAGCACTTTAATAGGCGCTTTAAACATTTCTACAAATTCCATCAGCCCTTGGTTAGCTAAACATAAAGAGCCAGAGTAGGCGTATGCATCAGGATCGTTTTGGGCAAAGTGCTCAAGCTGGCGAATATCGACCTTACCAACCAGTGCTGAAATATCTTGGTTGTTTTCATCTCCTGGTTCGGTTTTGGCAATGCCTATTTGGTTTAAAATAGAAGGGTAGCGTTTAACTACTCTAAACTGGCTAATATCACCATTGAACTCTTTTAAGCGTTTGCCAGCCCAAGGCGACATAATGGTTTTTAAGTAGCGCGGTTTAATACCGTATTCTTGCTTAAGTACGTCTGCATCTTCGATAGGATCAAACAAGCAGAGGGGGTGATCGTTTACAGGAGAGCCTTTAATTGAATAAATAGGCACTTGTTGCATTAAATACTTTAGCTTTTCAGCAATGGATGATTTACCCCCACCAACAGGTCCAAGTAGATAAAGCACTTGTTTGCATTCTTCTAGCCCCTGAGCCGCATGTTTTAAATAAGAGACTATTTGCTCAATGGCGTCTTCCATACCATAAAAATCAGCAAAGGCAGGGTAGCGCGCAACTACTCTATTTGAAAATAATCGACTTAGTCGTGCATCCGTTGCGGTATCTACCATGTGTGGTTCGCCAATTGCCATGAGTAGGCGTTCTGGTGCGCTGGCGTAGGCAGACTTATCGGTTTTACAAATCTCAAGAAATTCAGCGATACTGTATTCTTCTTCCTGTGCCGCTTCGTATCGTGCTTGGTAATGCTCAAAAATCGTCATAATAACCTCCGAAACCCGCTGTAAAAAGGTGCTTACCTTTTAAAGTCTAGTCACGAATGTGTATTTTTGTGCAATAAAATTAAAAATTTAAGTGAAAAAAGATCATGTACTAAAAGTGCTTTATTAAATGATGAGGCGCTTAGGTGTGGTAAACAACAAACAAAAAAAGACGCCTAAGCGTCTTTTTTACATTAGCGTTTAAAGGCTAATTAAGCGAAGTTAGCGTTCGCGAATTCCCAGTTAACAAGCGACCAAAAACCTTTAAGGTAATTTGGACGAACGTTACGGTAATCGATGTAGTAAGCGTGTTCCCATAAATCCACTGTAAGGATTGGAGTAACGCCATCATCAGTTAATGGTGTAGCAGCGTTAGATGTATTAACGATGTCTAGTGAACCATCAGCAAGCTTAACTAACCACGTCCAGCTTGAACCAAAGTTATTTACTGCTTTGTCATTTAATGCATCTTTAAACGCATCAAAAGAACCCCATTTAGCGTTGATTGCATCAGCAACTGCGCCAGTAGGCTCGCCGCCGCCGTTTGGAGATAAGCTGTTCCAGTAAAAAGTATGGTTCCAGATTTGTGCTGCGTTGTTAAATACGCCGCCTTCTGATGAACATACGATCTCTTCTAGAGATTTGTTTTCAAACTCAGTACCAGGGATTAAACCATTAAGCTTAACCACGTAAGTGTTGTGGTGTTTGCCATGGTGAAACTCTAGCGTTTCTTTTGAAATATGTGGCTCAAGTGCGTCGATTGCATATGGTAGTGACGGTAGTTCAAATGCCATTTTTTTATCTCCATCTTCTTTGGTTGATAGTCCATTTGGTAATACGTAATGCCTGGTGAAACAGAGCAGTTACCTATACCAAGCGGTAATATAGTGTTACTATAATTGTTGAGTATTTTACTCAAGTTTAAGCAAACAGCAATGCTATTGCGAAAGACTATTTCAATTGCGGCTTTATTTGCCCATTTTAAGTTATATATTTGTGGTCACGATGAGTTATTTTCAAGACCTAAATATATTTAGCTATCGTTACTTTGAGGTTGTAGATGGAAACCATTGATAAAATTAAACAGCAAATTTCAGAAAATCCAATAATCCTTTTCATGAAAGGGTCACCAAAATTACCAAATTGTGGTTTTTCTTCACAAGCATCGCAAGCGTTAATGTCATGTGGTGAACCATTTGCATACGTTGATATTTTACTTAATCCAGACATTCGTGCTGAGCTTCCAGCATACGCAAATTGGCCAACATTCCCACAACTTTGGGTAGATGGCGAATTAGTTGGTGGTTGTGACATTATTATCGAAATGTTTCAACGCGGTGAATTACAGCCGTTAATTACTGAAACTGCTGCTAAATACAAAGAAGCTGACGCAGAGTAATTTATTACTCAACCTGAGCTCAGGTTATTAAGCTCTTTAAACACAAAGCCACTTTTTAAGTGGCTTTGTTGTTTTTAATTTATGTGAATTTATCAATAAGGAAGGCTCACTTGTACGTTTAAGCCGCCCTCTATTTTGTTATGTAAACTTATATGCCCTTGGTGCGCTTCTGCTATTTCTCTGCATAAAGCTAGCCCTAAACCACTCCCCGTACTTTTTGTAGAATAAAAGGGCACTAAAGCATTTGCCATTACTTGCTCGCTCATTCCTTTGCCGCAGTCACTCACATTTATAACACATGCTTGGGGTACAAACTCTACCTGAATATGTATTTCATTGGCGTTGGAACCTGACTCGTGTGAATTTTTTAATAGGTTTATGAGCAGCTGCTCGAGTTGTGTTTGATCAGCTTGTAATTCATTGTGTGAATTTTTTATTTCGTAGCTAAATTGCCAGTGGTTTTTTAAATTATTGAGTGTGTTTTGCCAGTTAACCCGCGTTTTTTGTGGCTGAGGTAATTTAGCAAACTTGCCATAGCCTTGTACAAATTCAGTTAAATGACTAATTCGCTCATCAATAGTTGCAAATACACGGGCAAGGCGAGGCTCATCAACTTTATTTGCGAGCAATTGTGCGCTGTGTAGCATGGATGACATAGGGCCGAGTGAATTATTTAATTCGTGGCTAATAATGCGTATTACTTTTTTCCACACGGCAACTTCTTGGCGACTAAGTTCACGGGTTAACTGTTTAAATATATATAAATGATGCTTTTGATTATTGAGGAAAAACTCCCCAGTGGCTAAATGCCAAGTTTGCGAGTCTTGATTCTCTATTTCTATATTAAAGAGGCCATCAATACCGTGCTCTATAGCTGCTACTAATTGCAGAGGCGAATTTTCGAGTAACTTACTTAGTTGCATACCTTCAAGGCGAGTTGCGCTATTAAATAAACTACGGCTAATTAAATTACTAAATACCACCGTATTATTATCATTGACCAGCAATAACGCTTGCGGCGAGCTTTGCAATACTTTATCAAGCATTAACTCGCGCTGGTAAATCCATTGTTTTTCTTGGCGAAGCTGTTTTGCGGTTTGATTATAAAGTTGGCATAGTTTTCCAAGTTCATCATTACTTTTATACGCAAGCAAACTGGAGAGCTCACCATCTTTAAAATTAAGTAATCCGGTTTCAAGCGATTGCATGCCAAGCTTTATTGGCTTGGTGAGAGCTCTTGAAAGCAGTGTGCTAAATGTAAGCGTTAGTAATATCAAAAACAGGGTGTAGTAAACATCCAAGTTACTTAGCGCGGCAATAATAACAACAGGCAGCGCGCTACAAAGCCCGCAAATTAATACAACCTTTTGGCTTAGGGTAAAGTTGCTAATAAAGTTTGGCATTAATAATCAATACCCATTTTTTGTAACCGTCTGTAAAGTGCTTGTCGGCTTAAACCAAATTCACGGGCCACTTTGGCTACAACACCTTGATGAGCGCGCATTGCGTGTTCTATTTCCTGCTTGGTCGGCTCTGCTTTTGCTTCTTGTTGAGCAGTAACCGGTGATGAAAGTGCAAAGTCATCGACTGTAAGCGTACCTTTAGGTTTTAGTACCGCTACGCGTTTACAAGCGTTTTCTAACTCTCGCACGTTACCTGGCCATTTGTAGTGTTGAAGTGCTTGCTCTGTGTTTATAGTCAGCTCTCGGTGAGGTAAAAAATGGCTAATAAGTGCTAAAACATCATCTTGTCTTTCGCTAAGGGCAGGCACATTCAGCTCAATTACATTAAGGCGATAGTATAAGTCTTCCCTAAATCGACCTTGTTCAATTGCTTGTAGTAAGTTTTCGTTAGTGGCCGATATAACGCGCACATTTACTTTTCGTGTTTGCGTTGAGCCTAAACGTTCAAACTCGCCGGTTTGTAGTACGCGTAGTAATTTTATTTGTCCTGAAAGTGGTAAATTACCAATTTCATCTAAAAATAACGTACCGCCATCAGCTGCTTCAAATCGACCAATACGTTGTTTAGTTATCCCCGTGTATGCGCCAGCTTCAGCGCCAAAAAGTTCGGCCTCTATAAGTTCTTGCGGTAATGCACCTGCGTTTACCTTAATAAAAGGTTGCGATACAAGTGGGGAGTTTTTTTGAATAATATGCGCAATACACTCTTTGCCACTCCCATTAGGGCCTGTAATTAATGCAGATATATCAGATTTAGCCACTTGTAGCGCCATAGTAACCAGTCGTTCCATCGCAGTACTTTTAAATATTAGCCCAGCAAGGTCTGCATTTTTAAATGTACCTTCACGTTCTTGTTGGTGGCGATTATGTGTCGCCACTATTTTTTTAGCACTGCCTAGCTCTATTAAGTTACCGATACAAACTAGTAGTTTTGCATCATCCCAGGGTTTTGGTAAGTAATCAGCAGCACCGGCTTTTACAAGCTCAATGGCGGTGGCAAGTTCGGTCCAGGCTGTAATAAGTATAATAGGGAGGTGTGAGTTTATTTCTCGTAGTTCATAAAACAAGGCTTTACCTTCTTCACCAGAGGTCGTGTCACTGGTAAAGTTCATGTCTTGAATTACAAGCTCAATTCGCTGATAGCGAACTATTTGCAGAGCATCAAACGGATTTGTTGCAGTGACTACCGAAAAGTCGTGGATCTCGAGCAACAATGAAAGTGCGTCGAGTACTGCTTGGTTATCATCAACAATGAGTATTTTATGAGTCATAGGTTATTTTTATAATTTTTTAATGGCTACACTGCCTTACTAAGCAGTGTAGCATAGTGATTTACATATTATTAAATAGTGCGAGTTGCGATACTGGGCGAAATATTAGCAGCGCGTTTAGCCGGCGCTAATACTGCAAGTAAACTCATTAAAAATACGGCAATGGCGGTAACGGCTATATAACTTGGCGGTAGTGCGGCTACAGAAAAATACTGCATTAACATTTTCCCAAGTAGTATTGCTGTTACTACCCCTAAGGCTAAACCTAGGCTACAAATTAATGCATTTTCTACTAAAAAGTAGCTAACAATAGCTGACTTTCTTGCGCCAAGTGCTCTGCGTGTACCAATTTGCTTAGTACGTTTGCTAATATTAAATAAGGTTAAGCCAAAAATACCGAGAGCGGTTATAAGCA
This sequence comes from Pseudoalteromonas sp. SR43-2, assembly GCF_014163885.1. Taxonomy (NCBI): domain Bacteria; kingdom Pseudomonadati; phylum Pseudomonadota; class Gammaproteobacteria; order Alteromonadales; family Pseudoalteromonadaceae; genus Pseudoalteromonas; species Pseudoalteromonas sp. SR43-2. Next base: position 250,250 of record NZ_JACJED010000002.1, on the reverse strand, counting down.
CTAAAATAGTGATTAATACTATGAGCATGCGCATCATTAGGCGATCTTGAGCGGTATACTCATTTTTTAATTCATCAAGCCCTTTAATGTTGTTAATAACGCGTTTGCTGTAATTTTCGAGCATAGCATTTTCTATTTCTTTCATTACAGCTGCTCGCTGACCAGGCTTAGTACGAACGGCAACTTGTGCATAACTTGCTGCTTTAATATAAGGAATAAACGCAAGATTATCGGGTTTACTGTCTTTGAGCCACGGGCCTTTCATTTTTCCGATCACGCCAATAACTTTAAGTGGTAGGTCACCAAAATAAACTATCTTTCCTAAACCATCTCCATCAGGGTAGAGCTCATCAAGTAAGGCTTTAGTGACTATAGTGACGTTGGTGCGCTTTTGTGTAATTTCGTTTGTAACGAGCACTTCATCTTCGGTAAAGTTTCGCCCTGCAATTAAGTTAACGCCGTAGGTATTAATTGCGTGGTCATCTATAAAAATATAAGCGGTCCTGACACTTAGGCCTTCTTGTGGAGCAGGTTTTAAATTAAAGCTCGAAGCGCTGCCACCCCCTGATAGCGGAATACTACTGCTTAATGCGGCATCAACTACGCCTGGCATTTTTCTAAGCATGCTTTCATCAAGCTCAAACTGCTGGCTTAAGTTAATATCAGTACCAAAGGTCATTACATTAAACTTAAATATATCTTGCTCAGGGTAGCCCGTTTCTTGGTTTAAATAGCTAATTCTATCTTGAATAATAAATGCAGCGTTACTGACTATAGCTGTGGTAATTGCAATTTGAATTAGTAGTAATACAGCGCCCACCTTTGAGCGGCATAAGGCGTTAAATATAGGTTTTATTTCTAACATTGTGACATTCCTTATTGGCTCTTAAGATAAATAGCAGGATTGGTTTTACACACTAACCAAGCTGGGTACAAACCAGCTAAAATGCAGGTTGTAATTGCAATCAATGGAGCGCTCAATAGCATGGTTAAATCCATTGTCGCTAAGTTTTCATAGTAGTCGTAGCTTTGCCCTACGCCCATTAAACCAAGTTGTGCTAGTACAATTCCTAGCATGCCACCTATAAAGCCAAGCATGGCAACCTCAACTAAGTGCTGTAAAAATATTTGCCTTTTACTAGCACCTAATGCACGTCTTACACCTACTTCTGGCGCTCTGCGTAAAAACTTAGCTAAAAGTAAACCTAAAATATTGGCTAAGCAGACACCTAAGAACATAAAGCTCAGGCCCACTAAAATTTTATTGTCTTCGGTGACGACGTTGTTGTATTGCATCCATTGGTTTACATCGCGAAGTTTATACTCAAGTTCTTTACGATTAAATCGACCACGTTTTTGTTGTTCTTGCATATAGGCTAATAAGTAATTTTGATAGGCTTGTTTTTGTTCAAGCGTATTTAGCTCTGCCCAAAACTGGATCCATACTTGTTCAGATTGCAGTTTATCTGCAAAGGTTGGTGTGTTTTCGTGTTTCCATCCATTGCTATTGCCCCAACTTACTAGCTCTTTTGTCTTTATTAAGCTAAAGGGCATAAATAACTCTTCTACTTGATTAAATGCACCGTTGTTTAAATCATAATATTTAATATTGAGAGGCCAATGGTTAATAACACCAACTACTTGATAGCTTGCATCATCTAAGTAAATCAGTTCTCCGACAGAGTTTTTTCCAGCAAATAGTTTATCGTTTATCTCTTGGGTAATAATAACCACAGGTGCGGCAGAGTCTTCTTGCTCTTTGCTCCAAGCCCCCCCGTATAAAAATGACAAATTAAACATGCTAAAAAAGTCAGGCGTTGTCATGCGAGCATTACCTATAAAAGGTTTTATTTTGTCGGAGTCTAGATAAACTGAAAAGCCGGTACGCATCATAGCCACTTTTTTCTCTGGCATGGGTGCGTTTAATAAGTTCTCAGCATCTTGATAGGTCAGTTGCAGTGGCATGTTATCTTCTGTCCACCACGTACTACCATCGTCCATTGTTTGTAATTGCACACTGTAAAGTTGGCTGCTTTTTTCTGGGATAGGATCGGCCGACATCATGTGATAAACACTAAGGCTGGTCATTGTTATGCCTATACCTATCGCAATGGCCAGTACCATTAAAAAGCTAACCAGTGGGGTGCGCTTGAAGCTGCGCCAACTTAAATCTAAATAATGAATAAACATTAGTTAAACCCCCGATGCTGTTTTTATAGTTTGCGCGCCTTGATAAAGTGTAAAGTCGGCAAGTTGCCCATCAACTACTTGAATATTACGCGGAGCACGGCGGGCTAATTCGCTATCATGCGTTACCATTACAATAGTGGCACCGTCGCGATTGATTTGTTCAAGTAACTCCATAACTTGGCGAGCCATTAAGCTGTCAAGGTTACCTGTTGGCTCATCGGCAAGTAAAAAACGAGGTTCACCGGCAAGCGCACGTGCTATTGCAACACGCTGTTGTTGACCACCAGAGAGTTGTTGAGGTAAGTGTTTAGCGCGAGATGCTAAACCAACTTGTTCAAGGCATTGCTCAATTCGACGTTTTCGCTCATTTGCTTTAATCCCTCTATAGCGAAGAGGAACTTCTATGTTTTCATATAAATTTAAATCGGGGATCAAATTAAAGCCTTGGAATATAAAGCCAATTTTTTGATTACGTAAATCAGCACGTTGGTTATCGTTTAGGCTGCCAACATTAACACCATCCAACAGGTATTCACCTTCGTTAAAAGGCTCGAGCATACCTGCAATATTTAAAAAGGTTGTTTTTCCTGAGCCGCTAGGACCGGTAACAGCAATAAATTCGCCTTCGTTTACTTGCAGGTTAAAGTCTCGAAGCGCATGGGTTTGTACCATTTCTGTTTGGTATACTTTACTTACATTGTTCATTTGTAACATGGTTGTTCCTAATTATTTTTAGCGTTGGTTGAGAACGTCTGTTTAATTTAATAAAATCGTGTTGGCTTGCTTAAAGTCGCTGTAGCTTGAAATAATAATCTCATCGTTTTCTTTTAGTCCACTTAAAAGCTCAACCGCATTAATGCTGGTAGCGCCTATTGTAATAGGTATACGCTTTGCAATATTGCCTTCTACCTTATAAGCAAAAATTCCGCCTTGCTGCATAAAAGCGCCGCGTTTTACCTGCATTACACCTTCTCGGTTGTCGAGTAAAATACGTGCAGTTAAGCGTTGGTTTTGACGGATGTTGTTAGTAACACCTTTAAACCGGACGCGTGCTGTTACTTCACGATTATTAACTTCTGGTGATATGGCGGATAAATTCCCCATCACTGTTTCATTGCCTAACTTAAGCTCTACTTCCATACCGAGTCCTAATTCGTTGGCGTAACTTTCAGGTACTTGAAGTTCCGCTTCGAAATTGCTTAAGTCGACGAGAGTCATAAGAGGTTGGCTTTGCGTCACTGCGGCTTTTTGTTGCACTAATAGGTTACCCACGATCCCAGTAACGGTAGCCTTAATAGATAGGTTGCTTACTTTTCTGATTAAATCATCAACGATAAGTTGTTGGCGGGTCACATCACTTTTAGCAGCTTGTAGTTCAAAGGCGAGCGTATCTTTGGCAAGCAATACCTCTTGTTGTGCATGTTTATATGAGAGCTTAGCTCGGGATAAATCATCAACTGCTTTTTCAAGATCAATTTGGCTAATTAAGTGCTTTTGAATTGATAACTGCGCCCGGCGATTTTCGCGCTCAGCGGCATTAAGCTCAACTTGTGCCATATCGAGTGTTTTATTTAAAGTGAGTGTTTGGCGTCTTGCTTGCAAATGCTGCCTTTGCTGCTCGCCTTGTAGTCTTTTAAGTACAGACTCCTGTTGCTTTAATTCGTTAGTTAACTCAGGGCTTTGCAGCAGGGCAAGTGTGTTGCCTTGCTTTACTGTATCGCCGGCCTTTACTTTTAAATCTATAAATCCACGTTCTGGACTGTAGATTTTAGGAGCATTAGCAGCAACAATTTTACCACTGGCGGCAATATCTCGAATGAGCGCTTTAACATGTACTTTTGCAACCTGTACTTTTGAGCGGCTAATAGAGCTTTTAGCGCTATGGTTAGTTAAAAAAATATAAGCAATTGTAGAGGCTGCAATGAAAATAACCGCAGTGATGATCGCGTATTTTTTATAGCTTATAGGTGCCTTTACTTGTACGTCTTGTGCGCTGGTATCTTTAATCATTTAATTCCCCCTACATTGCTTTTATGTATTTTTCGCACAGCATTAATAAAGCTGCTGTGCAAATGGCGGCAATAGGAGAGAGCAAAAATAAGCTTAGAGTAAACATGGTAATTCCAATTAGCGATTATATGTAAAGCTATACGATTAATATGCCAACTATTATCACATTGATATTAAAGTGCTTTTTATTTTTTGTTCTTGAAAATGATGTCCGCGGACAGTTTTTATGTCCGCATCGGACACCGCCTTAAATAAAAATTCACTATTAATGTACAAAAAAGGACATGAACTTTCATAACTATACTAATGAGCAGCAATAATCGGGGATGTTAAGCCATTAAAGTAATGAAATAGCATAAAACTATCTAAATGTTAACTGAATAGCCCTTCATGAGTTGAATACTTATTCACTTTTATTTACCTTTACGTTTACGTAAGCTGCAACTTTGGGCGCTTGTGTTTTTTACAATATGTTAAACTTGACACCAGTGTCATGAAAAAATAGTGGTTAAAATAACGCTAAATGTTAAAAATAATGATAAAAAGAAATCTTGCTATGAAGTGAGAAATATTCAAGAATGTGAATATGTATTCAAAGTGCTATTGACTCTATTTAAGATAGAGGCTAGTTTTGTCCGTCTGTTAGCAAATCGTCGAGCAGTTCATCCACGCTAACAGTGCAGCAAGGGGAGGGGTCTATGTTATACGACTCAAAGTTAGAAAAAGAAAATTGTGGCTTTGGCTTAATAGCCCAAGTTAATGGTCAAGCTAGTCATAGGCTTATTCGTACTGCTATTACGGGGCTTGATCGCATGCAGCACCGTGGCGGTATATCTGCCGATGGTAAAACAGGTGATGGCTGTGGTTTATTATTACAAAAACCAGATAGCTTTTTCCGTGCAATTGCCAGTGAACATAATTGGCACTTAGGCAAAAACTACGCAGTGGGTATGATATTTTTAAATTCAGACCCTGTTTTAGCACAAGCTGCAAAACAAATACTTAGCGAAGAATTAGAAAAAGAAACGCTAAATATTTTAGGTTGGCGTGTTGTACCAACCGACCCATCTATGTTGGGTCCTATTGCTGTACAGCAATTACCAGGTTTTGAACAAATTTTTGTTAGCGCGCCAGAAGGTTGGCGTTCTAAAGACTTAGAGCGTCGCTTATATGTAGCACGCCGCCGCGCTGAAAAGCGCATTGTTGATGATGAAGCTTTCTATATCGCAAGTCTATCTGGTTTGGTAACTATCTATAAAGGCTTAATGATGCCTGCGGATTTACCTAATTTTTACCTAGATTTAGCTGATATTCGTATGACGAGTGCGATTTGTGTTTTCCATCAGCGCTTTTCTACTAATACTCAGCCGCGTTGGCCTTTAGCTCAACCTTTCCGCTATTTAGCACACAATGGTGAAATTAATACTATTGAAGGTAACCGCCAGTGGGCACGCGCACGTTCTTATAAGTTTGCGTCACCGCTTATTCCTGATTTACAAAGCGCAGCGCCGTTTGTAAACGAAACCGGTTCTGATTCATCAAGCCTAGATAATATGCTTGAGCTATTTTTAGCTGGCGGCATGGATTTATTCCGCGCTATGCGTATGCTCGTTCCGCCTGCATGGCAAAAAAACCGTGCAATGGACGACGATTTACGTGCATTTTACGACTTTAACTCTATGCATATGGAACCATGGGATGGCCCGGCAGGTATTGTTATGTCGGATGGTCGTTTTGCGGCGTGTAACCTTGACCGTAATGGACTTCGCCCAGCACGTTATGTAATTACACAAGATGGTTTTATTACGCTTGCATCAGAAGTGGGTATTTGGGATTACACTGCCGATGAAGTGGTTGAAAAAGGCCGTGTTGGTCCAGGTGAATTATTAGTTATTGATACTAAACTTGGCAAAATCTGGCACTCGGATGAAATCGATCAGGATTTAAAATCTCGCCATCCTTACAAGTCATGGCTTGAAGAAAACGTTAAACGTTTAGTTCCATTTGAAGAACTTACTGAGCAAGACGCTGGTAATCGCTCATTTGATGACGAAACGCTAGCTAAATATCAAAAAATGTTTGGTTATACCAACGAAGAGCTTGATAGCGTTATTCGTGTAATGGGTGAAAACGGCCAAGAAGCGACAGGCTCAATGGGTGATGACACGCCATTTGCTGTGCTTAGTGAAGGGCATCGTTCACTTTATGATTACTTCCGCCAAAAATTTGCGCAAGTAACAAATCCACCTATCGATCCACTACGTGAAAACCATGTAATGTCGCTTGCAACCTGTATTGGTAGTGAGCAAAACGTATTTAACGAAACAACGGGCCACGCTAAGCGCCTACAGTTTGATACACCAATTTTAATGTACGCAGACATGCAGCAGCTATTAAATGCTGATGAAGCGCACTACAGCTACTGTAAAATTGATATTACCTACACAGTTGAAGAGGGTTTAGAAAACGCGGTTACGCGTATTTGTGACCAAGCACAAGAAAAAGCAGCTGCGGGCTGTATCATGCTTATTTTAACTGACCGTAACTTTGATGTAATAAATTTACCAATTCCAGCAGCTATGGCTGTAGGTGCGGTACAAAAACGCTTAGTTGATAACAACTTGCGCTGTGAATCAAATATTATCATTGAAACTGGCAGCGTGCGAGATGCGCACCAGTTTGCTGTGCTATTAGGTTTTGGTGCTACGGCAATTTATCCATACCTTGCGTATGAATCGTTAGTTGCGATGAGCGACAGCAAAATTATTGATAAGTCGTATTGCGAAGTGACCCTTGCTTATCGTAAAGCCATTAATAAAGGCTTATACAAAATTATGTCTAAAATGGGCATAAGTACGGTTGCGTCTTATCGTTGTTCAATGTTGTTTGAAGCGGTGGGATTATCTGATGCGATTATTGAAATGTGCTTTAAAGGCGTTGCAAGTCGTATACAAGGTGCATGCTTTACTGACTTTGATGAAGATCAGCAAAGTTTGCACAAACTTGCTTTAAGTAAGCGTAAATTATTAAGCCACGGCGGTTTATTTAAGTACGTTCACGGTGGTGAGTATCATGCTTATAATCCAGATGTTATTCAAACCCTGCAAAAAGCGGTTCGTTCAGGTGATTATAAGGACTACAGTGCGTACGCTGATTTAGTTAATAATCGTCCAATAGCGACTTTGCGCGATATGTTAGCGCTTAAACTACCTGAGCAAGGTATAAGCATCGATGAAGTAGAGTCTGCAGAAAACCTATACAAGCGTTTTGACTCAGCAGCAATGAGTATTGGTGCGTTATCACCAGAAGCGCATGAGGCGCTAGCAATTGCAATGAACCGCTTAGGTGGTTGTTCAAACTCTGGTGAAGGCGGTGAAGATAAACTGCGTTATGGTACAGAGAAAAACTCGCGTATTAAACAAGTCGCTTCAGGTCGATTTGGAGTAACGCCTCATTACTTACGCAGTGCTGACGTTATTCAAATTAAAGTAGCGCAAGGTGCAAAACCAGGCGAAGGTGGACAATTACCGGGTGAAAAAGTAACGCCGTATATTGCTAAGCTTCGTTATTCGGTACCAGGTGTTACGTTAATTTCGCCACCACCGCATCACGATATTTACTCAATTGAAGATTTAGCACAGCTAATTTTCGATTTAAAACAAGTAAACCCTAAAGCACTTATTTCTGTAAAACTTGTTTCAGAGCCTGGTGTGGGAACCATTGCAACAGGTGTTGCTAAAGCATATGCCGATTTAATTACTATTTCTGGCTACGACGGCGGTACAGGCGCAAGCCCACTTACTTCTGTTAAATATGCGGGTAGCCCATGGGAGCTTGGACTTGCTGAAACACAGCAAGCACTAGTTGAAAATGGCCTTCGTCATCGCATTCGCCTGCAAACAGATGGTGGCTTAAAAACAGGTTTAGATATTATTAAAGCAGCAATTTTAGGTGCTGAAAGCTTTGGTTTTGGTACTGGTCCAATGGTTGCCCTTGGGTGTAAATACTTACGTATTTGTCACTTAAATAACTGTGCGACCGGTGTTGCAACACAAGACGAAACACTTCGTCAAAAGCATTATCACGGCTTACCAGAAATGGCGATGAACTACTTTAAGTTTATAGCGCAAGAAGCGCGTGAAATTATGGCTAGCCTAGGCGTTGCAAATTTAACTGACTTAATTGGCCGTTTAGATTTATTAGAAGAAATTGAAGGCAAAACTGCAAAGCAGAAGAAAATTGATTTATCGTCTGTTATTGCTCAGCCGAACAACCCAACTGGCGAAACACTGTATTGTAGTGCGCCTAACAGTTCGCATTACCTAGGTAAGTTAAACGAAAGTTTATTAGCTAAAGCGCAAGAGGCAATTGATACGTCAAGCGGTATCTCGCTTGTGAGTCGTATTTGTAATACTGACCGCTCTGTAGGTGCAATGCTTTCGGGTTATATTGCTGATAAACACGGTAATCAAGGTATGGCGGCAGACCCAGTAGCAATTGAATTACACGGTACGGCGGGTCAATCGTTTGGTGTTTGGAATGCCGGTGGTCTTGAAATGACATTGGTTGGCGATGCTAACGATTACGTAGGTAAAGGCATGGCTGGTGGTAAGTTAGTGATTCGTCCACCACTTGGCTCATCTTTTGAAAGCCATAAAGCAACCATTGCCGGAAACACATGCTTGTACGGCGCTACAGGCGGAAAACTGTTTGCAGCGGGTTGTGCCGGTGAGCGCTTTGCAGTTCGTAACTCAGGTGTGCAAGCGGTTGTTGAAGGTGTAGGTGACAACGGTTGTGAATACATGACCGGTGGCGTTGTGTGTGTACTTGGTAATGTAGGTGTTAACTTTGGCGCGGGTATGACTGGTGGTTTTGCTTATATTTTAGATGAGCGAAATGATTTTGAAAAACGCATTAATCCAGAGCTTGTAGAAATAGTAACACTAGACGAATTAACGTCGCATCAAGAACATTTACGCGGCTTAATTGCTGAGCATTTAGAGCTTACGGGTTCGTGCAGAGCAGAAAGCATTTTAGCTAACTTTGAACTGTACTTACCGATGTTCAAATTAGTAAAACCAAAATCAAGCGACGTAAAAAGTTTACTCGGGCATCGCGCTCGCAGTAGTGCCGAACTACGTGTTCAGGCGCAATAAGGGGGCAGTATGAGCGAAAATGTATATCAATTTATAGACGTGCAGCGTGTAGACCCACGCAAAAAACCAATCTCGTCACGTAAAAAATCTTTCGTAGAAATTTACGAACCCTTTTCAGAGAATCAGGTTAACTCACAAGCTGATCGTTGTTTAGATTGTGGTAACCCGTATTGTGAGTGGAAGTGCCCAGTACATAACTACATTCCACAATGGTTAAAGTTAATACGCACAGGTCGTATTATAGAGGCAGCAGAGCTTTCTCATCGTACAAATAGCTTACCAGAGGTTTGTGGGCGTGTTTGCCCACAAGACCGTTTGTGTGAAGGTTCGTGTACATTAGATGAAGAGTTTGGCGCGGTTACAATTGGTAATATTGAAAAATACATTACCGATGAGGCATTTAAAATGGGCTGGAAGCCTGATATGTCTTATGTAACTTGGACCGACAAAAAAGTAGCTATTATTGGTGCAGGCCCAGCTGGTTTAGGGTGTGCTGATATTTTAGTTCGTAACGGCGTAAAACCAGTAGTGTTTGATCGTCACCCAGAAATTGGCGGACTACTCACGTTTGGTATTCCTTCTTTTAAACTTGAAAAAGAAGTGATGCAAAAGCGCCGTGAAATTTTCACTGAAATGGGCGTGGAGTTTAAGTTAAATGTTGAAGTAGGTGTTGATATTACGCTTGATCAAATTTTAGCTGATTACGACGCCGTATTTTTAGGAGTTGGTACGTATCAAAGTATGCGTGCAGGTCTTGAAAATGAAGATGCACCAGGTGTTCACGATGCACTCCCGTTCTTGATTGGTAACACTAACCGTGTAATGGGCTATGACGAGACTAAGCAGCCGTGTATTGATATGGCTAACCAAAAAGTAGTTGTACTTGGTGGTGGTGATACAGCGATGGACTGTGTGCGTACGTCTATTCGTCAAAATGCTGCAAAAGTAACGTGTGCTTATCGTCGTGATAAAGAAAATATGCCTGGTTCTAAACGTGAAGTTAAAAACGCCAAAGAAGAAGGCGTTATATTTACCTATAACGTTCAGCCTAAAGGCATTGTATTGAATGATAAAGGTAAAGTAACTGGCGTTAGAATGGTTAAAACTAAATTAGGCGAACCTGACGCAAATGGCAGAAGTCGTGCTGAAGAAGTACCTGGTTCAGAGCATGTGATAGAAGCTGACCAAGTTATTATGGCATTTGGTTTCCAGCCTCACAAAATGGATTGGTTAGAAAAATACGATGTAGAAATAAATCACTGGGGCGGCATTAATGCACCAGAACAGGGTGAATTTACACATCAAACAACGAACCCTAAAATATTTGCTGGTGGCGATATTGTGCGTGGTTCAGATTTAGTGGTAACCGCTATTTTTGAAGGACGTAATGCTGCAGAAGGTATTATGGATTACTTAAAAGTTTAATTGTTCGTATTAATAAAATAAATAAGAAGCAAGCCAACTGGCTTGCTTTTTTTATTGTTTTATTCGAATGTAATGTCAACGTAGTTAGCCACAAACGGTATTATATTAATATCACCTGTAGCATAGCTTTCTTTAGCGACACCTTGAGTTTTTACCTTTAGAGTACTACCAAGAGGGATTATTATGCTTTAGTGTGGGTGAGCTTGTTTCGAGCTAAATACGGATGCTTAGGGCATCTATTAAGCAGCCTTGAGGGTTAATTCATACATCAAACTTTACGCTTTACTTAACCAACACAAGGGTACAGGCATATACTTATAGCAACTCGATTTTTTTGGATTTTCAGTAGTACTAGCTAACGTTATTTGGCCATAATCTGTAGCTTCTTTTGTTGCTTAATATGCTATAACTCTTGTTTGCATCGTTGTATAAATACTTTGATTTGAAGAGTTAATTGATTGGTTGCTTGGCTCAATACATATATACAGTACCGTTAACACCATCTTTAACTACGTGTGTTATATCACTACTTTAACTATTACTAGTACTATTAGTGCGGGTAGTGTGGGAATAAAAAAGTAAACTTATTTATTTTTTAACCCTTAATATTATTGCATTATCCCTAACAAAGGTAAGTAATGGTTAAAGTATTCGCTTTTATCAACCCGAAATAACTAATCTTAAGAGTTGATTTAAATATAAAGTTGGTCCATTATCGCACGCTGTTTACGGTTTGCTTACTTTTTGTCTACAAGTAAGCTTTTATATATTAATAAAATAAATAGAAATTATGTACGAATATTCAAACAAGTCGGAAAGGAAACTCATTGTTCGATTCTTCTCTTCAATAGGGTTTATAGCAACGTTTTCTATGGCTAGCTTAGCATTTATTAATAGCAGTTATTTATTAGCGTGTACCTTGGTTGTTTCTTCGTTTGTTTATTTATTGGCATTTAGCATAAGTAGGGGAGTAGAGAAGTCAGGCACTATAATTTTATACAACCTTTATGCACTAATGTTTTACCTAGTCCTCACTGGTGGAGCACAAGGAACAGGGCCTATATGGATATTCATAGTGTCTCCTGTTACTTATTCAATACGCGGACTTAAGCGAGGTACATTTGATATAATTTTGTTTTTATTAGCGATTGTTTTAGGCTTTTACTGCGCTGATACATTCAATATATATGACTATAGTCCGGAACAGTTTCCTATCAGAATTATACTCGCTTTTATAATTGTCGCGTCGCTGAGTGGCTACTACGAGTTTTCAAGAGAAAAATACAGCAGTAAAATAATTGCTTTGAGTCAAAAGAATGAATTCTTAGCAACTATAGATCCACTCACCAACCTGCCAAACCGTCGCTATACCATGAATAAGCTTGTGGCTTTTAAAAGTGAGCTGAAAGATAATAATACTCCCTTTGTAATTTTATTAGCTGATGTAGATAATTTTAAAAAGATTAATGATCAATTCGGCCATGATTTTGGCGATGAAGCACTTATTCAGTTAGCTAAAACCTTTGATAAAAGTATTCCAAAAAATGCGATTGCATCACGTTGGGGCGGAGAGGAGTTTTTAATTGTTATCCCAAATGCAACAGTTGAGCAGGGGGAGCAAGTTGCAGAAAAAATCCACAACGCCCTTGAAGCTTCAGCTGTGAGCTTATTTTCAGATAGTACCAATATTACGCTAAGTATTGGTGTTATCTCTGCAAGTGCCGAACGCTCAATTGATCTTGATATCAAGCGTGCTGATGAACTACTTTATAAAGCAAAAGCGCAAGGTAAAAACAGAACGTGTTCTTCTTAAAAGTTTATCTACTTTAATCCATTGAAAACGAATCAAGTGATGGCTTTATTTTAGCCTTTCTGCGCTTTACGCTCATGTAACACATTGCATTACAGGCAATCTGCATTGTAATTAATAGCCAATAACTGATGCCTAAGTCACTTAGGTTATTTATTTTTTCGCTAGTAAAGTAATAGGCTACGGCGATTATCTGAAGAACTAAAAAGCTATTTAAAAAACTCAGTAAACGCTGTTTAAAGTAAGTATGCTTATATTTACTAAAAATTATTAAACAGCTGCTTAGCGCTAATAAAAACCAACTTAAAATGATACAAAAATTAACTAAAGTACTGTGCATTATTTAATCCTTCAAAGCTCTATTAACCAATATTAGGCATGGGCCATTATTAGTTCTTTAGCATTCGCTTTAGCTGTTTTACTAATATTATCACCACCAAGTAAGCGAGCTATTTCATTAATACGACCATCTTTATTCAAAGGCAGCATATGAGTGAACGTTTCGCCTTGAGCTATTTCTTTAGCTACAAAAAATTGTTGGTGTGCGCTACTAGCAACTTGCGGTAAATGAGTAACACAAATCACTTGAGTAGACTTACCTAACTGGCGCAATAGTTTGCCTACGGCTGATGCTGTAGGGCCAGAAATACCTACATCAACTTCATCAAAAATAAGCGTTGGGGTTGTTACTTTTTGGGCAATAATTACCTGTATAGCAAGGCTAATTCGCGAAAGCTCACCACCTGAGGCTACTTTAGCTAACGGCTGAAGTGGCTGCCCCGGATTAGTTGATACTAAAAACGACACATTATCGTACCCTAAGCTATTAGGTGCGCGGCTACTCTCTTGAGTTAAAGCTATTTCAAATACACCGTTTTCCATCGATAAATTAGCCATGCTTTCACTTATTAGTGTGTTAAGTGTATTCGCATACACATAGCGACTTTTACTTAGTTCATCGGCAGCTTGCTTATAACTAATTAACGCGCTTTCTATTTCTGACTCTAGTTGCTCCAGACGATTACTATTATTACTTATTGACTCAAGCTCCTGAGCAATCGATTGATGAAACTCAACTAGCTGCTGTGGTTTTATGTGATGCTTACGCGCTAAATCCATCGCACCGCTTAGTCTATTTTCTACTTCACCTAAACGAGCAGGATCTAAATCTGCTTGCTCAGTATAATTTCGAACTTCACGGCTTGCTTCTTCAACTTGTACTGCGGCTTCACTAAGGAGCGCTGCTACGTCCGCTAAGCTTTCGTCGTATTGAGCCAGCTCAGCGAATTGTTGGGCACTGTGCTGCAGCATTGAACAAGCATTTTGTTCATCACTTTCATATAAGTATTGTAATTCACGTTGGCACGATTCTAATATTGTTTGGCTATTACTAAGTTTGTAATGCTCGGCCTCAATTAAATCAAACTCACCTTCTTGTAAGGCAAACTCATCGAGCTCTGCAACTTGGTATTCTAACAATTGTTTTTGCGCTGCTTGTTGCTGCTGTTGTTGTTCTAAATGTTTAAATTCTTTTTGTAAGTTAGCAAACTGTTTATAGTTGTTATTTACATCATTTACTAAGTGGTGATGTCCTGCATAAGCATCTAAAAGCTGTAACTGATGCTCAGCTTTTAATAAGTGTTGGTGGGCATGTTGTCCATGAATAGATATTAAATATTGACCAAGTTCTTTTAATTGTGATGCGGTAACGGCACTGCCATTAATATAGCTTTTACTGCGTCCATTTTTGCAAACAACACGACGCAATAAACATTCATTATCGTCATTGTTTAGCATATGTTGCTCTAAAAACGATTGAGCTAGCGGTAAATCTGTTAGGTCAAATTGAGCGCATACTTCTGCTTTATCAGAGCTTGGGCGCACTGCTGATGCTTCAGCTCGTTCACCTAAACATAATGATAGCGCATCAATAGCAATAGATTTACCAGCACCTGTCTCGCCAGTGATCGCGGTCATACCGCTGCGCCATTCTGTGCTTAAATTACTAACAATTGCAAAATTTTTAACTTCTAAACCAATTAACATACTGTTTATCCATCCAGTCAATTAACTGTTAATTTATACAGTGTTTTGGTTTTTTGCAAATTAATTTTTTATTATTTATGCAACGCTTACATCTTGAGTAAATTGTGTATCAGAAGTTTTTGGAGAGGTATCAATTTGATCATCAACAATATCAGTAGCTTGTATAATGTCTTCGGTTTTAAGTAGCCCGATAAGTGGAGGTAAAGTATTTAGGTAAAAACTCTTATTGTATAAAATTCCTTGCTGAGGTAACTCAGATACAAAGTACTGTATATTATCAATCAATGGCTGGATTATATTCGTTTGATTAGTTTTAATTAACTCGTTGGACAACGTATTAATTAGTAGGTCAGCGGTATCTTCAAGTTGTTGCAAATTCTCGTCTGTATGCGATTGCACAACAAAAAAATTATTTACAATAGCTTGAATACGAGGAACGTATTTTGGGCGAATTATTTTAGCATCAAGAAGATCATTAAGCTTTGCTTTAAGGCGTGAATTTACATGCGAAACACGTTCATTAAATAGCTTTTTTCTAGCTTCGATTGCTTTTTTGCGATTACTCTCAATTTTGAGGTAACTGTATAAAAGTGTAATTAATAGCAGTAAAGCAAAGAATACTACATAAGTCATTGCTACTCGTTCCTAAATTATTTGATTATTATTTTAAGCCGCCATTTTGCTTTATAGTACTAAATTTGGCAATAAAATTAGTACAAACGACTACCCCAATTTAGTTTTGTACGTAAAACGTTGTAGTACGAGTAATTTTTTGGATGAATTAAGCGCAATTGTTTATCCGCTTTTTTAATTACTACCTCATCGCCGGGTAATACGGCAAGCACAACATGGCTGTCGCAACTTACTTGTAAGCTATCTGTATTTTCTAGGCTTAGCTTTAAGCGTACTTCGTTATCGGCATCGACCACTAAAGGTCTGCTAGATAAGGTATGAGGAAACATAGGCACTAACGATATTGCATTTAGCTCTGGCGTTAAAATTGGCCCGCCACCTGAAAGTGAATATGCCGTAGAGCCAGTAGGGGTTGATACTATTAAACCGTCAGAGCGCTGAGAAAACACAAAGTCATTATTTATAAAAGCTTCAAACTCAATCATATGCGCTACTTTATCGGCATGAAGTACCGCTTCGTTAACGGCAGAATTTGCACTCTTTAATTCGTTGTGGCGATATACTTCTACTTCTAATAAAAAGCGTTTTTCTTCAAGGTACTCACCACTGAGGACTTGCTCTAAGCTCGCTTCAAACCCTTCAGGGTTTAAATCAGTTAAAAAGCCAAGGTTACCTCTATTTACTCCAATTACAGCAATGTTAAAGCGCGCAAGCACGCGTGCAGCACCAAGCATGTTACCGTCACCGCCTACAACAATAGCTAAATCGGCTTGTTCTCCTAAGTCGACTAACTTAACAAGTTTGTCATGCGGGATATCGTCTAATTGACTCCCTGTGCGTTTTTCTACTATTACCTCAAAACCAAGCGCAAGTAAAAATGTATGTAAGCGCTGAAGGGTAGCAGCGGCTCCCGGGTGATTAGGTTTGCCAATTAGGCCAATGGTATTAAAAGGAGAGTCCATAATGTACGCACAAAAAGATTTAATAATTGTAGAGTAACTCAAAACAGAAGTGTTTGAAAATACAGATTATAGCAATATTATAAACCTTCAATTTTATTCGCAGTGAGTTAACTGCACGACTTGAAAAACAACTAAACGCCCCGATATCTCTTTCATGCAACAAGATGTAGATACCATGAAACTAAACTCACGAGATCAGCAAATTTTTTCAGCTGTTATGAACATGTACTGTAATGGTGAAGGCTTGCCTGTTCCATCAACAAAAATTGCCAAGCTCAAAGGCATGGCAGTATGCTCGGCTACGGTTCGTAATGCTATGGCTCGCTTAGAAAAAGTGGGGCTATTGTATTCACCTCATACATCTGCAGGACGAGTGCCCACAAATGAAGGGTTTGATTATTGGTTTGACGAGTTTTTTCCACTCGCTGACATTGCTAATTATTGGCAACCAGAGCAATCACAACTCGTTGAACTAGCACATGGTTTGAGCCAAAAATACCAAATATGTTGTTGTGTTGGTTTACCACAAGCCAGCTCGCAGCAAGTGTTTAGAGTAGAAGTGCTTGATTTTGATTCTACCGACTGGCTTATTCTATTAATAGACAGGGCTGGGCAGAGCCACAACATTTGTATTGATAAACCTCATGATTCGTCAGACTCTGTTCGTTATCAGTTTGCAACATGGTTGAACACCGTATTTAGCCAACAAACTCTAATGGAGGGTTTGTATCGTATGCAGGCGATGGCAAATACAGCGCCTCGAAATTGTCATGATTCGCTTAATCAATGGACGCGACAACTAAGTCAAAAATTAGGCTCAGATAATAGTATTGTAGTTGGCGAAAATTACCTCTATAAACAAATCGATTGTGAGCAAAGTTTAAATATTGGTGTTTCGTTTTTAAATTATGTAGAAGATAAACTCGCTTTTAAAAACGGTGTCTCGGTACTTAATAGCGAAAAATTGCCTTTTACTGAGTGTGATGAATTGATCGTAATAAGCGTGCCGTACTTTCAAAATCAAGAATACCAAAGCCGCTTTTGTATAATTTGCCCTAAATCAGCGCAAATCGAAGAAATAATTCGAGAATTTAAATTAATTGAGGCATCTAACTCTTGAATCTTTTTATTCAATCCCCATAATTACCGCAGTTGTAAAGAATTGGAGCACGTATTTTATGTCTGAGCAGACACAAAACCCTGAGCAAGAAGTAGAATTAAACGAAGAAATTTCTAAAATGCAGGCTGATGTAGAAGCAGCAGTAGAAGCCGCTGATCAACATGCAGAAGAAGAGCAAAGCCCTGAAGCAGAAATAGCTATGCTATATGCAGAGCTTGAAGCTGCTAAACAAACTATTGCTGATCAAAAAGATGGTGTTGTTCGTGCTGCAGCAGACGTAGACAACATTCGTCGTCGTGCAGCACAAGATGTAGAAAAAGCGCATAAGTTTGCACTAGAAAAATTTGCTAACGAATTACTACCTGTAATTGATAATCTTGAGCGTGCTATTGAGTTTTCTGATAAAGAAAATGAGACTCTAAAGCCGTTGCTTGAAGGTATCGATATGACAGTTAAAAGCTTTAACGATGCTGTTGCAAAGTTTGGTGTTGAAATTGTAAATCCACAAGGTGAGCAGTTTAATCCAGATTTTCATCAAGCAATGTCAATTCAACCAAGTAACGATGTAACACCTAATACAGTACTTGCTGTTATGCAAAAAGGTTACACATTGAATGGTCGTTTATTACGCCCTGCAATGGTTATGGTTTCTAAAGCTGCTGATGCTTAATTGAATTATTAGTTTTAAAAAATGCCTCATATTGAGGCATTTTTTTTGTCTTTTTTATAGTGAATTAACTGTACGAGCATAGTAAGCAAAACCGCGCTAAACATTAGACTTGAAAATGGCACTGCGCTTTTTGCATGCATAATAGCGAGTAGTGGGCCAACTAATGCGCCACTGCCAAAACGAAGTGTGCCAATTACGGCCGTTGCCGTGCCTGTGTTTTTTTCAAACTTCATTAATATTAGCGAGTCAGCATTACTTGCAGTGACGCCTAAGCTCATCATTAATGGCGCAATAGCAGCCACAATATAATAAAGTGATAAATGCAATAAGCTAAATGTTAACAAAGCCAGCCCCGATACAAATCCAAATGTAAGCCCAATATAGAGCATTTTTCGAGAGCCCAGCCTTGGTACAATTCGCGTATTTAAAAAGTTACCAAACATCAGCGCCATTACGTTAAAGGCAAATAACACACCAAATAACTTTTCTGACACTTCATATAAATCTAAATAAATAAATGGTACTGAGGTCAAAAAGCAAAAAAATCCAAACGATACAAACATAGAACTGAGTATGTCGGCACGTGCATCTTTATTACTGAGCACTGTTTTATAGCTGTCGAAAAACAGAGCGAGACCCTTTTTTTCGTTTTTGTGAATAGGAATATCAATTAGATACACTTGCACAAATGCCAATATTAAAAAGCTATACCCAGCAAGAACCAAGAATATGGTTGACCAAACAGAAAATCCTAAAATAAACGAACCAACAGAGGGGGCAACTAACGGCGCTACCATCATAATCATCGACACATACGACATTCCCTTAGCTGTATTTTGCTGATAAATATGGCGAATAATACCCGGTACTACTACCGTTGCTGCCGCTCCCGTAAATGCTTGCACTGCTCGAAGAGTCCAAAAAGCATGGATTTCGGTGGTAAAAGCCAGTGCAAGTGAGCTTGCACCAAATAAGGTTAAGCCGATACGTGCAAGCTTACGGCGGCCAATTTGATCGGCAATGGGGCCAAAAAATAGCATCCCTAATGAATAGCCTGCTAAGTAAATACTCAACGATATTTGTACATTGGGCATATTAGTGTGTAAATCGTTTGCAATTACCAGCATGGCAGGTAAGTACATATCTATCGCCAATGGCGTAATCGCCACGATACTGGCTAATAAAGGCAATAAAATACGGGTATTAAAAGACGAGGCTGAGGCGTCCATGTGTAAACTCAACAATCACTAAAAACAAGGGTTATAGTGTAACAGGGCATTGTATTTGGATAAACTTAGTTTGCCCGCTAAGTTTATCGTCATATTGCTTTTTTTTAATATAACGGTACATAAAGCAAATATTTTAAATTGGTACTGTGTTTGCTATTCTACAAGCAATAAAAAATTCATTACTTAAGAGAATTATCATGAAAAAACTAGTACTTGCAGTATTAGCGACAGCCGTTTTAGCCGGTTGTAAAACGTCACCAACAGGACGTACTCAAATAGCGCTTTACTCAGATCAACAAATGAGTGAAATGGGCACAGCTAGCTTTGCAGATATGAAAAGAAGCCAACCAATTAATAAAGATCCAAAAACAAATGCATATGTAAATTGCATTGCTGAAAAAGTAGTCGCTGTATTACCAAAAGAATACGCGTCGCAAAATTGGGAAGTAGTGGTATTTGAAGATGAATCTGCTAACGCTTTTGCATTACCTGGGGGTTACATTGGGGTTCATACGGGCTTATTAAAAATAGCCACCAATCAAGACCAATTAGCAACAGTGCTAGGGCACGAAGTAGGGCACGTAATTGCTGAGCATTCTAATGAGCGTGTTTCACAAAGCTCTATTTTAGATACCGGTATGCAACTGGGCAGCGCGGCACTTGAAATGGGTAATATTCAATACCGTAACGAAATTATGCAAGGCTTAGGTTTGGGCGCACAATACGGAGTTGTTTTACCATTTAGCCGCTCTCACGAATCAGAAGCCGATACTATAGGTCTGGATTTAATGGCACAGGCGGGTTTTAATCCACAAGAGTCGGTTACACTTTGGGAAAATATGAGTGCAGCGGGCAGCGGTACAACCCCTGAGTTTTTATCTACTCACCCAGCGCCAAGTAACCGTATTAAAAATTTACAAGCGCAAATGAGTAAAGCACTAAGCGAGCAAAGCACTGCTAAAGCACAGGGTAAAAACCCACAATGCACACTGTAGTTAAGCGCTTTACTATCTGAAGTAGTGTACGTTTAGTATTAATGCGTAATTAAAATAAAACCCCTGTAAGTATTTACCTACAGGGGTTTTATTTTAGTTTTTAAGCGTGGTTATTCAGCAGCAAGTGCTTGTTTAAATACATTTTTAAAGCGTTCGAAATCTTCAATGTGCGGCAGGTGCCCTAAATTATCCAGTTCAAATAATTGTGCGTCAGGGATAAGTGTTGCAGCGTGTTTGCCTAATTTATCATATCGACCAAGCTCGTAATCAACACCGTCTTTTTTCCAGTTACGGCCAGGGCCGGTTCTATCGCGTGTACCAATAATTAATTTAACCGGTACTGCTAAATCTTTAAATTCAGTTATTACAGGTTGAGTGAAAATCATATCGTATGTTTTTGCATTTACCCATGCCATTTGTTCTTTATCTGGGCCTTGTATTTGCCCTGTTATAAAGTCGGTTAAGGCTGAATATGTGGCATTCCACTTACCATCGTAGTAATTTTTTTGTTGGTATTTTCTTACGCCTTCTGGCGTTTTTGAAAATTCGTTTTTATAGAAAAAATTTGTATCTTTGTAATCAACATACTGCAGGTAGTTTTCAAGCCCAATAGGGTTAAGTAAAATTAATTTACTTGTTGTGTTTGGGTACATTAATGCAAAACGACTCGCTAGCATCCCACCCATAGAGTGCCCTAATACAATTGACTCTTTTATATTAAGTGAGTCCATTAACGCATGAGTATGATGAGCAAGAGCCGCAAATGAATACTGGTAATTAGTTGGTTTAGATGATTTTCCAAAACCAATTTGATCAGGAATTAATACGCCGTAGCCTAAAGATTGCAGGTATTGCGCAGTGGTAGTCCAGTAATCTGCATTAAAATTTTTGCCGTGCATAAGCGTCACTGTAGGCATGTCGGATTTGGTAGGCTTTAAGTAAATATAGGCCATTTTAAGAGACTGTTTTTGTGACTCAATGTTAAAGTAATTTACTTTAAAGTCGTACTGGTAACTGCTTAAAAGCGCATCATAAGAAAGTGAAGAGGTATCTTGCGTTGTGCTCGCTAATGCATTGTTTGTTAATAACAATAAAGTAGAAAAGCAAATAACTTTAATCGACGACATTTGGTTACTCCAATTAAGGACAAATAATATGAGCTCTAATATATAAAACTCAGAATAATTCATTATAGTAACCAAACATTTAGTACTATTCAATTGAGGCTTTGTCATGCTCAACGTTGTTTAATTTGGAGATGAAAAAAGCGAAGCTAAAAGAGAGCTTCGCTTATTAATGTAGGGTAAAACGAGTATCGTTAAAGCTTAAAACGTCCACTCAATATGGATTTGTGGCACTGACTCAGTGACTTCAGTACCTAGTTTATTGTGCCAGTATTGTAATTCCATACCCAACAGTAGTGTGTTTTCTTTCATTTGAAGAGCGTGGCCCATATCCCATACTAAAATAGGCTGTGCGAGTATCCACGCCTCTACATCGTTACCAAATTCATCTTCACGTTCTGCAATGTATTCAGCGTGGCCTTTAAAGCTAAATTTTTGTGAGCCAATAGTGAAAGGGTATTCAAAGGCAACATCAAGCATCCAGCTATTTGTTTCAATAGGAGCCCCGCCTTTTGCTACACCTTCACTATCGTCAATGTAAGCTGTGAATAGCGTTTGAAAAAAGTTAAACCCAGGTACATCCCAGCTTAATTTAACACCAGGCAAGTATTTCATTACTTTAGCGTCGCCAGCAACGTTAATACCACCGGTAAGGCCCACATCTAATAATGCGCCTGCGCCAATTTTTTCGCCGCTAATGGCCGATAAGCTTACCGTTGAATACCACTCACCATAAAAATCAGCATCTTGGTAACCATCATCGGTATCGTCTTTACTGTAATCGATAAAAAAGAAGTTATCGCCGTAATCGTAACCCGATGCATGTTGAACCGAGTAAACAGTGGTGTTTGACTCTTGCTCAGTGAATGGGTTTTTTTGGTTGCCATTATTAATATGTAGTGCTGTGCTGCTCCAATTAGCCGCAAAAGCAGAAGACGATAAAGCAATTGATGTAAAAGTAACGAGAGGAAGTAATTTTTTAAATTTCATATCTGTATTTAACTATAATTTTAGTGACACGCGAAGGCGCGCATTATAGCAAAAGTGATTGATATGTAGAGTATTATTTTAACATATGTTGCAGCTTACTTATTAAGCTGCAACATAGTGTGGGTGTTTAAACTATGCTTTATTACGGCGTAAGCAAATAACTGCAATGGCTATAAATGCTAAAATAAAGCAGTAATAAGAAGACGTTGATACTTCCCACGGGCTAATTTTAAACGTAGCACCTAATAACAATGCTTGGGCACCGTATGGCAATGAACCCTGTGTAACACAGGCAAATATATCAAGTAAACTGGCAGAGCGTTTACCGCTTATTTCACCGTCATCTGCTAGTTTTTTAGCAATAGGACCCGCGACAATAATAGACACTGTGTTATTAGCAATACATACATTACTTGTTAAAACTAACGCAGCGATACCTAATTGATCTGCCACTTTACGGTGCCATTTTGCAATGATTTTAGTAATCGCTTGAATTTTTTGAGCAATGTAATCAAGACCACCGTTAATACGAATAAATTCAGATAAGCCACCAATAAACATAGAAAGTAAAAATATTTCCTGCATATCAGTAAAGCCTTTGTAAATGTCTTTTACAAAGCTTGCGCCTTCGTAACTTCCTGTAAAACCCATTAATGCGGCAAAAATAATACCGCTAAACAACACTACAAATACGTTTAAGCCAGCAACTGCTAACACTAAAATAAAGGCATAAGGAAGTACTAACCAAATATCATAGTCTTTAGTTTCAACTACTTGTGCAGCAGGTGTTAAATAAAACAACAGGGCGATTGTTAGAATGGCTGCAGGGACTGCAATTTTAAGATTTTCTTTAAACTTGTCTTTCATTTCACAGCCCTGCGTGCGCGTAGCTGCAATAGTGGTGTCTGAAATAATAGATAAGTTATCGCCAAACATAGCGCCAGATACAATCGTACCTGCCATTAATGCTGGGTCTATACCTGTTTTAATTGATACCGCATAAGCGATAGGGCCAATGGCGCCAATCGTACCCATTGACGTTCCCATTGCAGTAGAAACAACGGCCGCAATTAAAAACAAACCAGGGAGCAATAACGAAGGTGGAATAAGTGATAAGCCTGCATTTACTACCGCATCTACTCCACCGGTTGCACTTGCCACAGCCGAAAAGGCACCTGCAAGTAAGTAGATTAAACACATGGTAATAATATTGTTGTGTCCGGCACCTTTAATAAAGGTCTCTACACATTGGTTTACCGTGCCTTTATTTAAAATAAACGCAAGCATAATAGCGGGCAATATAGCAACAGGTGCAGGTAGTTGGTAAAAAGCATAATCAACCCCTTGCGATTGCAAATACAAACCTGAGCCTAAAAATAGCGCTACAAAGGTAAGTAGGGGAAGTAAAGAAAGTATTGCTTTGTTTTTATTAAATGATGGCTGCATCATAATCCTCATAACCAGTAAAATTTATCACAGCCAAAACTCCTCTTTTAGCTGAATTTAGCAGTACAACTTTTTATTTTAAAAAGTTGTTAGCCGCAGCGTCCGCAAGCCAAAGACCAAATCGACGCGAAAGAGAAGTTTAAATGTATAGATGGCTAAAGTAAACTGGTATTGTTATTATTATTAAATTAAAAGGTCACCTGACTATTGCATGACTTTTAGATAATATCTATAAAGCAACGCGATTTTCAGCGATTAATATTTATCCAACTGCATAAAAATACCCACCTGCGTATTTTGTAATGCCCGGATATATGGCTAATAAACGGATTCAAATTAAATTAGGTAAAAACCATGACTACAAATCGAATAGGTGTTTTTGGTGCTAACGGCAGAATGGGCTTAGCCCTATTAGAAGCCGCGACAATTAAAGAGCAAACACAACTTACAGGCGCATATGTTCGTAGTGGTTCATCGCTATTGGGCATTAATGTAAATAAAGTAAATAGCGCAGCCGATAACAGTGTTAGCTTTAGCGACGAAAGTACAATAGATGATGTAGATGTTTTAATCGACTTTACGCTGCCAGCGGGCATGAAAAACCATTTAAAAACAGCTGTTGCACAAAAAATTCCTATGGTAATTGGCACAACAGGTTTAACAAATGATGATATGGCGCTATTACATGATGCTGCTAAACATATCCCTATTGTATTTGCGCGAAATTACAGCGTAGGTGTCAATGTATTACTCAACCTTGTGCAAACTGCAGCGACTAAATTTGGTGACGATTTAGATATCGAAATATTTGAAGCGCATCACCGTCATAAAATAGATGCACCATCGGGTACCGCACTGGCAATAGGTGAGTCAATCGCACAGGCGAAATGCTGGGATCACGACGAGGTTGCGGTATATGACCGAAGCCAAGTAGAAACGGCTAAATCTCAAAATGAGATTGGTTATTCTGTCCTAAGAGGGGGCGATATAGTAGGTGAACATACCGCATACTTCGCTACAATGGGCGAAAGGCTTGAATTAACACATAAAGCGAGTTCAAGAATGACGTTCGCTCTAGGTGCTATAAGGGCTGCAAGCTGGTTAAAAAACAAACCTGCTGGACTTTATGATATGCAAGATGTGCTAGATCTTAAGTAGTTTAGTTACTATTTTAACTGTTTGAGTCTAATTTCACCTACAGTGACTTATTTGTAACAATTAACCAAATAATGTTAGACCTAAATAGCAACTTCATGTAATATGCAGCCAATTTGCCAAAAATTACTAAATGCGTGTTTCCAATTATACCCAAGTGGCTAGTAAATCCAGGGTTTCAGTGGGAATGAAAATAGTTTTAGGCAAGAAAAATGATTGAAGGTTGAATGCTTTACATCTGCATCATTTAAGACTGCGTAAAACAATTTAAGCTCACAAAAATCTGGTTTTGACGATCCCTCTGGGTATTGGCGGGGTGTTAGGCAATTGCTTACTCCCGTTTTTTACTGTTAGGAGGTTTAACTTGACTAAATCCGCTCTGTTAGTCCTAGAAGACGGAACAGTGTTTCGCGGTACTGCAATCGGCGCTGACGGCATGTCAGTCGGTGAAGTGGTATTCAATACGTCTATGACTGGTTATCAAGAAATTTTGACTGATCCATCATACGCGGAACAAATCGTAACTTTGACGTACCCACATATCGGTAATACGGGTACCAACAGCGAAGACGAAGAAGCGAATCAAATTTGGGCTAAAGGCCTAGTGATCCGTGATTTGCCACTGCTAGCAAGTAACTTTCGTAACGAGCAATCGTTAGATGATTACTTAAAAGAACGTAATATTTTAGGTATTGCGGACATCGACACCAGAAAGCTAACTCGAATTTTGCGTGATAAAGGCGCACAAAACGGGTGTATTGTTGCCGGTGACGAGCTAGACGAAAATAAAGCGTTACAAGCCGCGCAAGCCTTCCCAGGCTTAAAAGGTATGGATTTAGCAAAAGTTGTCTCAACCAAGGAAAATTTTGAGTGGCGCGAATCAAGCTGGACATTAGGTGAAGGATTTAAAACCCTTGACGCTGCTGATGAAAAGTTTCATGTTGTTGCCTACGACTTCGGTGTAAAACGTAATATTTTACGTATGCTTGTAGACCGTGGTTGTAAACTTACAGTAGTACCAGCGCAAACTTCAGCCGCTGACGTACTTTCTTTAAACCCTGATGGTATCTTCTTATCTAATGGCCCTGGTGATCCTGAGCCATGTACTTACGCTATTGAAGCCATTCAAGCCTTTTTAGAAACCGACACACCTATTTTTGGTATCTGTTTAGGTCATCAGTTATTAGCCCTTGCCTCAGGTGCTAAAACAGAAAAAATGAAATTTGGCCACCACGGTGGTAACCACCCAGTTAAAGACCTAGACCGTAATGTAGTTATGATCACAGCTCAAAACCATGGTTTTGCAGCTCAAGAATCAAGCCTACCAAGTACGCTTCGTGCTACGCATAAATCGTTATTTGATGGAACGCTTCAAGGTATTCATCGTACTGATAAGCCTGCGTTTAGCTTCCAGGGTCACCCTGAAGCAAGTCCAGGTCCACACGATGCAGCACCATTATTTGACCACTTCATCGATTTGATGCAAGCGCGTAAACACTAATTTAACTGGAGTAATAATGCCAAAACGTACCGACATAAAAAGCATTCTTATCTTAGGCGCAGGCCCAATTGTAATTGGTCAAGCTTGTGAATTTGACTACTCTGGTGCTCAAGCGTGTAAAGCACTTAGAGAAGAAGGCTATAGAGTTATATTAGTTAACTCAAACCCTGCAACTATCATGACCGATCCTGAAATGGCCGATGCTACCTACATCGAACCAATTCACTGGGAAGTGGTAGAAAAAATTATTGAAAAAGAAAAGCCAGATGCAGTACTGCCTACAATGGGTGGTCAAACAGCATTAAACTGTGCACTTGATTTAGACAAGCACGGTGTATTGGCTAAGTACGGCGTTGAGCTAATTGGCGCAACGGCAGATGCAATCGACAAAGCAGAAAACCGTGAACGCTTTGACGTAGCAATGAAAAACATTGGCCTTGAATGTCCTCGTGCTGAAATTGCTCACTCAATGGAAGAAGCTAAAGATACAATGAGCCGAATTGGCTTACCATGTATCATTCGTCCTTCTTTCACCATGGGTGGCACCGGTGGCGGTGTTGCTTACAACATGGAAGAGTTTGAAGAAATTTGTGAGCGCGGTTTAGACTTATCGCCAACAAACGAATTATTGATTGATGAATCACTGATTGGTTGGAAAGAGTACGAAACAGAAGTTGTACGTGATAAAAACGATAACTGTATTATTGTTTGTACCATTGAAAACTTTGACCCTATGGGTGTTCACACTGGCGATTCAATCACCGTTGCACCAGCGCAAACGCTAACCGACAAAGAATACCAAATTATGCGTAACGCCTCTATGGCGGTATTACGTGAAATTGGTGTAGAAACTGGCGGTTCTAACGTGCAGTTTGGTATTAATCCTGAAGATGGCCGTATGGTTATCATTGAGATGAACCCACGTGTATCACGTTCATCTGCACTTGCATCAAAAGCAACGGGTTTCCCAATTGCTAAAATTGCTGCAAAGCTAGCAGTAGGTTACACGCTTGACGAGCTTCAAAACGATATTACTGGCGGTAAAACTCCAGCATCTTTTGAGCCTTCAATCGATTACGTTGTAACAAAAATTCCTCGCTTTAACTTTGAAAAATTTGCCGGTGCTAACGATCGTTTAACTACGCAAATGAAATCAGTTGGCGAAGTAATGGCGATTGGTCGTAACCAACAAGAATCATTACACAAAGCATTACGTGGTCTTGAAGTGGGCGCAACAGGTTTTAACCCAATAGTTGCACTTGATGACCCTAAAGCGAAAGAAAAAATCATCCGCGAATTACGCGAACCAGGTGCTGAGCGTATCTGGTACATTGCCGATGCAATGCGCCATGGTATGAGCGTTGATGATGTTTATGAGCTGACTAAAGTTAATCGCTGGTTCTTAGTACAAATAGAAGATATTTTAAAAGACGAAGCAAAAATTGGTGAAGTAGGTATGGCTGGTTTAAATGCCGACTTCCTACGTAAACTTAAACGCAAAGGTTTCGCAGATCCACGTATAGCTGAAATTGCTGGTGTATCTGAAGCTGAAATTCGTAAAAAACGTCACCTATTAAACATCGTGCCAGTATACAAGCGTGTTGATACGTGCGCCGCAGAATTTAGCTCAGACACAGCTTACATGTACTCATCTTACGATGAAGAGTGTGAAGCAAACCCAACAGATAAAGACAAAATCATGGTTATTGGTGGCGGTCCT
Organism: Pseudoalteromonas sp. SR43-2; assembly: GCF_014163885.1. Classification (NCBI taxonomy): domain Bacteria; kingdom Pseudomonadati; phylum Pseudomonadota; class Gammaproteobacteria; order Alteromonadales; family Pseudoalteromonadaceae; genus Pseudoalteromonas; species Pseudoalteromonas sp. SR43-2. The sequence goes on along the minus strand of NZ_JACJED010000002.1, from coordinate 222,068 downwards.
AACCGTATCGGCCAAGGTATTGAATTTGATTACTGTTGTGTACATGCCTCGCTTGCGCTTCGCGAAGACGGCTATGAAACCATTATGGTTAACTGTAACCCTGAAACGGTTTCTACCGATTACGATACATCTGATAGATTATACTTTGAGCCAATTACACTTGAAGACGTACTCGAAATCGTACGTGTTGAAAAGCCAAAAGGCGTTATCGTGCAGTACGGTGGTCAAACACCACTTAAATTAGCACGTGAGCTTGAAGCGAATGGCGTTCCAGTAATTGGTACTTCACCTGATGCGATTGACCGTGCAGAAGATCGCGAACGTTTCCAACAACTTGTTGAGCGTTTGAACTTACTTCAGCCAGAAAATGCAACAGTAACTTCAACTGAAGAAGCACTACTTAAATCAGTTGAAATTGGTTTTCCACTCGTTGTACGTCCGTCGTATGTACTAGGTGGTCGTGCAATGGAAATTGTATACGATGAAGACGATTTGCGTCGCTACATGACCGAAGCTGTATCTGCATCAAACGAAGCACCTGTATTACTGGACCGTTTCTTAGATAACGCAATTGAAGTTGACGTTGACGCGATTTGCGACGGCGAGCAAGTAATTATTGGCGGTATCATGGAGCACATTGAGCAAGCCGGTGTTCACTCTGGTGACTCAGCATGTTCATTACCAGCACATTCTTTATCGCAAGAAGTGCAAGATGTGATGCGCAAGCAAGTAACCGACATGGCGCTTGAGCTTGGTGTTGTTGGCTTAATGAATACACAGTTTGCTGTAAAAGATGGCAAAGTGTACTTAATTGAAGTTAACCCGCGTGCAGCACGTACTGTACCGTTTGTATCAAAAGCAACCGGTGTAGCGCTTGCAAAAGTGGCGGCTCGTTGTATGGCGGGTCAGTCTTTGGCAAGCCAAGGTATTACTAAAGAAGTGATCCCTCCTTATTACAGCGTTAAAGAAGTTGTTTTACCATTTGCTAAGTTTCAGGGTGTGGATCCAATTCGTGGCCCTGAGATGCGCTCAACGGGTGAAGTGATGGGTGTTGGTGATACTTTCGCCGAAGCATTCGCAAAAGCACAATTAGGTGCAAGCAACACTTTACCACGCGGTGGTCGCGCGTTATTATCTGTTCGTAATAGCGATAAGCCACGCATTGTTGAATTAGCCAAGATTATGACCGACTTAGGTTTTGAACTTGACGCAACGGGTGGCACGGCACAAGCTCTTGAAGAAGCTGGCATTGAAGTACGACGTGTAAACAAAGTATATGAAGGCCGCCCGCATATTCTTGATTATATCAAGAATAAAGAGTACAGCTATATCGTTAATACCACCGAAGGTCGCCAAGCGATCGAAGATTCGAAGGTGTTACGTCGTGGTGCATTGCAAAATAAAACCAACTATACGACAACCTTGAACGCGGCTTTTGCTAACTGTACTGCTAACAAAGCAGATGACCGTAGTAAAGTAACGTCAGTTCAAGAGCTACACCTGCGATTGAACTAAGGAAATGTGCCAAGGCCAACTAGGGCCTTGGTGTTAAGTGAGAAAAGTATGCAATCAATTCCGATGACAGTTCGTGGCGCAGATTTACTGCGCAAAGAGCTTAACGAATTAAAAACAGTTACCCGTCCAAAAATTATCGCCGACATTGCTGTTGCGCGTGAACACGGTGACTTAAAAGAAAACGCTGAGTACCACGCTGCACGTGAGCAACAGGGTTTTTGTGAAGGTCGTATTCAAGAAATTGAAGCTAAACTTTCAAATGTTCAGATAATCGACGTAACTAAAATGCCAAATACGGGCAAAGTTATTTTTGGTACCACAGTAACTATAGTAAATGTAGATACGGATGCTGAAGTAAAATATCGTATTGTAGGCGATGATGAAGCAGATATTAAAAACAACTTAATTTCTGTTAATTCACCGATTGCACGTGGCTTAATTGGTAAACAAGTAGACGATGCAGTGTCTATCCAAACGCCAAAAGGTATCGTTGAGTACGAAATCATTGAAGTTGAGTATCTTTAACGCATAACTCACTTTAACGTTTTAAATAAAAACCGATGTATTTACATCGGTTTTTTTATGCCTTAAATAAGTCGCTATAACAATTAATCACTATACTGTTCAGGGTATTCATATTGCATAAAGAGTAAGCATGATGATATAGGTACATAATCACTTTATACCAATCTGCTTATATATGGGGTCTATTTAACGTTAAGAAAATTACGCTAGAACTAGGCAAAAGTTTTAATATCTAGTTGTTCTAAATAAAAAACTTTTAACGACGTTATAGTGCAATTTAATTCGTTAAATTGATCAAAGATTTATGCAGGTTGGTATTATTAAAAAGGAACACTCAATGGCTAATATACTTTACCCAGCGCCTTTAAAAGTAGGCTCTAAAATTGCTATTTGCTCGCTTTCATCTGGGCTAAAAGAAAAGTATCACGGACGCTTAGATATTGTTATAAATGGACTACAACAACGAGGGTATAATGTTGTTGAAGGCGAGTTTTTACGTCAAAATAAACCACGCGAACAGCTTAATGCTAAAGCGCATGCTAAGCAGCTAATGGGTTTTTTATTAGATGATGAAATAGATGCGATTATGCCGCCAATGGGTGGTGAGCTGGCAATGGAAATACTGCCACTACTTGATTTTAACGCCATTAAAGAAGCAAAGGCTAAGTGGTTAGTTGGTTTTTCTGATGTGAGTACTATTGCATGTGCACTCACTGCTAAGTGCCAATGGGCAACCCTTCACAGCGCCAATCTTATGCAGTTACACCCAGATGAAAAAAATCCGTACAGTTTACAAATATTTGAAACTCTGACCTACGAAGCCGGTAGTAAATTTGAGCAAGGTCCTTCTTCTTTATACCAAAAAAATAAGCCTAATTACGCGCAAAACCCGAACGAATTACTCAGCCCGAGTGAGCCCACAAACTGGCAATGTTTAAACTACACAGATAAACGTACCATAGAAATGTCTGGCCGGTTATTTGGTGGGTGTTTAGATACCGTAGGTTTATTGCTCGACTCGCCATTTTTAGCGCTGCATGAGTTTAAAAAGGACAGTGCGCCCGAAGGGCTTATTTTATACCTCGAAAACTCAGAACTTACACCAACAACCGTTGCACGATTTTTACTGTCATTAAAATTAGCCGGAATATTTGATGACATCAATGGCTTGGTTTTAGGGCGAAGTGAAATAACACAAGGTCATTACGATGCCTTTGATTATCGCCATGCGCTTGATGTTGCGCTAGGTGGGTGTTTATTTCCTGTAATTTTTGATGCCGATATAGGGCACGTTCAACCTAACTTAAATTTGGTCAATGGTGCTACCTGTACGCTAGTTGCTGATATAAACGAAGGTATAGTAGATCGCGCATCGTTAAATATTCAACTTTCGTAGTTTTTATTGTATTTAGTTTTGAAAAACAAATAAATACAAGCGTATAATATGCCTACAGTAAGTGCTAATGCTTACTGTAAATTCTCAGGGCGGGGTGAAATTCCCCACCGGCGGTATGTTTAATGTTTTTTATGACTTAAACGAGCCCGCGAGCGCTTTATTTAACTTATTTTAGGTTAAGTAAAGGTCAAGCAGATCTGGTGAGATGCCAGAGCCGACGGTTACAGTCCGGATGAAAGAGAATATGGCTTATTATACTAAAACCAATTTTATTAAAGACATGACCGTTGTATCGCGTTAAGTGAGCTATTTTCTTTGCGCTATAATTAGTCACTAATTTAATGTTATTGGTATAACAGTGTGCGCTGCATTTTGCTGCGTGCTTTTTGTTATTTTATTTAAGCTATTTTGGTAGTGATCGCTTTAAATTTAAGTGATGTATTACTGATCCTTTCACAGTCCTGAATCTATTATTTTTATTTGGAATATAATGATGATTCAGTCTCTACTTACTCAATTCGGCGAAAGCCATACCCGCGTACAAAGCGCCATCACTGCACTACAGCAAGGCCAAGGCGTACTTGTTGTTGATGATGAAAACCGTGAAAATGAAGGCGACTTTGTTTTTTCAGCTGAGCATTTAACGACTTCTCAAATGGCCGAAATGATCCGCGAAGGCAGCGGTATTGTTTGTTTATGCATGGGGGATGAGCGCATTAAACAGCTCGACTTACCGCAAATGGTAGCTAACAATACGAGTCAAAATAACACCGCTTATACAGTCACTATTGAAGCTAAGCATGGCGTAACAACAGGTGTGTCTGCTGCTGATAGAGTAACTACTATAAAAGCAGCGACAGCCGATAATGCAAAACCAAGTGATTTATCGCGCCCAGGGCATGTATTTGGTTTAAAGGCACAAACGGGTGGCGTATTAGTGCGTCGCGGTCATACCGAAGCATCCGTTGATTTAATGCAACTTGCCGGCTTAAAACCATTTGGCGTAATTTGCGAACTGACAAATCCTGATGGTTCAATGGCGCGCTTACCTGAGGTGAGTGATTATGCTAATAAACATAATATGACCGTGGTTTCTATTGAAGATTTAGTGCAATACATTCAGGCTGCACAGCGCAAAGTAAGTTAAACTGCTTTAAAGCAAAAAAACCACTTATTTAAATAAGTGGTTTTTTAATATTGTTATCATTTAAGTTTATAACGTATTACTTATAAAACCTGAATAACTTGCTCTTTTGCTAAGCGAGATTTAGGTAATTTAGCATTATAATCTTCAGCGCTATCATGATAGCCAAGTACTAATGCCACGTCGCATACGTAACCATCAAGTTCTTTTTCAAAGACTTCGCCAATCAGCTCGGCATCTACGCCTTCCATTGGGGTTGAATCAATGCCTAAACGTGCAGCGGCATGCATAGTGTTACCCAGTGCAATGTAAGTTTGTGCTTTAGTCCACTCTTCATTAACGCCTTGCTCATCAGTATTCATATCAACAAACGCATAAGCACCAAAAGCTTGTTCGCGATTTTCTGCTTTAGTACGGCCATTTTTAATATCTGCATCAATAACTTGAGCGTAGTCATCGCGGGTATATTTAGGATTGTGAGCGAATAATATTATATGCGAAGCTGTTTTAATATGTGGCTGGTTAAACGCAAATTTATTAGCAAATGTACTATGCATACGCTCTTTAGCTTCATCTGATTCAATTACGATGAATTTCCAAGGCTGCGAGTTAATAGATGATGGAGATAGGCGCATAGCTTCGTAAATAACGGCTAAATCGTCTTGAGATACACGTTTCGTTGCATCGTAACGTTTTGCTGTGTAACGCTTTTCTAAGTCATTAATAATAGGGTGAGTCATTAGTTTCTCCATTGAGTAGGTGTTTTACCAGTATTTACTATGTTGAGTCAGTTTTAGTAAAAACAAACCCTTTTAAAAATTTATTACAAAAATAATATCGTGTTTTTAAATCACTCTAATTATTTAATTCAATTGATATCTACGTAAAGTAAAGCCTATCAATATAGCTAGGTACGGATAGTAGTGGGTTATTACAATATGATAAACAGGTATATGGTTGAATCATTATCAAATATTATTAGGTAATAGTTTCTTTAATAAATATAAATACAGCCATAGCCACCCCGAAATATTGGTTGAAGACACCAATTAATTCAGGCAGCGCGTATTTGGTATTTATAGAATTAAAAACCTTCCAACACTATTTTGCCAATAGAGCGACCTTCTTCAAGTTCTGCGTGTGCAATACGCAGGTTAGCCGCATTTATAGTGCCTAAATTTTTACCAATCGTTGTTTGAATATGGCCCTGATCAATTAACTCAGCAACATGATTTAATAACTTGCTTTGCTCAATTAAATCTTTGGCATTAAACATTGAGCGGGCAAACATAAATTCCCAATGTAGCGATAAGCTCTTCATTTTTAATTTACTAACATCTAATAACTCAGGATCGTCAATCATTGCAATTTTACCAAATGGTGCAAGTACCTCTGTATACGCTTCAAAGTAAGTATCAGTACTGTGCAGACTTGCTACATGTGTTACCGAGTCAATGTTTAATGCGTCAATTTGAGCGGGTAATGGTTTTGTATGATCAACAACATAATCTGCGCCTAGTTTTTTAACCCATGCCTGTGAGCTTTCACGCGATGCAGTGGCAATCACTGTTGCACCAGTAATCGCTTTAGCAAGCTGAATAAAAATAGAACCAACGCCGCCTGCGGCACCTGTTACTAAAATAACTTCGTCTGATTTTGTTGTTGCATCAGCTGCTTGTTTTACAATGTTTAAATGCTCAAATAATAACTCGTACGCTGTTATTGCAGTAAGGGGTAATGCAGCAGCTTCAGCATCGTTTAAGCTCTGCGGTTTGAATCCTACAATGCGCTCATCCACTAATGGAATTCTGCATTACTACCTGGGCGAGTAATATCACCTGCGTAATAAACCGCATCACCTGGTTTAAAGTCTGTAACAGCTTCACCTGTTGCAACCACTTCGCCAACTGCATCCCAACCAATTACTTTTACTTCACCGTTTGTTGGTGGCATATATAGGCGCACTTTATAATCGGAAGGGTTAACTGCAATAGCTTTAACTTTAATTAATAAATCACGACCTGTTGCAACTGGCTGTGGTAATTCAACATCAATTAACGATTCAGGATTAGAAACAGGAAGAGATTTTTTATAACCAATGGCTTTCATAATAAGTGTCCTAATTTGTTTACATATAAGGTGCAAGCCATGCTTTGGCTAGCTGATGGATAGATAGTAGACCTTGCTTTAATATAGATAAACCGCATAATTGTTGGGTCATTATCAAATATAAATAGATAATATGAACATAGAAGATTTAAAACTTATTTTAAAAGTAGCTGAGTTTAGAAGTATTACGCTCGCAGCTGCTAAGTTAGATATGCGTACAGCCACAGCAAGCGCTGCTATTAAACGTGTTGAGGCAGCCCTTGGTAGTGAGCTGTTTGTTCGTACAACACGTCATTTAAGGTTATCGGCTGCTGGGGAGCGCTACATACCACAATGTGAGCAGGCTTTAGCTGTACTTGAGCTTGCAAAGCAGAATCTAAAAGGTGAGCACGACGAAATTGAAGGGGAGTTGCGCGTTGCCCTTTCATCTGATTTAGGCCGTAACTTAGTGATTCCATGGATTGATGAACTCATGGACACTTATCCAAAGCTAAGTTTAAGAACGCATATAAGTGATAGTAATATCGACTTTTACCGTGACTCAGTTGATATAGCGCTTCGTTATGGCTCGCCTAATGATGCTAGCGTTTATGGATTCAAAATTTGTAACGTACCGCGCTTGTTATGTGCAACTGACGAATATCTCTTACAAAACGGGGCTCCCATGCATCCCGATGATTTAGCGTCGCATCAAGGTTTGTTTTATCAGTTGCAGGATATTATAAATAATACGTGGGAATTCACCGATGGTGAGTCAAAATATAAAGTTAAAATGAATGGCAGGCGCGCCTCAAACGATGGCGATTTAGTAAGGCGCTGGTGCGTTGCGGGTAAAGGCTTGGCTGTAAAATCAGCCCTTGATATAGCCGATGATTTACTCAATGACAGGGTGGTTACTGTAATGCAAGATTATCAACATGTTAATGGTGAACTTTGGCTTATTTGCCCAAGTAGGCAGTCAATAACCCCAGCGGTGCGTTTACTACGTGATGCATGCAGAGCAAAATCCCAAGCTATTTTGCAGCAGTTGGTAAAGAAAGGAATTATTGATAAAAGCGTACTGAGCTAATTAGTCTACTTAATAGTGCCACCGGCTTAGATCTGGTGGCATTATTTTTTATTCGCTAACTTAGCTTTTTATTAAAAAACTCAACGGTACGTTGCCATGCAAGTTCGGCATTGTCTTTATCATAGCGACCCGTCGAGTCGTTATGAAAACCATGATTTGCCCCTTTATACATATGCATAGTGTATTCAACATTATTAGCTTTTAAATCTTGTTCGTACTGTGGCCACGACGCGTTTACACGTTTATCCAGCTCGCCTAATTGAATCATTAACGGTGCTTTAATATTTTTACGTAAACTTTCACTGGCGGGAGTGCCGTAAAAAGGCACGCCAGCGCTGATTAAATTACTATCTACTGCCGCTAAATAATTAACAATGTAGCCACCAAAACAAAAACCGACAGCGCCTAATTTACCGTTACTGTTAGCATGCGATTTTAAAAAGTGCGCTGCGGCAACAAAATCGTTTTGAATTTTAGCGCGATCCATGGTTTTTTGCATAGCGCGTCCTTCATCATCGTTACCAGGGTAGCCACCCAGTGGAAAGAGCGCGTCGGGTGCAAACGCAATAAAACCGACTTTAGCTAAGCGTCTTGCTACATCCTTTACGTAAGGGTTTAATCCACGGTTTTCGTGTATCACGAGTACAACGGGAAGCTTGCCTTCTATGTTTTTAGGGGTTGCTAAGTAACCTTTGCCTTTACCGTGCCCGTCTGGCGAATCGAATTCTTCGTACGTTGCTGTTATATCGACGTCATTAAACGACACTTGTTCAGCCAATGCGTAATTAGGTAATAATGCTGATGTAAGTACAGCCATCGAAAAGCCAAGAGCAGCAAGGCCACCGAGTTTCTTCATAAAAGTACGTCGGTCCATTAAACCGTGGGCGTATTCGTCATACCAATCAAAGGCTTCTTGAGGAATGTGATCAGAGGGAGATGTATTCATGGCTGTTCCTTAACTTTATTATGTCTATTTATTATTTAAATACCATAACGTATTAGGGATAAAAAACGAGCAATATTTCTCTCAATTATTAGGACTGTTGCCAAAGTTATCCGTCAAGCAAGGAAAGGAGCACATTCCTTTGTTGTGCGGATATTAAAGAAACCATTTCAAGGTGATTTAAATCTTTTATCTCATAAATGCTCACTTTTGGATTATTAAGAGTAAGCAACCCATTATATGGACTCACTTTGTCTGCATTACTTGCAAGTATGTAAGTTTTTTCAGAATAACTAGGTGTGCTAAGTGCATTGAATAGATTAAGTTTGTAAGCAGGAACTCCACTTTCTTCAATTATTTTAATAGCCACTTCATTCAAATAATCATCACCTAAAAACATACTATAAGTAGGGTGAGTTAACCTAGCAATAGTATTTAATGCAGTTTTAAAATTAATCATAGGAGCAATAAGTATATGTTTATCAATATTTAGCTTGGTTTTTATGTGACTACTCGCAACTGCACCCATTGAATAGCTAATAAGAGATATATTTTCATATTCTTGTATCTTTATATATTCACTCACAATATTTGCGTTTACTAAACCAAAATCAAATGGTTCGTTTTGGTTAGGCGAAGGTGCAACAATAACGTCAGCTCCTGTAAAATGAGCAAGCCAGCGTGATTGCATGCCATAGATCGTGTAATCAACACCATAGCCTGGGAATAAAACGATTAAATTATTTTTTTTAACAGAGTGCTTATTTTCGTTATTTAAGTTTTCTTCGAACGTTTTAATTTTAGAATCGATTTTTAATTCAAAATTGAGTGTAACCGTTGAAATTTCTGTGCCATTATTAAACATTGTTGGTGAGGTGTATAAAAAATCCACACAATGTTTATTGCTTATACAATGTTGGGTTTTCTTCCCCAAAACATTGCTATCTACAACTGCTTTATCAAAAATAACAGGTTTAACTGGCTTCGTTATTTGCTTGGCAATAAAGTGCTGACAGCCGCTCAAAAGAGCAACATAAGACAAGATTAGAACTATAAAAAAACGCATTAGATTCCTTTCCTATATACAAAAATTTGTAAAAATAAAGCCTTAAGTGTCTAACTTTTAAGTACCTTCCATAGTATAAGATACAACGAATTTAAATAATGTGAACTTACCTAGGTTTGTAAATTCATTCATAACCAGTCTCTGATAAGCCCTCATCTACGCCGATTAAAAAGTCGAGCCCTACAAACGCAAACGATATTGCAACGGCGCCTAATAGCATTAAGTTGCGGTTATTCTTTTTGTAGCCAATTGTGGTTAGTACAGCAAATACAATAAATAAAATAAGTTGAAGTGTGCCCATCATTATTCCTTTTGAGGGTTATATTTATAGAGTCAAACTATCAGTAAGATAAAGACTTGGCAAATAGGTGAATATCATTTTTAAGCTAAAAATAAAAAGCTCGGCATAATATGCCGAGCTTTTTTGGTTGGGATGTTACTTAATTTAGCTATTAGTAGGCGCTGGTTGGGCATCTACTAGTGGTGGCTTGCCACGCATTTTACGTACTAATCGTTTAGCATCTTCTAGTGCAACATACTGGCACGGTATAAGTATCAGTGTAATTACTGTGGCAAATAACACACCAAAAGCAAGTGATACAGCCATTGGGATAACAATTTTAGCTTGTAAACTCGTTTCAAAAATAATTGGCATTACACCAATAAAGGTAGTGATTGAGGTGAGTAATATCGCTCTAAAGCGACGAGCACCGGCTTGTACTACTGCATCTTTAATTGCAACACCTTCGGCGCGGGCTTTATTTACAAAATCAACCATAACGAGGGAGTCATTTACGACCACACCCGCTACAGCAATAATGCCAAACATAGATAAGCTGCTCATAGTCATACCTAAAATCATATGGCCAAACATCGCGCCCACTACACCAAACGGAATAACCGACATTATAATAAGTGGCTGCGAGTATGAGCGAAGCGGAATCGCTAACAAGGCAAATATAATCATCATTGATATACCAAAATCACGAAGCTGTTCTGAAGCGCTATCCATTTCTTCTTGAATGCGCCCAGCTACATCACTTGTAACGCCAGGGTAGCTTTTAAGTAATGTTGGTAAGTATTCGTCACGAATTTCCTCAGCAATTGCAAATGGTTCGGCTTGGTCGGTATTTACCGCAGCCCATACGTTTACAGTGCGTTTAGAGTTTTCGCGGCGAATACGGTTTACACCGTCAACCAGCTTAACTTCGGCTACTTCACTTAGCGGTACTTCAGCGCCTGTAGGTGTAATAATACGCACACTTGCTATGTCACTTATTGAGTTACGTTCGTCTTCTGGGTAGCGGATCATGACTTTAATTTCTTCGCCTTCACGCAATATTCGCTGCGCTTCTAAGCCGTAGTAACTAAAGCTAACTTGCGACGCTACATCAGCAAGCGTTAATCCCATGCTGTAAGCGAGTGGTTTTAAATCAAGTTGCACTTCGTCGGTAGCGCTTTGCATTGAATCGTTTACGTCGCCAACGCCTTCCATTGTTTGTAATTTGGCTTTTAATTTACCAGCCACTTCTTTTAGCTCGTCAGCATTTTTGCCTTCAAGTTTAAAGCTAACGTCGCCATCATCTCGACCGCCATTCATTATACTGTCTTGAATGGTCATGGTTTTAATGCCTGGTAGGGCGGGCATTTGCTCGCGCCATAACGCACTTAGGGCAAAGGTATCGATAGGGCGTAAGTCAGGCTCTACCAAAATGGCCATAATATTTGCTTGCGTTCGTCCGCGCAGGCTTACCGATAAATCGCGGATCATCGGTTTACCGTATTGCTCTTGTAGTTGCTGATCGACCTTTAACAACACGCTTTCTATTTTACGTGCGGTTTCAAGCGTTGCTTGCTCAGATGAGGCAAGGTTCATTTCTATATCAATACGCGGAAAGTCGTGCGGTATTTTAGGGTTTGGTACAAACTTAACTAAACCACCTGCAAACATACCTGCGCTTACAATAAGCAAACACATAAAGCCAACAATTACGGTATAGCGGTAGTGAATACAGCGGCTAACAAAAGGAAGGTAGTAGTTATTCACAAAGCCTTTTAAACCACTATCAATCACCATACGTAAGCGATGTAATGGATTTTTAGGATTTGGTTTACGTGGGTTCATTGCTGCAATATGCGCAGGTAAAATTAGTTTTGATTCAATGAGTGAAAAAATCAAACATAAAATAATAACGCCACCAATTGCCTTAGAAAAAGCAGCGCCAGGGCCGGTTGCGAGTGTTTGAGGTAAAAATGCCGCAATAGTTGTTAGTACACCAAAGGTTGCTGGCATCGCAACGCGTTTAACACCGCGTACAACGTTATCAAGTGTGTGGCCGTATTTTTCTATTTCGGCACTGGCTGACTCGCCCACAACTATGGCGTCATCAACAACAATCCCGAGTACAAGTATAAAGGCAAAAAGAGAGGCTAGGTTAATTGTTACATCTAAAAAGCCAATAGGCATAAACAAAAAGGCGCCCAGAAAAGACACCGGTAAACCCATCATTACCCAAAATGCTAAGCGTAGCGGTAAAAATAGTGCCAGCACTATCATTACTAACAAGCCACCCCAAATCATGTTATCGACCATCATATCGAGTCGACCTTCAAGGTAGTAAGTTAAATCAACAATAGGAGAGAGCTTAACGCCTGCAGGTAAAAGTGGCTCTTTAGTTGCCATGTAGCTTTTAAGTACTTTTGCTACATCGGTAATGTCTTGATCTTTTGATGCGTTTACTTCAAACGAGAGTGAATTTTTACCATTATATTTTGAATATTGTAGACCTTCTTCAAAGCCATCATTAATAGTTGCAACATCGCCTAAATAAATTTGTGCGCCATCAGCAAGGGTAATAAGTGGCAGTTTTTCAAACTCAAAACCACGGTAGGCTTGTTTTTCAACACGCATCGAAATATAACCATTTTCAGAGCGTATTTGCCCCGCCGACATATTTGCCGAAAAGTTTTGCACGGCGCCTGCAATATCTCTAAATGTTAATCCGTACTCGCGTAGTTTATCAGGGCTGACTTCTATACCAATTTCGTATTCTAAGCCGCCGTTAAAATTAACAAGGTTAACGTGAGGCAGTGCTTGTAACTCGTCTTTTATATCGTTGCCAAGCTCTTTTAACTGGTAGTTACTCATGTCGCCGTAAAGCGCGAGTATCATTACTTCTTGCTCAAATTTATCGCGGCGCACAACAGGGCGTTCCATCCCTGCAGGAAAGGTGTTTATTGAATCAACTTGTACTTTAATTTCATCAAGTACTTCTTGTGGATTGTATTGTTCTTCTATTTCAATCCAGGCTTGTGAAAAACCACGGTTAGAGTAAGTAATTAGGCGTTTAATGCCTTCAATACCTTCGAGGTTTTCCTCAACTTTTATGGTTATGCCTTCTTCAACCTCTTGCGGGGCTGCACCTGGGTAAACTGCTTGTACGCTTATCCAGTTGCTTTCAAACTGTGGGAACATTTGTTTGCGAATGGTCATCGCCATTAAAATACCGCCCACTAATATAAATATCATTAGTAGGTTGGCTGCAACGGGATTTCGGGCAAACCATGCTATTAACCCTGTTTCACGAGTGTTCATGATTATTCCTCTTTCAGCGCAAGTTGAGTTACATCAGTTTTATCAGGCGCAATATCTTCAATTTTTACTGCCATACCTTCAGTTGGGTATTCAAGCGCTGAGGTAACAATTTGCTCGCCATTGTTTAACCCTTGGCTGGCTATAATCATGCCGTTTTGTTCGCGTATAATATTGAGGGTTTTAAACGACAATGTTAAATCGTCATTTAAAATTACAATTTTATTATCTTTAACTAAGTGGTGGGCAACAATAATTGCGTTATCAAGCGGGCGACCTTCAATGGTAGCGTTAATGTATGAGCCAAAACGAAGAGGGCGTGTTTTGTCGCCATAAGGTGTTGCAAGTTGTGCTACCAAATAGCTCATGCGGCTTGTTTGATCAACCACACCTTCGGTGCGAATTACTTTGGCTTGCCACATTGTTTGTTTACCTGCGTATTCTGCGTTAAATATAACATTTGAGCCTACGCCGCCATTTTTTAAATATTGCAGTTCTTGATCGGCAACCGGTAAACGTACCTCTGCAACTGAGGTTGCGCTTAGTGCGCCAAAACTATTACCTGGGTTTACTACTGAACCCAAGCTAATTGTGCGCTCATTAATAATGGCATCATAAGGGGCTTTAATATAAGTACGCTCAAGATTGCGGCTAGCACGCTTAACACTTGCTTGAGCAGAGCGATAACGCGCTAATTTTTCTGCCAGCTGTGGTTTTCGTAAATAAAGTTCTGATGCGATAGCGTCGCTTGAGTCTGACTTAATGCGCTCCCATTCAGCTTGAGCGACATGTGCTTGCGCGCGTTCTATTTCAAGTGCTGAGCTTGCTTGTGCTAAACCCGCTTGCGCTTCAATAAAGTCTGCCTCGTAATCATTTGCATCAATTCGTGCTAAAATATCGCCTTGCTTTACAAACGCGCCTTCAACAAATTGATCTGATACCGAAATAACTTGCCCGCTAACTTGTGCTATTAGCTCGGTACGATACTTTGGTTTAACAATGCCGTACGATTTAACATCGAGCGTTATAGAATCTAAAAGTACGCGTTGTGTTGCTACTAAAGGACGTAAATCTTGCTTTGGCTTTTCTTCGGGTGGTTTTTTCATTGCCATAAAGGCGAAAGCTAAAGCAATACCGCCTGCTAAAACAGCGATTGGGAGTATTATTTGTTTTGTAGTAGCCACAAGGCATTCCTTCATAATTGGTGGTGACAGAGCAATAATACGCAATAAAGTGTTTACAAGCTGTTTTAAGATGTAACAAAGCATTACATGTGTGTGTTACAGCTCACTATGCGACTAATTACGTCCCGAAAAAGAAATTAAAGTAAGCGTTTTTTATACAGAGGAAATTATGAAAACCGAATCGATGAATTGCAGGCTAGGCTGCGGCGCATGTTGTATTGCGCCAAGTATTAGTTCGCCTATTCCAGGTATGCCAAATGGTAAAAAAGCCGGAGAGCGTTGTATTCAGCTGGACGAACGTAATTTATGTAAGTTATTTGGTGATGAAAGTCGACCAAAAGTATGTAGCGATTTTAGCGCCACATTTGATGTGTGCGGGTCAACAAATGCACAAGCCCTAGCGCTTATTACAGAGCTCGAAGAGCTCACTTAGTGAGCTGTCAAAATACACATATATTTACACTTATCTATTAGTGAGTATTTATTTTAAGTCATTAAAAGCTGTGCTTTTCACGCGAGCAAGCTCTGCGTTTACCGCCAAAGTGTAGGTTTGTGTCTGTTTTGTAGACGTGAAGCTTGCTTACGTTACGGGCAAAGCATGTAAAAGTGATTTATTCACAAAGAGGGGAGGAGGCGCTGCGCTTTTAGAGGAGGAGATTAATTTAAAGTAATAGTTGGCTTTTGTTTTTCTCATTTACTCCTAATTCTTTTTTCTTTGTGTAATATTTTTTTCCTAAAAACTGCACTTTTATATAAATAAACACAGCGTTTACAAACCAAAGTATAAATTGAGTTCGTAAACGCTGGCTTTATTTTCTACCAGCTATACGTTGCGCTTAACGTATATTGCTCACCGCGCCCTGGTGTACCTGGTATTTCTTCAAACGACTCATCCCATAAGTTATCTGCCGCTAAGGTGATAAATAAATTACTCAACTGTGGCGGCGTTATTTTAAGCGTTAGCTGGGTAAATAACGCGTTGTCATTGCCGTTTCTAAGTGAATTTTTGTGTTGTGTACGCCATTCGTTATCTATTCTAAATTCTAAAATATCAGTTGGGTTGTACACAGCGCCAAGTGTTAAACGGTGATCAGGAAAGTTTAACGCGTAAAAGCTGGCATCAATATCGGCTGCGCCGTAGTTTTCTGATTTATGTAAATAGGTGTAGCTTGCTATAAGTTTTGCTGTATCAAAGTGCTTAGTCGCTAAAAATTCAACCCCTGCAGTATCAATATCAACTGGGTTTGCAAAGCGCGCTGAAGTTGAATCAAAATTAAAGGTCCAATCGGTTAAGTTATTATCTTTTCGATAAAAAATAGCCGAATTTAACTGCCAGCTTTGTTCTTCAAGTAATAAACCTAGCTCTAAGTTTGAAGTGGTTTCGCGCTCAAGATTGTAATTACTTCTAAATAATCCCCCAGAATCGCTGCCGCCAATGGCTGTGTAGCCTGCAACTTGACTCGCCTCTGCGTATGATAAATAAATAGTTTGCGCTGTGCCGTCACTATTTTGGGTGTTTAAGGTTATATCACCAATAGCTGATACTTCAGCGTCATCACGATTTGTATCGTCGTAAGCTGCGCCTAAACGAAAGGTAAGTTGTTGGTTTTTTAGCGCTATTGTGTATTCAGGCAATATACTCAGCTTATAATACTTTCGTGAAGTAAAGTTGTTTTCAAGTGTTGTTGATTCAATAGAGTCATCTATAAATTGTGCAGAGTAATTTATTGCCAGTGCATCGCTTTGTTCATGACGACCTGAAAGTCCAAGCGATTTAACTTCGCTTTTATGAAAAGCTTCAAATGCACTTGGATTTTCGCGCGAGTAAATATAGTGATCGTCATGGGTACGATAATAAGCAGATACTTCAAAGTGACTGTTATCAGCGTAGCTTTGCTTGTGGTTAAGCATCCAAAGGCGGGTTTCTAAATCTTCAGTTTCGTTAACGCCAAAAGGGGTGTACAAGTTAGGCCAGCCAAAAAACTTATCTTGCGAGCCAAAAAACAAATCTGTTTGGCTGTGTTCGCTTGCTAATTGCACGCGTGCTGAGGCGCGCGAAAAGTCATGATCGCCAGAATCTATTGTTCCATCACTTTGTGAATGAGAGTACTCACCTTCAAAGCCCAGAGTATAGTTAGTTAAGCTATCAAGTTGTGTGTTTTTAGCAGCGTGAATACTTTGCAGGTTAAAGTCGTTTGTGCCAGTACCAAGCGATACACTACCGCCAGTAATAATTGGTTTCCAACCAAACGAAACTGTACCTACAGAGCTGTTCATACCGAACAGTGCGTTATCAGCACCGGTTAAAACATCTGGGCCGGTTAGCATTTGTGGTGCAATAGGTATTTCAGCAAAATAATGCCCAGATTGCGGGTCAAGGAGGGTAGCGCTTCCTACTCTAAAACCTGTGTTTTCAAAAATCCCACCACGAATAGTTACATCAGCTTGCGCCTCAGCCATATTACGCGACTGCAAATCAACACGTGGGTCGTACTCTAAATTAGAAATAGGCGAGTCGAATGTACCTACTGGCAACTTATTTGCAGTGGGTGAGGCCTCAACCGTTATTTTCTCGATTGCCGACTCATCAGATAGCGTATTAGCATTGGCAAATGCAGTAACGCTGCATAATATTGCAGGTATTATAATGTGTGGTGTGCGATTCATGTGTTTCTCATCATTTTTTATTTGTAGCTGCGGTTACAATTAATTTCAAAGCTTATATTTGAGCATGATAAAATAACTAAATGTAACAGCAGTCATTTTGTGCGCGATTGTACATTAATTTGTTAATAACTGCATTTGATAACCATTTACGTAATACCGACTTTATTAAAAACATGGTTATTCTATCGTATTAAATAGCGCACTCACTGCGTTAAAAATTATTTATATAGAACAACTATATGTCATAATTTTCGCCTTGTTATTGCGCTATTTTCTTGGCGCTATAATAGAACACTATTTTAATGCAATCGGTATAATTACTTATTAGGTAACATTTATAATGGATACTAAAGAATATAATACTATTTACTTTGCTGGTGGCTGCCTGTGGGGCGTACAAGAGTTTTTAAAGCACTTACCAGGCGTAATAAGCACTGAAGCAGGGCGCGCTAATGGTACAAGCAAAACCACTGACGGCGAATACGATGGTTATGCCGAATGCGTAAAAGTAATTTTTGATTTAAAAGTCGTTAGCCTAAATAAGCTGTATGATTGCTTTTTTGAAATTATTGACCCATATAGCATTAATAAACAAGGGGATGACGTAGGCCCTAAATACCGCACTGCCATTTATAGCAAAAACCAAAGCCATTTAGATGCAGCAAGCAATTATATAAATAAGCGCAGTGATGCCGATAAAATTGTGGTAGGGGTAGAGCTGCTAACTAACTACGTGCCAAGCGATCCTGAGCATCAAGACCGACTAACTAATCACCCTGATGATTACTGCCATATACCGCTCGAGTTACTGCATAAGTACAAAACGAGTTAATGAAAACTATTGTTTATTTTTTCTTTGAGCTTTTTTGTTTAGCTTTTTCTCTTTTTTACGAGGGAACATATCTCTACTTAAATAAGGTAGCACTAAAAAAAAGATCCCACCCCCTAAGTAAAAAAGAAGGTTAAAAAGATAAGAAAATGGAGAGGTCGATAAAAAATAGACATCAGATTCAACTCGATAATCTGTTGGTGTATGAACATAACCGTCGTATATAGATTTGACCGTTATTATTATAAGCAATAGCCCTAAAGAAAAAGAAAACAAGGAGAATGCTATTTGATTTAATAACATTCTGGTATTACTAATATTAGCGTGTTTTATTTTTGGCTTCTTTTTTGTTTTTTGATTATTTGACCGTTTCATGCTTACCAAAAATATAGATTAATTAACTTTCAGACCTAGTATTAGTTTTGAGTACTGTGATCTATATACAAAAAAGCTCACATTACGTGAGCTTTTTTAAAACTTACTTGTAGCAAAATTTAACTTACTGCTGCTTTTGCGGCGGGAAGTTACTTAATATTTCGCTCACTGTTTTATTAATTGATGCTTCACGTTGTTCTGGCGATTGGTTTTTCTTTAATCGGCCTTCTTTTGCGCCGCGCCATACTAGCTGGTTAGATTCACGATCCACAATATCAATGATCAGTGTACCCACTTCGTATTCACGCGCGGTTGTATCACGTTGAAAACCAGTACCCCAATAACCCCAATGCGGGCGGTAGTTTACATTAAATGTATCTACTTCAAGCTCTTTATCTACCGATGCATGATAGTTAACAAGTACATCAGCATTTGCTGCATCAACTAAGCTCATACCTAGTGTTTGGCTCAGTTCTGCGTTAACGGCAGTGCGAACACGTTTTTCCATTAGGCCATTAATTTGGTAGTTATTTGTGTCTTTAGTTAGGCTGGCGTTTTCTACCCAAGCAAATGTTTTAAAATTACTAAAGTTGGCTGATTTATCGTAATCCCAATCAGGGGTTTGTGTACAGGCTGTAAGTAGTGCTAGCGCTGCAACAATAAGTATATTTTTCATTACGTTTGCTCCAATAAAATGCATTAACTTAAAATAACACACATCGTTTAAATGTGTATTATTTAAACGTCCTATATTTTAGTTTAGTTGGTTTGCCTTAACGGCCAATTAATTGTGTTCAACTTCAATCCAATCTTTTTCATCTACCCAGTTTTGTGCACCGTCTTTTACTGAACGAATCGGCACAATGTAGTCACAACTTATTTGTGGCTTAACTGAGGCAAATATAGGCACAAAACCAAAGCTTAGTGCGGTTTCTATAATCGCTTTTTGATTCTGCGGGTCAATGTCGGCCGCTTCATCTATGTAAATAGGTATACGGTATAGGTTTTGTTCCTGATCGCTTAATAAGTAACGAATAAACAACATGCCACACAATAATTTAATCGTAATACGTGTGCCGTTTGAACCCGCCGAATCTATTTTTTCAAAGTGTTCGGTTTCACCTGCGCGGTTAACTACTTCAAATCGAATATCAAATAAATCGGTAAGTGTTAAACCCGCTTTATCTGATGCGAGTTTAATTAAGTGATCTTTTGCTTCGTTTACCGCGCTTTCGCTGTACGGTTCTTGGCTCAGTAAATCAAGTGTGTCGCCTTGTTCAAACTGATGCGACGTGCTGATAATAGTATCTATACTATCCACCAGCATTTTGCGCGGTATTACGTTAATTTTAAACGCTTGCAGGTTTGAAATTCGGTGCTGGCTTATGCCTTTATTAAAGCTGTTCATTTCGCGGCGAAGGCGGTCTAAATCTTCTCGCAAGCCTTTAATAGTTGCAGCCACTTCGGTAAGCGCAACACGTGCTTGACGTTCAACAGCATCGCGTTCGTTATCAATATTATGAAAGGCGCTTATTAGCTTTTGGTATTTAGTGTATTCATCGTTTTCGTTGTCGAATTTAGTAATACCTGCGTTATATACATGCAAATAGGTGTTACGCACGTTTATGTCAAAATTACGCAGCTCTTGGCAGTCTTTATTAAAATGATGAACAAGGTCGCTTAAGTTATCAAAGTCGACTGTAATATCAATCATATACGGGGTTACTTTACCGCTGTATAAATCAAGCGTGTGATCAATTCGCTCGCTCTTAACTTGGCGCAGGCGCTCAGTTTGGCGATTAATTTGCTCTTGTTTCGATTTAATTAACGAGCGACGATCGGCAATTGAGCCACTATTTTTTTGAATATCTTGCAGGTAGTCGTCAACTTGTTCGCGCTCAGCTAATAACTGCTCTTTTAGCATGGCTTGTGCTTCAACCGACTGCTGCATTACCTCAAACTGCTCTAAACGTTTTAGGGCGCTTTCTGCGCTCATAAGCTCATCGTATAACGCGTCTTTCTCTTTTTGCTTGTCGGCAACGTTTGCAGCAACATCGCGCTGTTGCTTAAACTCTTTAAGTGAATGCTCAAGAGCATTTAACTGAGCGGTTAATTGCTCTTTGTTTTCGCCGCTTTGCATTTGCACAGGCGAGAGCTTTTTAAGCTTAATGCTCGCACCTGGTAGCGTTAATACGCCGCCTTTAACGTTTTCACTTAACAGCGATAAAAATTCCCCAAACGCGTCTTCGTCATCAATGGTTATATCGCCATTAGTGGTGGTCGCAAACGAGAGAATATCAGGGTTTAAAATCCGCGATATTTCCTCTACTTCTTTTAACGAGAGGTCTTCGCGCATACGGGTAAACAAATTAAACTCAAGGTTTTTAAGTTGTAGCTTTAAGCTCTTAATTTGTTTTTGTGTTTCGCTAATGCGGTAGTCAAGCGTGTGTAGGCTTTGCCCTTGTGCGCTGGTTATAGAGTGCGAAAGCGACTCGTAATCTTGCTTTAATTGAGTCAGGCTGGTTTTAAGCGTGGCTTTATTTACCAGTTCAAACTCGCTTTTAAGCGCATCGTAATCTAAAAACCACTGCTCAATTTGAGTTTGTCTGCGTTCTATATCACGCGATTGCTGTACGTATAGGCTTTGTTTTTGCTCAAACTCGTGTTTTTCGTGCTCTATATCTTCAAGCGCAATGCCCAACTCATTAAGTTGCGATTCTTGATAGGTATCAAAATCAATCAGTGCTTGGTCAATTTTAGGTGCGTATGCGGCTAATTTACCTTTAAGCACAGTTTGGTTTTCAAGCATTGATTCAAGCGCGGCTATTGGCTCTTGCATTGACTCAAGGGCTTTTAATTCGCGTTTTGAGCGATTTACTTTATCAAACGAGCGACGCCATACTTCATAAAAATCGACCTTAGAGTTCGACATATGGCGTTCAAAAACGCGTAGCATAAAGCGTTTTACGTCGCTTGCGCCTAATTTGTGTAAGTTAAGAATACGTCTAAATATTTCTTTATAAATAGAGGAGTCTTGGACATTGTTAAGCGGGATCATTTTTAGGTTAATGTCGCCGTCAAAAGGCGTTGCGCCGCCAGTCAATAGCGCGTTTAACTCTTGTGCTTTAAGCTCAATAGGGTTGTAGTTAAGCGATTTTAAATGGTTGAACAGCTTGGTAAATTTAATAATAGTTTTACCTTGCGTGTACTGCTCTAAATCAAGCTTTCCTTGATAACAAAAGTACTGATGCGCGTAACCGGCAATTTTACCAAGGCCTGCCACGCCTATTACTACCGAGCCATGAGGCAAGTTAGCTTCTAGTAAAATGTACGACTGATCGGATGAAAAATAAAACTTACGAGTTTCATCTAAATCGTGTCCATCCCATTCTGTTAAGCGTAAATCGTTAATAAGCGGGAACTGCAGGGCGTTAATAACCGAGCTTTTACCTGTGTTATTGGGCGCGCAAATAGAGCTGCTTTTATCAAGCGGGATCACACATTTTGCATAGCCTGCGGTGTTAAGTAGGGCGAGTTTGCTTAGTCCGTATAGATTTTTCATTCCTCGTCCTCTGTAATGTAGGTTTCTTCGTTTACTTCCATGAGTGCATCTATGTAGCGGTGAATTGGCGCTTGTAGCATAAAGCCGCCTTCTACTTCACGGGCTAAACCTAAGCGCACCATGCGCAGGTAAACGTCTTTACGTAGGTCTGATCCCGAAAATATCTCAAGCTGATCAAACAAATGTTTGTTAATTTGCACCAGCGTTTGCATAAGCTCTAAATCGTTTACGTCGTCAAACAATGCGCGCATTGGATCTTTACCCGTATTGGCGTAGTGCTCAATTAAAATGTAAATGGTGAGTGCGATAGCGCGAGATATTTTGCCCATATTGGGTGTGCTTTCGTCGCTACCAAAATAATAAAAGCCACGGCTGTCGTGTTTTAAATCGTTACCTAGGGCGGTAAATAGGGCGGTGTAGTCTTCTATGTGTTGGTCAAGCTCTTGCCACATTACGTTGTCTTGCTCGCAAATGTGATAACCCGCTACTAATTTTTTATTAATGGCTTGTAGATGAGTTAGCTCGTCTAAGTTTATGTGTGTCATGGTTTATTTACCTGCCTTTGGATCTGGCTGAGGCTCTGAATTAAATGGATATAAAGAAAAGTGCTGACCGGCAATTTTTACGCGGGCTTTTTCATCGCTTTGAATTATTTTAATATCGCTGTCGCTGACCAATTTTTGATACAAAAATAGCATTTCGTCGGCATCGAGATCTGGATAGCTTTCGTCTAAAAATTGCAGCAAGGGCTGCGGCTTTTTGCGTTTTTTATTAAAGCGCTTAGCAAAGCTGGTTTTAACATCGTTGTAGTCAGGAATATTAGGCGTAACAAATGCAGGCACGTCTTGCTGGTCAGGCAATTGGTATTCTTCGTGTTCAAATTCAACCAAGCTTGCCATGTAAGCCACAATATGGCGTTGCTGACCAAGTGAATATCGCTGCGCGTCGCTTACAAAATGTGGCTGTACAGCACTTAGCATATTGTCTACGCCATTTTTACGTACCAGCCCAAGTACTTTGGCTGCTTGGCGAGTAATTAAGTTATTACGGCGTAGCTCCTCACGTAGTGGCATAAGCATATCGGCACTTTTACGTAAGCTTTCTCTACCCACTAAATGCATTTCGAGTATACGGGTACGTAATTGCTCCAGCATACGTTTGTCGTTATACGCTTTACCTGAGCGCTCAATGTGCAGTACTTGCTTACTTATTTGCTCTTCAATAAGGGTAAAACATGCATGAAACTCACCACGAATATCAACCATTTCAAGCATTGGCTCTATGTATTCGTCAAAGGCTTCTATTACCGCTTTATAACGCTTTTGCAGCGATTGCACTGCATTATTTGATTTGGCTTGTTCCACAATGTTTAAAATAGCGTTTTCGTTGTGCGTATAGAGCTTCATTATTTTACGCACCCGATCATCCATAATGCGGCTGTAGCGGCGTAAGTCGTCAAAGTCTTCTATTTCGCCAGCGTTATCTAGGCGGTTACCTAAACGAGCAAGGTCCTCTACTAATACGCTAATTTCTTGCGCTAAACCTAAATGCTCTTCTTGTAGTAAAAAAGTAGCAAAATCAGCAATAGCACGATTTATTTCAAGCTGAGAGGATTTAGCCAGTGGAATTAAAATATCTTGGTTTAACAAACGATTTGTTTCTTTATAAATGCGTTCGTTTGACCACGTAGGCTGCTTTTGCTTAATCGCGTTTTGTACGTCTTTTAGGCTAAAGTCAGCCATTTTAAAACGTTTAAATAATAGCTCTAATACACCCCAATGTTCGGTTATGGTGTTTAGCAGCTTTTTAGCTGGGATCATATGGGGTTACAACATCCTAGTATTTTATTATTGAGTTCTTTTAGAAGACTCATTATTACGTATTTTTAATTAATCTTGTTTGTATATAGTATTCGTTTTTAAGACCATTTAATAATAGTTTTTGCATAGAGGCAGTGCTAAAATTCGCGCCGAAAATAGGCACATGAAATGGAATGTTATTTGTGTGTTCTTTAAAACTATATCAAAGGTTGTTTAACTACCATGGTTTCCTCGATTATTCTAACCCTGATAGCGATTGCATTTTTACTGATCGTTATAGAAGATATAATCCATGTCAATAAAGCTAAAACCACGCTGTTTTTTGGTACGCTTTGCTGGATTCTTCTTTTTATATACCCTCTACACGGGCAAAGTCCCGACACGATTCAACACCTCTTAAATGAAAATATTTTAGAAATTGCCTCATTATGGCTATTTTTAATGGCTGCAATGACCTTTGTAGCGTATTTAAATTCAAAGGGGTTTATAGAAAATATTGTGCACCGTGTTATGCCAAAAAGTATTAGCGAAAAAAAGCTCATGTTTTTGGTGGGTGGTTTTGCGTTTTTGTTTTCGTCGATTTCAGATAACGTAACAGCGACGCTTATATCGCTTGCGGTTGTTATGTCGTTAAAGCTTGAACCTAAAAAGCTCGTTAAATACGCCACGCTTATTGTGTTTGGAGTGAACTCAGGTGGGGTATCGCTAATAACAGGTGACGTAACCACACTAATGATATTTTTAGATGGCAAAGTAACCATTGCTCATTTATTACTACTTATAGCGCCAGCACTTGCAAGCGTTATGCTGCTTGCTGCGTTACTGTCTATAGGTATGAAAGGGCGTGTTGAGTTTGCTAGTGCAGGTAAAACCCGCATTGAAAAAACCGACATAACTATTGCTGTTATATTTTTATCTACTGTAGTGAGCACACTTACGTTGAGTGTAATTTACAGCGTACCGCCTTTATTAACCTTTTTGTTTGGCTTATCAGTGATGTTTTTAGTGGCGCAATTTTTAATGCGCAAAAAAGACATAAACAAAGACATAATCGATTTTGTTCGCGATATAGAATACGACACATTATTGTTTTTTGTAGGTGTACTTTTACTTGTAGGCGCACTTAAAGAAATTGGTATGTTGAGTAAATTTACCGACCTATACACGGTAATGGCACCAGAATACGCAAACTACTTAATGGGCATATTATCAGCAGGGGTCGATAACGTACCGCTTACCGCTGCATTATTAAAAGCCAATATAGTAATGAGTCAACAACACTGGTTGTCGTTTACGTATGCAACGGGCGTGGGCGGTTCAATGCTTATTATTGGTTCGGCTGCGGGCATTATTGCCATGAGTAAAGTTAAAGCGCTTACCTTTATGAGCTACTTGCGTTTATCGCTGCATTTATTAATTTGTTACACGGTTGGATATGCGGGCTCGTATTACATGGGCAGTTTTATTTAACTCATAAATTATTAAATGCTTGACAGCTAGACGTCTAAACGATAACTTTCAAAGCCCCGCTACTTAGTGGGGTTTTGTTTTATTAGCCACTGGTTAATAAAGCATTCAGAAGAGGTGCGATACTTAGGTACTTAATGTTAGGCGACGAAAGCCGATGATCATTAAGGAGGGAAGTACTCGCCGAGGAAAACAATGGTACGTCGTCATTGTTTTTCGGTTTATGGGGCTGAATCCTCAAAACTGTCACCAATATAGGTGGAGAGCTTCTGGCAGTGGACTTATCTTCAAGCATTCCTTTGCCAAGTTCTTCTTGTTTTATTGCGGTTTGGATACCGCGAAAGGAGACTAAATGACTACCGTATCAGCGCCACAAACAGTGCCTCAAACAGAGTTAAGCGCAAAATCAGATTACATCGTTGCCAAATTTGGCGGAACCAGTGTTGCAAATTTTGAAGCGATGAGTCGCTGTAGCGAAATTATTGTTGCAGATAAAAGCGTACGTATTGTTGCCGTGAGCGCCAGTGCCGGCGTAACTAATCACTTAGTTGCACTGTGTAAATCAAGCATTACTCCTAGTGAGCGCCAAGAACACATAAACGGCGTTCTTGCTATTCAACAAACTATTTTAGATGAATTATCGCTAGATGCCGATTTAGCGGTTGGCTTTAACGAAACCCTAAAAGCATTTCAAACATTGGCTCAAGAGCCACTAACAACCGATCAGCAACACGACGAGCTACTTAGCTTTGGTGAGCGTTTATCGTCGTATTTGTTTGCTCAGGTACTGCGTTTACAAGGTTTAAATGCCGATCGCTTTGATGTCCGCAAGGTGCTTAAAACCGACAGTCAATTTGGCAAAGCAACGCCCAATGTTGCAGCCACAGCGCAAGCCGCTAAAGAACATTTAATTCCGCTGTTAGACGCTCAAGTAATTGTAACTCAGGGATTTATTGGTAGTGACGAATACGGTCAAACCACAACGCTAGGGCGTGGTGGTTCTGACTACAGCGCTGCATTACTAGCTGAAGCAATTAACGCTAAAAGTGTGCATATTTGGACCGATGTAGTGGGCATTTTTAGCACCGACCCGCGTTTGTGCGCAAAAGCGACGCCTATTGCACGCTTAAGTTTTGACGAAGCCGCTGAAATGGCAACCTTTGGCGCAAAAGTATTACACCCAGCAACTATTTTACCAGCAAGCCGTAGCCACATTAACGTGTTTGTAGGTTCTAGCCGCGAGCCAGAGCGTGGCGGTACGTGGATTGAGCGCGAAAAATCGCAGCAACCAGGTATACGCGCAGTAACGCAACGTAAAAACCAAATATTGCTTACGCTTAAAAGCCCAGAAATGCTACTAGCAAGCGGCTTTTTAGCACGCGTATTTACACTATTAAGTGAATACAATATATCGGTAGATTTGGTAACCACATCAGAAATCAGTGTAGCTATAACGCTTGATAACGCGCAAAACGCCTCGCGCCCAGAGCTTGATCAAGAATGCCTAGATAAGCTTGCAGAGTTTTGTCATGTTTCGGTAGAAAACAACCTAACATTGGTGGCACTTATTGGCTCTGAGATTCAATTACGCCAACACGAAATGAACTTAATGAGTGTACTAAAAGACTTTAACATTCGATTAATTTGTCACGGTGCTAGTAAGCACAACCTGTGCTTTTTAGTAGAGCAAACTGAGTCAGATAACGTAGTACAGTCTATTCATAGCCGTTTATTAGAAAATGATTTTGTTGCGTAAGTAATCGTTATTCAGGGAAATTAACTAGTAAAATCAGTTAATAAAGTCATTTAATAAAAAGCATCGCCAGTCGGTGCTTTTTTTATGCACCACACTCACATCAAAACAAGCATTACTGTCACTGCTATCAACTACAGTAACGCGATTACTGCAAGCACTCAGCTTTGCACTATTTAATTCGTCAAACACATTAGGGCTAAGTAATTTTGCAATAGGGCGGCTGGTGGCTTTAGCAAGTGACTCTTTTAATGTCCAAATTCTAAAAAATGTATCTGCTTGGACTTGGGTATTAGTAGGCTCAGTGATAAGTGTAATTTCATCATTATGATAAAAATGCTTAGCAAGCTTTTCAAACGGGCGCTTTAGGCTTACTTTTTCAATATCAAAACCAAACTCACTTCTATCAAAATTTAGCGCGACCCCAACTAAACCATGCGAGTGTGAAATACAGGTATTAATAACATCACCACTCACATGTATTTGCAGCTTTGAGCTTGCTTCGTCAAATTCGGTACTCATTTTATTAAGGGCTACGTGAGCATGTTGCGGCTGCGTTACTTTAATAAGGTGTTTTAACAATAACCGCGTAGCTAAATACTCTTGCTTAGCTTGTGGGCTTTTACGGCGGTTTATAATGTTTAACTCAAACGGGCTTAAGCAATCGGGCAAATTAAAGTCACTAAGCTCAAGTGTTTTAGCATTAAATAATAAAATGCTGTTACTCGCTAAAGACAAATTTGCCAATTGAGTTGAAGTAATACTCAAGGCGTTTTTAAAATAGTGTTCAGTCATAAAAGCCCTAAAGCAAAAGAAGTCGCTGATATTGTGAGCGGTTAGCGCCACTAACAAAGGCTGGGTACAATTTTATTACTCAGCTGGCATGAAATATGGTTTAATTCACAATAATCAAAATAATAACAGATTTGTAGATGTATGGCACAAGTGCGTGATGGGTTTCAAAGCCGACTTGGTTTTGTTTTAGCCGCTGCTGGCGCAGCAGTGGGTTTGGGTAATATTTGGGGTTTTCCTACGCAAGCGGCCAACCATGGCGGCGGTGCTTTTTTACTGGTTTATTTTATTGTTATATTTTTACTTGCGCTACCTGCGCTGTATACCGAACTTTATTTAGGTCACAAAGCACAAGCCAACCCGGTAAAAGCATTGGGCGACGCATGGCAAAACACTAGCCGTAAAGTAGGTGCAGCAGCCGGTTACATAGGTCTTGCGGGCGCAGTTGTTATGCTAAGTTTTTATTCAATAGTGGCAGGGTGGATGCTTTCGTACGCTATTGAACCCATAACAACCTTTTTAGGTTTCACAGGCGCAAGCGAATTTTTACATAGCGACTCAGTGCTGCGTAATTTTGTATTTACGCCGCTTATGCTTATTTTAACAGCCAGTATTATTTTAAAAGGGGTTAAATCGGGAATCGAAACCTGGTCGCGCCGTTTAATGCCACTGTTGCTTGTGCTGCTTGTTGGTTTAATTGCCTACATTGCAACACTCGATGGCGCAAGCGAAGGCTTTGCTGCGTATTTAATTCCTGATTTTAGCCAAATACTCGACCCTAATTTAATTATTGCGGCAATGGGGCAAGCGTTTTTTTCGCTCTCACTAGGTGTGGGCTGTATGATGATTTATGGCTCGTATTTACAACCAGATGCTAATTTACCAAAGCTCACAGCAGGTGTTGCACTACTTGATACTGGCGTTGCTTTTTTAGCTGGGTTACTCATTATTCCTGCTATTTATGTGGCGCAACACAACGGTGTTGAAGTATTTAGTGGCGGTAAACTGATTGGCGAAGGGCAACTTATTTTTGCTATTTTACCTGAGCTATTTAGCACCATGGGCGAAATTGGCCTATTAGTTGGTTTATTGTTTTTTGTATTAATGTCTATCGCATCGGTTACGTCAACTATATCGACCACTGAAATTCCGGTAGCGTTTTTAGTCGAAAACCATAACGTTAGTCGCACCAAAGCAACATGGGCAGTGAGCGCCGTTGTACTTGTATGTGCAAGCGCAATTATATTAAATTTTGATTGGTTATTTGGCTTAGTAATTATGCTATTCACCCAATACCAACTACCGCTTATGGGTTTATTTTACTTTATTACGGTAGGTTGGATGTGGCAGCGTGGTAATAAATTACACCAAGCAACAACCGGCGTACATTACTGGTTTGCTCAGTATATTCGTTTTGTTTGCCCAATATTAATGACCTTAGTATTTGCAAACGTCGCATTTGGCTAAGCTCTGCTTAAAGTAAATTATTAAACAAAAAAGCGAATAGGGCTCACCTTATTCGCTTTTTTTGTACCGGTTATTTAGGTAAAGCCTAGGTGTTTATAAAACCTCGTTAGTCAGAGGCCTACCTTCACTTACTTCAAGTGCATTTTGTATTGTTGTATTAGCAATTTCTGTGAGTGCCTCTTGGGTAAAAAAGCCCTGATGCCCCGTTACTAATACATTTTTAAAGCTCACTAAGCGCGAGAATATATCGTCTTGGTTTATTTCGTCGCTGTGATTTTTAAAAAATAGCTCCGACTCTTGCTCGTAAACGTCGAGCCCTAAATACCCTAATTTTTTAGTTTTAAGCGCATTAATGCACGCTTTGCTGTTAAGCAGTGCACCGCGAGAGGTGTTAATAAGCATAACGCCGGTTTTCATTTTACTAAACGCCTCATCATCGATTAAATGATGAGTTTGCTCCGTTAAAGGGCAATGCAAAGAAATTACATCGCTTTGGCTAAGTATGGTGTCTATATCGGTAATTGTATAATTGCCAGGTTGTGCGTATGGGTCGCACACTAATACATTAGCGCCAAAGCCATTTAAAATGTTGCACAGCGCAAGGCCAATTTTGCCGCAACCTACAATACCCACGGTTTTATTGTTCAAGTTAAAACCAAGCAATCCGTTTAAATCAAAATTGTCTTCGCGTACGCGGTTATACGCTTTATGCGTTTTACGGCTAAGCGTTAGCATAAGTGCAATACAATGCTCGGCTACGGCCTCAGGGCTGTATGCTGGTACGCGTAATACTTTAATTTTATGTGCTTTTGCTGCAGGTAAATCAACATTATTAAATCCTGCACAACGTAGCAAAATAGTATTTATGCCTTGGCTTGCCAATTGTTCAATAACAGTGGCGTTTACAGTGTCGTTAACAAATACGCATATGGCATCAAACCCGTTTGCTAAAATTGCCGTTTGTTCGCTCAGGGCTTGTTCAAAATACGTTATTTTTATATCGCGGTGACCGCGTGTACTTTGTTCAAAAAAAGGCAGTTCGTACTTTTGAGTACTAAAAAAAGCAATGTTCATGGTAATAGCCTCGACGCTTAAGGAGTATTATTTATTACTAATACAATAAACTACTTTATAAACCTGTGCTTTAGTAACACGCATTTTATTGATTTAAATTAAGCCTTAGCTGGCGTAAACAAAGGTATTTTTGATGCTACCTTTTTACCACCTCTTGCAGCGCTTAACTTTGCGGCTTGCAGTAAGTTACTTTCTATTACTTGTTTAAGTGTTTCGGGCTTAGTACGCGGTGCATAGCGTGCAACAAGTTGCCCTTGTGAGTTAATTAAAAACTTAGTGAAATTCCATTTAATTGCGCGGTTTTGCGAAATACCCCGCGTATGCGACTTTAAATAATTAAACAACGGATGTGTTTCTGGCCCGTTTACCATTACCTTACAAAATACCTCAAACGAGACATTAAATTGATCTTGGTAAAAGTCTTTAATGGCTAAATTATCAAGCGGCTCATTTTGGCCAAACTGGTTACACGGAAACGCAAGCACAGTAAAACCATTGCTTTTGTATTGCTGATAGAGCTTTTCGAGCGCGTTTAATTGCACCGAAAAATTACACTTACTCGCTGTATTAACAATAAGGACGGTTTTGCCCTGTAACTGGCTAAGAGGAAAATTTTCGCTGTTAAAAAGTGGTGCATTAAATTGATAAATACTGTCCATAGGTTACCTACTTACCTTTCCCGTTAAGGAAATTTTATAAAGACTTTCATTCGCTTTTTTATCGACCGGTTGACATAATCGAGGTCTAGTTTCTAAGTTATCAGTTAAATAGGTCATTTTTATGTCAATGAAAGTCGCATTTATAGGTTTAGGCGTAATGGGTTACCCAATGGCGGGGCATTTAGCAAAAGCAGGGTACAGCGTATGCGTTTATAACCGCACTCAAGCTAAAGCTCAAACGTGGACTGCAGAACATTCAGGAAGC
This sequence comes from Pseudoalteromonas sp. SR43-2, assembly GCF_014163885.1. NCBI lineage: Bacteria > Pseudomonadati > Pseudomonadota > Gammaproteobacteria > Alteromonadales > Pseudoalteromonadaceae > Pseudoalteromonas > Pseudoalteromonas sp. SR43-2. The sequence continues at coordinate 190,795 of NZ_JACJED010000002.1, read as the reverse complement.
TTTGCATCAACCCCGCGCGAAGCTGCCAGCAATGCCGACATTGTATTTATGTGTGTTGGGAATGATGACGATTTACGCTCAGTAGTGTATGGCGACGACGGCGTGTTAGCGGGCATGTTACCGCACACTGTTTTGGTTGATCACACCACAACTTCTGCCGAAGTAGCACGTGAAGTGGCTGCAAAAGCGGCTCTGCAAAATATCGACTTTATAGATGCGCCTGTATCGGGCGGACAAGCTGGCGCCGAAAACGGCGTACTAACGGTTATGGCGGGTGGCAGCGAAGCCGTATTTGCTAAAGTACAGCCAGTTATGGCAGCGTTTAGTCGTTTTAGCCAATTACTAGGCGGCGTTGGTTCGGGACAACTTTGTAAAATGGTTAATCAAATATGTATTGCTGGTGTAGTGCAAGGTTTAGCCGAAGGCTTACATTTTGCCAAGCAAGCTGGGCTTGATGGTGAAAAAGTTATAGAGACCATTTCTAAAGGTGCAGCCGGTTCGTGGCAAATGGAAAACCGCTACAAAACAATGTGGGCGGGTGAATATGAATTTGGTTTTGCCGTAGATTGGATGCGTAAAGATTTAGGCATTGCACTCGATGAAGCTAAAAACAATGGCGCTACTTTACCAATGACCGCAACGGTCGATCAATATTACGCCGATGTACAAGCACTTGGCGGCGGCAGATACGACACCTCAAGCTTACTAGCACGCATTGAAGCACTGCATAAAAAGTAACGCTGTAGACGCGAAGCTTGCTTGCGTGACGGGCAAAGCCCGTAAAGTGATTTATCACAAAGAGGTTTAGAGGCGCTGCGCTTTTAGAGGCAGTAATAGATCTAAAAAACTATTGTTTTTATGTTTCTCATTTACTCCTCATTCGCTTCTCTTTGTGAAATAGATTTTTCTTTTTTTGAAGTGGTACAGATATTTATAAACAAAAAACGCGACACTTTATTGCTAAAGTGTCGCGTTTTTAATGTGTTATATAAACAAAATTAAAGCAAATTACATGCTTTGAGCGTAATTATATAGCGCCTTTAAAATTGTAAGATTTTTTTCGCTGTCGTCATGTTCATGCGCTAGGTTTTCAAGGGTGATCATAAAATCTTGCGCGTTAATCGACGGTTGATCTTCCCCGTGCATTAACTTGTTTTGGCAATACTGGCGCCATTGGTCAAGCTCTTGCTGGTTTAGCGTTTCAGGCCAGTTACGGGCGCGGTATCTAAACAACAATGTATTAAACTTTTTATCTTCAAAGTCTAACTTCAATCCAGCCAATTCATCTGGTTTTGCATCACGAATAATCGCAAACTTAGCTTTATCAGCATGGCTTGTAAACCCATCGTAAAGTAAGTAGTCAACGTTAGTAGTTGCGCTGTAATCGCCTTGCTCGTTAAACACTTCGGTTACTTTATCGCGAAGGTCGGTATTGGCTTTTAAAATAGCTAAGTTAGCTAAGCATTGCTCGCGGTCAATTCCAAGGCGGGCGGCGTTTTCAGGCAATAATGTTTTAGCTGGGGCTAAAATAGGGCACTTGTTTAAATGCACCAGTTTTAAGCCAACAGGTAATTCACCCTCGGCTAAATCTACACGTTTGGTGTATAAGCGTTTGCGTAACTCTTCTACGTTTAAATCAATGAGTACTTGTGGATTTTGGGTTAAATCAAAACAAATAACCGCGTTTTTATTTACCGGATGAAAGCTCATTGGTGCAATCCAGCTTGTACAGCCTTGTGTTGCAGGTATGCGCGACGTGGTATGCACCAGCGGCGTCATGTTAAATACATCAACCAATTCAGCAAGGGCTTTTTTATTACGCAGCCCAAAAAAGAAGTTATATAGCTTTGGCTGTTTTTCTTTTATTAGTTTAGCCAATGCAATAGTGGCGGTTACATCGCTTAGTGCATCATGCGCAGCGGCGTGTTCAATACCATTGGCTACCGTTAAATGCTCTAGCTTAAAGCTTGGGCTTCCGTCTTCTTTTAACGGCCATTCAATGCCTTCAGGGCGCAGCGCATAACAAGCACGTACTAAATCAATAATATCCCAGCGACTATTATTATTTTTATATTCGCGCTCGTATGGGTCGTAAAAATTACGGTAAAAGCTATAACGGCTTACTTCGTCATCAAACCGAATGCTGTTGTAACCGGCAACACAGGTGTTTGGCACACTAAACTCAGCATGAATTTTTGCTATAAACTCAGCTTCAACTAAGCCTTTTTTCATCGCCACTTGTGGCGTAATACCCGTAATTAAACACGCCTCAGGGTGAGGCAAGTAATCCGCTTGCGGCTTACAATATTCAATAAGTGGCTCGCCAATAATATTTAAATCAAGATCGGTACGAATACCCGCAAACTGGCTCGGCTTATCCTTTTGAGGGCTTGCCCCCCAAGTCTCGTAGTCGTGCCAATAGATTGTTGCTTGATTTTGCTCTTGATATGCCATGCTGAAAACCCTGAGTAGTTAACTTAAAAACGCCTAAATGCGCGCCAAGTTACTAAAATAATGAATTATTTAGATTATGGCATATGGGCGAGGGAGTTTATAGGTTTGGGTGATAAATGATGTGTTAGTGATGTTTAATAATGTAACAATACCAGTCGCTAATATTGTTAGTTAGTGTGGTGAAAATGTCTTTATTAATGTAGTTATAAGGGTAATATTTTATAAATAGGGAATATAAGCATTTTGAACATTAAATTAATAGCGGCTTTGACTAATGGAGAAAGTGATTAATGGTAAATATGATAATTGGACTTCTATGTGCTTTAGCTGGTGGTTATATGGGGCACTATTTTACTGTAAAAATGTTCAATGACAGAGTCAAAGCACAAAATAAAGCTTTATATGATGAATTTGAAATAATTAAAGATATTTTTGCTAGCCATATCAAAGGTTTATTAGATGACTTCGACTCAAATTTAAAATCGAAGTACTCAGGGCTACGTAAGCTAGATATGAGTTTTGTTAATAGTCTATTACTTGAACTGGCAGCATCAAAAGACATACCTTCAAAAGAGGTTCGATTATTGATAAAAAACCTAAATCAAGTCTCAGCAAACCTATCTGAGAAAATATATAGTCGAGAGAGTAAAATTGAAGAATGGTTTAATGCATCACTTAATATAGAGCCTAAAGATAGATTTGCATTTAAATCATCAATCCAATTTCATACCGGTGGGTTATTACTGGTAGCTATTGATGTTATTTACCACACAAGCAAAGTACTTCGTGACCGCAATCACTTTCAATTTAGTTCCCCTTCGCACATCGAATTTGCAGAAGTAGCATGTAAAGTTTCTGGTATATATTTTGATAAGCAAGTTTGGGAACGGATCGTCAGCGGTTCTTTTTCAGGTACTAAATAATATAAATAAATCTTAATAAGAGATTTTTTGGTTCAGAAAGCAATGAGATTAAAATTAAAAGTAACATTCCTTTGCTCATTCCTTATATCTACTAGTGCTTTAGCTGGACTGGCTAAAGTTCAAGTAAATGGCTTTGACGTTGAATACGAGCTAGCTGGTAAAGGTAAACATACTATTTTACTTGAAGCGGGCGGCTCTGCTGGTTTAAGTGATTGGGATCCGGTTTTTGAATCACTTACCAAGCACGCTAAAGTTATACGGTATTCTCGTATCGGTAATGGCGGCTCTGCACAAGTAAAGAAAAACTATAGCTCAGAAGAATATGCAGCTGAGGCTGTGTTATTACTCAAAACACTGAAAATAGAAGAGCCTGTTGTGTATGTTGCGCATTCTTATGGTGCTTATCTAGCGCGTGTATTTGCTGCAACATACCCTAATCAGATTAAAGCGTTGATGTTAATTGAGCCTGCATCAGAGCACGATGTAGATATTATGCGCGCGATTGATTTGCCACGCGCTGAAAAAGAAATTGCAGCAATAAAGCTCGATGACATGAAAAATGGAATGTCGAATCAGTATTTAGATTTTTGGGCAAAACGCCCGCTACCAGATTATCCACAAATTGCTGACATACCCGTGACAGTAATTGCCTCAGTTAAAAAGTACAAAAAGCCATCTGTATTATTTTTTACCGACAAAGCGCGTGAAATGTGGGGCGACTTACACTCAAAGTGGGCTAATGCATTTCCTCAAGGTGAAATAGTAATAACAAATAAAAGCTATCACTACCCGCAAAATGATGAGCCAGAAATGGTTGTAGCCCAAGTAGTTAAGTTGCTTGAACGTACTAAATAGGTGTGGGTTTGGTTGCTGATTGTATAAATACCAATTGCCGTAAATTAGTAGTTTGGCATTAGACTAAAGTCTATAGATTAGATTTATTCACTTATTAGGTTTGTTTTAATCGTTTGTCGGTTTTGTGTTAATTCTCTAAAGTTCAGTTGTCGGCAACAAGCACGGCTTAACCAACAGGATTATGACCATGAAAACACTTATCAAAACTATCGCTCTTAGCTCACTACTTACTTGTTCAGCTGCTGCAATGGCTGAGCAAAGTGATTACAAATTAATGGTTATTGAAACTGCAACAGCGCCGCAGCCACTTGAGCAATCATTTAATAGCTGTGCACTGAATGTTAAGTCAAAAAATTACGCTGAGGCTGAAGCAATTTGTACTAAAGCAATCGCACTTTTAAAAGACGCAGATGGCCCTAAATTTAAAGTACGCCAACTTACGTCATTCGCATTAAGCAACCGTGGTGTTGCACGTTTAAAAGCGAATAACGACACTGCAGGCCTTGCTGATTTATACGAAGCAAACCAAATGTCGACAAGTACAATGGTATCGCACAACTTAACTCGCGCTAAAGAAGAGCTTTCTTTATAAGTATTTTATAAATGCTTTTATAAAGTGCTTACCAAAAGCATGTTATAAAATAGCGAGAGTAAAAAACCCATGTTAGGTTAATTCCTAACATGGGTTTTTTTGTTTTATTTAATGCGTAAATTAATACCTAAATACGTTAACAGACTAGGGGGTGTATTTATAATTAATATTTTGGGTATGCTTGTTTAGGCTACGCGAATATAATGCGAGATAACCGTATAAAAAATAATAACCCTTCTGCTTTGCTTGTTTTGAGCAAGGTATCATTAAATAAATATTGAGATTTAAACCATGGCAACAGGAACCAGCCTAAGCGTACTTGAAATAAGTGCGATATTTTTATCAATTACCGCGTTACTCACCTATGTAAACCATCGTTTTATTGGCTTGCCAACAACCATTGGCGTTATGGTTATTTCGATGCTTTTATCTATCGGCGCTATATTTTTGGGCTTTTTAGGATTTGATGATCTTATAGATTACGAAGTGAGCTTGCTCGATCAGTTAGATTTTACTGAGGTTTTGCTTGATGGCATGCTCTCTATGCTGCTTTTTGCTGGGGCGCTACATGTAAATGTTAGCGATTTAAGGCGCTATAAATTGCCAATAGGTATTTTGGCCTGTGTTGGTACGCTGTTATCTACGGTTATTATTGCTGGTGCGCTTTATTTAGTACTTCCTTTGCTTGGTTTTGATTTAGCGTTTATTTGGTGCTTACTGTTTGGCGCATTAATTTCGCCAACCGACCCTATTGCAGTAATGGGAATTTTACAATCTGCGGGGGCGCCTAAAAGTATTGAAACCGTGATTGCGGGTGAATCGTTGTTTAACGATGGTATAGGCGTGGTTATTTTTGTGCTTTTATTGGGTGTTTTATCAAGTGGTGATATTCCTACAACTTATTATGTAGCGCACACACTGGCGGTTGAAGCCGGTGGCGGTATTGTTTTTGGTTTGGTATTAGGTGGTATTTTATATTACTTACTTAAAAGTATTGATAGTTACCAAGAAGAAGTACTCCTTACTTTAGCGGGCGTTATTGGTGGTTATGCACTTGCAAGCCATTGGCATTTGTCGGGCCCACTTGCAATGGTAATGATGGGGTTAATGGTGGGCAATCATGGCCGTAGTATGGCTATGAGCGACAAAACACGCCATTACGTTGATTTATTTTGGGAGCTGATTGACGAAATTTTAAATGCTATTTTGTTTGTACTCATAGGGCTTGAGGTCGTGATGATTGCATTTTCGAGTAATTTGTTTATTGCTGGTGGCTTAACAATTTTAATAGCGTTACTCGCACGTTTAATTGTTGTGGGTATAACAACCACTACATTTAATAAGCAATTAGAGTTGCCATCTGGCGCGTGGAAAGTTTTAACCTGGGGTGGCTTGCGTGGTGGTATTTCGGTTGCACTGGTATTGCAACTACCTGATGGGAACGAGCGCGATATTTTATTGGCTCTTACTTATGCGGTTGTGGTGTTTTCTATTTTAATTCAGGGTTTGAGTATTGGTAAAGTAGCCAAAACTATCCGTTAAATATAATTTATTATAAAGCGTGTGAAATAGGTGTATTTCACACGCTTTTTATTTTTCTTATAAAACAAAAGGGGAGTTAAAATGTAAAGCTGAGCTGCACACCGCTGTAAATATGTTCTTGTGCTTCCCAGTAGTCGCCATCTATTTGGCGTGCTCGGGTAAATATTTCTATTTTAAATGGCTTAAAGTGATAACCCGCACCTATACCTGCGTAGCCGTCTATGTCGTTGTTCGATTTTTCTATTTGGTAGGTGTTATCGCCTCTATCGTTTTTAAAGGCAAGTTCGAACAGATCTAAGCCAAGCTCGGCGTATATAAAAAAGTCATTAAAATAACCAAGCTTCATGCCATTGTCCAACGTTATAAATTCTTCTTGCTCGCCTTGTTTATTATCGATTACTGCCGCGCCAATTGCGCTTGTAAAAACAACACCAAAGTTACTGTAATTTTGTTTGACCATCATTTCTAAACCCGCAGATGTAATGCTGCTATCGCCATTAAATTCTGATTTTATAAACATACCGGTGTTAGGCATGTTGTTACCGAGTAAAAGCCTTGCGTTAGCATTTTGGCTAAATGATAAAAGCGTGCTTAATAAAACAAAAAGAGGAAGTGTGTGTTTCAAAAAAGTTAATCAATTAATGATGAAAAGTTACCAGAGCTACAATTATAAATACATGACTTAGTATTGCATGTAATTAAATGTATAAATTTGTTTGATTGTTATTCAGCTAAGCCAAAGTAAGGTGTCTAAAATAAAACCAACTAAATAAAAGCATAAATAATTATATGTACTTTAAAATGCAAAGTAGCGATTTTAGGCACGATTATTAGTTCGTAAGTTATTTAAATATATAGAAAAAATTTAAACGTATTAGACTAAGGTCTATAGGTTAAATTTTCTCACTTATTAGGTTTGTTTTAATCGTTTGTCGGGGTTGTGGTAATTCACTAAAGTTCAGTTGTCGGCAACAAGCACGGCTTAACTAATCAGGAATATGACCATGAAACTTACACTTATCAAAACTATCGCTCTTAGCTCACTATTAACATGTTCAGCTGCTGCAATGGCTGATCAAAGTGATTACAAATTAATGGTTATTGAAACTGCAACAGCGCCACAGCCACTTGAGCAATCATTTAATAGCTGCGCACTGAATGTTAAGTCAAAAAATTATGCGCAAGCGGAAGCAATTTGTACTAAAGCAATCGCACTTTTAAAAGACGCAGATGGCCCTAAATTTAAAGTACGCCAACTTACGTCATTCGCATTAAGCAACCGTGGTGTTGCACGTTTAAAAGCGCATAACGATACAGCTGCACTTGCTGATTTATACGAAGCATCAAAATTGTCTAACAGCTCAATGGTATCGCACAACTTAACTCGCGCTAAAGAAGAATTATCGTTATAAAAAACCTTTATAACGTGTTTTATAAAGTGCTTACTAAAGCATGATATAAAATTGCGAGAGTAAAAAAGCCGATGTTGGATTAAACCCCAACATCGGCTTTTTTGTGTTTACTTAACTTTGTATTGTGTTATACCAATCCGCAATAATACATAATCATTTTGCGGGGCTAAATGTGTCGCTAACTGCGTTAAAAAATTCTCATTTAGAACAACCAAATAGCGAATTTTTTGCCTAGCTATCAACACGTTTTTCCATCCTCAAAATAGACCACTTAATTAAGCGAATTGGTATTATTAAAAATAAAAAAATGTATTTTTCTATTTATTGTTTAGTTGTTTTTATGTTTTTTAACTGGTTGTAATTACTAAGTATTTTTACAGGTGCTAGACTAAAGTCTATAGGTTAGATTTATTCACTTATTAGGTTTGTTTTTATCGTTTGTGGTAATTGAGCTAACACTCTAAAGTTTAGTTGTCGGCAACAAGTACGACTTAATTAATTAGGAATATAATCATGAAATTTACACTTTTAAAAACCATCGCTCTTGGCTCATTATTAACTTGCTCAGCTGCTGCAATGGCTAATCAAGGTGATTATAAATTAATGGTTATTGAAGACTCTGTAACTGCAGCACCTGCATTTGAAAAATCATTTAATAGCTGTGCTTTAACTGTTGAATCAAAAAACTACGAAGAAGCAGAAGCTATTTGTACACAAGCAATTGCATTGCTTAAGCAAAGCCATGGTCCGCGTTTAAAAGTACGTGAACTTACATCGTTTGCATTAAGTAACCGTGGTGTAGCACGTATTAAGGCTCAAAAAGACACTGCTGGTATTTCTGATTTATATGAAGCAGTTCAAATTTCTAAAAACTCACTTGTAACACATAACTTAACTCGCGCTAAAAAAGAGTTATCTTTATAAGAATGCTTGTATAAAGCGCCTATAATTTAGCGAGAGTGTAAAAGCCCATATTAGGTAGCACCTAATATGGGCTTTTTTGTATGTTTGAATAACCGTAGTTACCTATAAACACACTTCTTTGAATAAAACAGTTTTACTGAATAATAGTGTTTTTAAAGGTGATTTTTAGAGCTTTACGTTACTAATTTATATTGGTAAGTACTTGTTACCTAAAACATAGATCTATAAATATAGAAACATAGGTAAAAATATAGTTTTTTAGCATGATTTAACTGTGCAGTAAAACGGGATTGTTTTATTTAAGCTGTTGTTTTTAATTGATAATAAAACCTAATGTCTTTGACTTTAATCTATTTTTATTTAAAATCGAAGTAATATATATTTTATAGCATTGACGCCACGTGGGTGCTAATCACTGTTTTGTGATGAATAGCTAGATATGACTTTTGTTTTAATTTTTAGTCCCACCTCAATATTACTAAAAATTAAACAGGGAATAGAGTAGTTATTAACTTGCGCAATAAAAATAAAAAGCGCAAATAAAGGGATTTAAAAATGCAATTTAAACTAAAAAAAATAGCTGCCTTGTTATTCGGGGTAGGTATTAGCGTTTCTGTATTTGCCGAAGATATAGAACTATACGTAAACCATAATGTTGAAACCGACGAAAACCCTCGTGTACTTATTATTTTTGATACTTCAGGAAGTATGAAGACTAAGTTGCCTAATGGTGGACCTAGAAAAATCGATGCTGGTATAAGCGCAATGAGTCAGTTAGTTACCGATAATAGGTCTATCGATTTTGGTTTGATGCGTTTTAAAAATGATAATGGCGGCTATATTATGGCTGGCCTTGGATCTCCCCATTCTACAATTCTAAGCCAAATTTACAATTTACCAGCAGCTGGTAGTACCCCAGTTACAGAAACCCTATGGGAAGCCTACTTGTATCTAACAGGTCAGAAAGTGTACTACGGGCAAAACTCAAATGAGCGCGATTTTTCTGCTGAAACTGGTTCTCTATACTACGACAATAACTCTCGATACATATCACCATTTACCCAAGCAGTTGGTGCCGACGTACGTTGTGATAACTCAATCAATTTAATTTTGATGACTGACGGTGATCCACAAAATGATACTAACCGAAACAATGATATCAAATCATTATACAAATCTACTTTTGGCTCAAACCCTACTAAAACAAGTAGTAGTTATTTAGCCGCTTTAGCTCAGATAATACATGGTACAAGAGATGTAGAGGTGGATTTGTACGACACTACGCCAGAGGTTGCCGATACCGGACGCGTTTTTACTATCGGTTTTGGTAGTGGCATGAGTACAAATGGTAAAAAGTTATTAGAAAAAACCGCTTTATTGGGCGGCGGCGAGTACTTACATGCAGAAACATCGACTGAACTTTCTGAAGCGCTTAATAATACAATATCGAAAATACGCGAAGTTAACGATAGTTTTTCATCCCCTACGGTAGCTAGTAATAATGTTGACCAAACACGTAGCCGAGAGTCAATTTACTTTGCGATGTTTTACCCAGAAACAGGCGCACGTTGGAGCGGGAATTTAAAAAAGCTTAAAGTGTCTGGTGCAAATATAGTCGATTCAACTGATAAAATAGCCCTTGATGAAAATGGGTTAATTGATGAGAAAGCGCGAACATTTTGGTTGCCAACTAATAAGCCTGCAGATGGGAATTTAGTAGCTCAGGGTGGCGTAAATTTACTTTTATCAACTTTAGACCCCGATAGCCGTAAAATTTATATAGATAAAACGGGCAGTATTATTGATTTTACTTTTGATAAAGTACAAACCATTTTAAATTTAGCGACGAGTACAGTTACCGATCTTGCTCCTGATTTGATTCCTAATATTGGGTTAACTTTACAGGAAAGTGATATTAGCTGGGCACGAGGAATTGATGTTGATAATGAAGACGGTGATAACTCATCAGTAGATCAACGAATCAATATTTTTGGCGACCCTTTGCATTCAAAGCCGGTATCTATAGATTACGGCGATGGAAGTATTCATATACTCGTTGGTACTAATGCCGGCTTTTTGCATATGTTCGAAGACAAAGGCGATACTGTTGAAGAAAAGTGGGCTTTTACACCTGCTGCCTTATTAAAAAACATTCCGGCTTTGCGTAGTAATCTTGCAAATACAAAAGTGTATGGCATGGATGGGCCTATAAGTGTGTTCTTTAATAATAAAGGCTCAAATAGCGAAGGGTTAAACGATGGTGTTATTAGAGCAAGTGATAATGATGAAGTGTGGGCATTTGCAGGTATGCGCAGAGGCGGTAAAAATTACTACGCGCTTGATATAAGTGACCCAAAAAAACCTAAAAAATTATGGAATAAGCCTATTGTTGGTGGCTCAGAAGAATTTAAATATTTGGCGCAAACATGGTCTAAACCTCAAATTGCATACATTAAAGCCTTTGGTGAGGATCCATTGCTAATATTTGGCGCAGGCTACGATACAAACAAAGATAATGCGATTAGAACAACAGATGAAACCGGGCTGGGTATTTACATTGTTAATGCTAAAACTGGCGAAAAGGTATGGGCGCTCACTCCAGATGAACATGGTTTTACCGGTGAGCACAGTATTGCAGCGGATGTAACTACGCTTGACTCAGATTACGACGGGTATATTGACCGAATTTATGCAACCGATACTGGCGGTAATATTTGGCGAGTAGATATTCCTAGTGACGATGAAGATGATATTACTCATTTTAAACTTGCGGAGCTTGGCAGTACATTAGCGTCGCAAGACAGACGTTTTTTTTACAAACCGTTAGTTGCGAGAACGCTGTTTAGTAAAGTCACTAAAACCAATTATGGTGGTGAAATGATCACGACCCGTTTAGATACCCCGTACGACGCAATAGTAATAGGTAGCGGAAATCGTTCAAACCCACTAGCTACTAATGAGCAAGATCAGCTGTATATGATCCGTGATGAAAACACCGTAACAAAAATATTTACTGAATTTCCAGCCCCAATAGTGCCAGATGATTTAATGAAAATGAATGAAGACCCATTCGGTAACGCACTTGATGACGTTGATAAATTTGTTGATCTTGAAGTTGATTTAGCGGAATTTAAAGGGTGGCGATATGAATTAGGGACTGGCGAAAAATCCCTTGCTGCAGCAACCGTCGTTGGTGGGGTTGCTTACTTTACTTCCTTTACGCCTGCATCTTCATCATCAACACAAAACCAATGTTCGTTAACGGGGGGCGGTGGTTCGCTTTATGCTTTTCATTTGCATTATGGAACAAAGGTTTATGACGATGTGAAATTTGTAACAAGTAATGATGTACCAGATACACCGCAGCTATTTTTTGGGGAAGGCCCGTCGTGTGCAGATAATGATGCAGATGGTAAGTGCGATTGGGATGACGAAACGGATGTAACGCAAGTTAGTCAGTTTTATTTAATAGGCCCTGGCATTGAGGGTTCTGATAAGCCAATAAAAGCGATTGAAATACTTGGACCAAATTTAAATATTGAAGATGGAAAAGTTAAGCTAGTAAATGGCGCTGAACCAATTGGTTTTGGCTTCAAAACTCAACAAACGTATATTTATAAACGCGAAGAAAACGATAGTAATTAATATTTAAAACTAAGCTCAAAAATAAGCTTAAAAATAAGTAGTTATAAAACGGCTGCCCTAATCAGGTGGCTTTTTTATTAATATAAACCTACTTTTCGATGCTCAGTATAATTTCAGCTTTAAATTTATTCGTGATTATTTAATCTGTTTTTTGCTTGGGTTTAATGTAAAATCATCGGCTTAACAAATTTGTATCAATTTTTACAAGTGTTATTACTGATAAATATTCTAACCAATTTAAGTAGATCTTATGATTATTTATATTATTGGGCTAAGTTTACTTGTTATTATTTTATGCGTTGCACTTTATGTAATTTACAGCAACGTACATAAAAGTCGGGTAAGAAAATCCAAGGAATACAACGTACTGTTTGATAAAGACACGATAGTGGATGAACTAATCACTCAACTAACAGAAAAAAATCAAACACAAGAAAACCAAGATAAAACAGCTAAAGGTAAAGAAGAGATCCTTGCAACATTTGTTGAGTTACATCGCTCTGGTAGCTTTTGCGCACATTTGAGTGAACAGGAAATTATTTACTTTGTTAAAAAGAAATTAAACATGGAGAGTAATATAAATGGATAGCGAAAAAGCAGTCCCAGCAGTAAAAAGTGACTCATTTATGAGTCGATTTGGTCGTCGTAATGTAATTATAGTGTCATCAATTGTTGTTGTATTGGCAGTAATAGCAACCCTTACATCGCAAGTTGTTTCGTGGAATGAAGCAGATGAGCGTTTAGTACATCAATCAGCTTTTACAGGTAACTTAACCGTAATAAATCAAGCCGGCCCTTACTTAAAAGCATTTGGTAGTACATCCGCTTATAAAAAAGTAATTTCTATTAACTTTACGGGCGATGCCGGCGCAACAGCAAGCGCAATTGTACCGCTAATACCAATTCGATTTTTAGATACTACAACGGGTGGCGCACGAGGTGTCTCTCGTTTTAGATTGCCAGGCAATGTCCCAGCAGCTGAGTCGGGTGCTCTACGTGGTTTACTTAAAATACACGAAGAGTTTGGTTCACAAGAAACATTAATATCTAATTTATTAATGCGTGCGACCACTGAAAATGTAAAAGCGTCGGCGCGTATGATGTCGGTAGAGCAACATTACTCTGGTGGTAATGGTCAATTAAGCCAAGATTTTGCGGATCAATTAACTAACGGTATTTTTGTTACTGAACAAATTATTAGTACGGGTGAGCGCGATAAATCTGACGATTTAGGCAATTTAAGTAAACAGCAGCGTGTAACAATTAATATTAAAGCGGATGACGAAGGTAATTCGCTACGCAACGCTCCTATTTTAGGCGCATATGGTATTACAGTAGTTGATGCCAGCATTATTGATATTGATTATGAGAGCAAAGTAAATGCTCGCCTTGAAGCCCAAAAGCAAGCAGCTGCTGATGAAGCACTAGCGCGTCAAAACCTTAAAAAAGCTGAGCAACAAGCACGTACCGAAGTGGCTTTAGGTGAACAAGCAATTGCTAAGCAACGTGCTGAATCTGAAAAGCTAAAAATTAAAGAGCAAATTGATGCTGAGCGAATTAAGGCAAATGCCATTATTTCTGCGCAGCAACGAGTGGCTGTAAAAGCGGAGCTTGCAAAAGAGCAAGAAGAGATTTTAAAGCAACAACGTTTAGAAGCATTAGGTATGGACGTTTTAGCTGAGGCTCGTTTAAGAGCTAAGTCTGCTGCACTTGATCCAAAGTATGTATTTGATGAAACGCTAAAAGCAGAAGTTAAAATTCAAACTGCTTTATTTACAAGCTTAGGTAATAGCCGTTTAGTGCCTGAAATTGTAATAGGCGCAGGCCAAGGCGAGCAAAGTAATGGCTCTGAATTTATGCGTTTATTAGCCGCCGATGCTGCATTAAGTCTTAAAAAGCGTTTAGAAAAAGAGAAAAAATAAACGATTAGTTAAGTATTGCACAAACAATAAAAACGTTGGCTGATTCGCATTGGCCAGCGTTTTTTATTGCGTAAATTTTGTTATTGTATGGTGCGGCTTAGCTTGTGAAAACAAGCTTTTTAAATTATGAAATAAAAGAGTGAGCAGTACTTATGGATTCCAGTAATCAGTTTATTTTAGATTTAGGACAAGAGCATATTACCATCCAGCGACGATATGAAGCGCTGGGAGCGTTTAACGATTTTTTGATTGCTGTTTGGTTTTTAATTGGCAGTTTTTTCTTTTTAAATGACTCACTAATAGAAAGTGGCACATGGCTGTTTATAGCGGGCAGTGCTCAATTGCTTATAAAACCTGTTTTGAAGTTGATCAGCTTAGTACATGTTAGTCGGGTATTTCATTCAAATAAAACTTCATAAGTAAAACCATAAATACGACTCATGATGAGTTCAGTTATTACGGCTAATAATTTACCAGTATAAGTTATTTAAATATCAAGGATAGAAAAGTGAAAGTACTTAAGTGGATTGCAATTGGAATAGCTATTTTATTAATAGTAGGCTTACTAATTCCCGAAAAAATAATGATTCCGGTACAAGGTGCCACAAGTAAAGATTGGAACCATAACACGTTTTGGTACGAGCCTTGGGGTAGGTCGGGTGTGCACAAAGGAGTTGATATTTTTGGCACAAAAAATACCCCCGTAGTTGCCTCAACAAGCGGTATTGTTATATTTGCAGGTGAGTTAACCCGAGGTGGTAAAATGGTTGCGGTGCTTGGGCCTAAATGGCGCGTGCATTATTTTGCACATTTAAATGACTACTCGGTAAGTACAGGTGATGTAGTAAGCATAAACAGTCAAATTGGCTTACTGGGCGATACCGGAAATGCCGCAGGAAAACAGCCTCATGTGCATTATTCTATTTTATCGTTAGTGCCTATGCCGTGGCTTTTTACAACGCAAAACCAAGGGTGGAAGAAGATGTTTTTTTTGAGCCCACATAAAAAACTCACTGCTAAATAATAGTTTTAGCTGTTAAATCAAGATGTTTAACAGCTAGAATTAGTTAATAAGCAAGCGTGTATTTAAGCTAAAAATTAGCCTGCAACAGGTGTTTTACCCGCGCGAATATTTTTAATGCTTTTAATAAACATATAAATACAGGTAGTGATTAAACAGCCTGCTAAATAAAACACAATACCGTTTGGTGCATCAGATAAATTTGCGGCGAGCATAGGGCCAAATACCGAACCAATACTGTAACTCAAAAGCATTACCTCAGTTGCAGATACTATTTTTGCCATTGGTAATGAGTCGCACGCAAGTGTTATAGCAATCGGGTAAAGTGCAAAGCTGCATGCGCCTAGTATTAAGTAGCTTACTATTAATCCTGCTAAAGTGTTTGCTTGTAGTATACCCACAGCACCGGCTGCGCCTACTAAACAGAACATACCCATCAATAAGCTTTTTTCAAGCCGAGTAGATAAGTAACTCACAAGCGGCTGCACGACCATGCCGCCTAAAATAATAACCGCCATAAGTGTCCCTGTGTACTGAGCTTGATCAGCTTGTGCTGAAATATACACCGGCATTAAGCCGTAAATAGGACCCAGTAATAAGCCCGATGCTAAGCATCCGAGCATAGCTGGGTGGCTTAATGTTTTTATTTCTTTTAGTGGTAGCTTTTCAAGGTGTTTTTTTTCGGGCTGACCTTTGGTTATTAATAAAGGCGCTAAAATAGCTAAAAATAATAACGAGGCTACAAATAAATAAGGCGTTGAACCTTCGGTGCCAAGAGGCCCTATAGCAAGCTGACCAACGGCGCTGCCCCCGTAAAGTGAGGTCATGTATAAGCCCAAACGTTTAGCGCGCGACTTTGCTGTGTTAGTCATTAATAACCAAGACTCAACAACGACAAACACACCGGCAACAGCAATACCTGCTACAAACCGAGCAATTAACCAGTTAACGGTATTTGGCAGTGCAAGTTGTGCAAGCACGCTTGCTATTAATAAGCTTAAAAATAATATAAAGGCGAAGCGATGACCAATTTTTACCACAATGCGCTCTATTGTGGTGGCGCCAATAAGTAAGCCAAAGTAAAAAATGCTCGCAAGCCAAGGCGCTAGGTTTTCATCGAGTTTAAATGCGGGTAACGACAGCGGAATAAGGCTCATTAAAAAGCCGGATGCGATAGCAAAAAATGACAGCCCGATAACGGGTGCTAAAGGGTTATTAGAGGTGCTTGTGGCGGCTGATTCGGCCATGTGTGTTTATCGACTCTTGAAGGTAAATAACCACTGTTTTAAAGTTTGAGAGGTTACTTTAATAATAAAATTTGCGCGAATTTAGAGCCAAATTAAAAATAAGTAAAGTGATATTTTATTAAACAATATAAATAAACTTTAAAACGATCTATTTGGTAAATTATCGGATCTATTATGCTTTTTATTGTAGTTTTTTCATGTGGATATTGTTTTATATTTGTGAGCATTTATGTCTGAATAGGGTTTTTTGTAATGCAAGCAGACAGGCACATATCGCATGCTGCACGTCACTTGTAAAGTTTACGCAGCAGCGCGTAGATCAATATTTAGATACGCAGTGGGTGCGTAACGAGTTACATAACTTAGATTTAAACTAGATTTAAATTAGGTTTAAAGTTAATTAATATCGGGTGTAGAGTCTCTTAAAATAAGCTTTGGCTGAAACACGTGCTTTACTGTTATGCCGCTTTTTTTGTAAATGTCTTTAAGCACTAAGTTAGCCGCAGCTCGGCCCATTTCGGGAACTGGGTTATCTATTGTAGTCAGTGTTGGGTAGAGATAATTGGTAAAAATTACGTTATCGAACCCAATAATGGCTAAATCTTTTGGCAGGTTAAAACCGTGTTCGCGGGCGTATTTCATAGCACCCGATGCCATTTCGTCATTGGCGCATACAAGCGCGGTTATTTGCGCTTTATTTTGAATAAAATGCCTTAAGCCGTCGCTTCCGCCGGTTTCTTTAAAGTCGCCTATGTAAAATAGCTTTTCGTCAAAGGTTAGGTTGTACTCTGCTAGGGCTTGTTTGTGACCTTTTAAACGGTTTGACGCGTCTTCTTTAAACTGCGGGCCTGCTATGTACGCAATGTTTTTATGGCCTTTGTTGATCATGGCTTTAGTGGCTAAGTAGCCGCCCATTACGTTGTCGAGGCTAATGCAGTTTTCTTCAATTTCTTTAACGTAGCGGCTCATTAAGTAAATAGGGGTTTTACCTTTACTTAACTCAATTAGGTACTCGTTTGATACAGCTTCTACGTGGGCAATAATAGCGTCGCAATTACGGCCTATTAAAAACTCAAAGCCGCTTTTTTCTTTTTTCTCGTCACTGTGCCCAGGCGTAATAATAACGTGTTTACCCGCTATACGAAGGTGCTCTTCAATGGCTGACATCATTTGACCAAAAAACGGACCATCCAACTCAGAAACTAAAATACCGACGCTGTTTGTAGTGCTAGATGCCAAAGAGCGTGCAATAGAACTTGGCTGATAGCCTAGCTCTTTCATTGCTTCTAATACCTTTTTTTTAGTTTTTTTGCTTACGTAGTCGTTGTCGTTAAGTACCCTTGAAACAGTTGATAAAGACACACCTGCCATTTCTGATACTTGATAAATTGTCGCCATTGATGTCCTAGCTTATATGTGTTTTTACTCGCGCTTTATAAAAATATAAAGCGCGAAGGGTCATTAAAAGTTAATTTACACATTACTGCGTCTAATTGCTAAGTCTTCTGTTATTTTTTGCGTCATCGCTGAGGTTAGTGGATAAATAAGCATCAATGCGGCGCCTAAAAAAGCAAATGCGGCAGGTATCCAGCTCATAAGTAACTGCATACCAGGTAAGGCTTGTGTAATTGTTAGCTCATCCATACCGTTATAGCCGTAGCCTGCAAGTACCACCAATACTAATGCACCGGCAAAACCACCACCTGTTTTTTGCACAAATGTACCCGCAGAATAAATAAGGCCTGTAGCGCGGCGTTTGTTTTTCCACTCTGAATAATCGGCTGAATCACCAAGCATACTAAAAAATAATGTTGGCATCATCGCGGCAAAAAATTCAGCAGCGCAACCAAAGGTAAATACAGCAACCAGGTTATCGCTAGGCACCCAGTAAAATGCAGTAGTGAGTATGCCGCTTAGCATTAATGATGCAATAAATAGGTTTCGTTTACCCATAATTTCGGCCAGTTTACCTGTGGCAAGTGCGCCAAATATAGATACAACCAACAAAGCAATAAAGTATTGCCCAGCCATGAGTTCATTGGCTACGTGGTACTTAAAGTAGTACGCAATTACACCGTATTTTATGCCATTAAACATCATGGTTAAAAAACCAATGCCGAGTAACACCAGCCAAGGTTTGTTGGTCAGAAGATCAACCATATCGCGCTGTGATCCCGTTAAGCTTTGTTTATCTTTATTGAGTAATTTTTTAATAACGAATGTCATTGCAGCCATAACAAGGGCAAAAAATACGCCGCTGTATAAATCGCGGTAATAAAAAAACAGGGTGGTAGCAAGTAAAGGTAGGATTATAAATGGCAGGCTTTTGGTTAAATCAAACAACTCTGATTTTAAATTGCCTTCATTTGAGGCGTGCGGTGTTACACGCTCTTTGGTGGTCGCAAACGTTATAATCATTAAAATAATAAGTAAGCTGGCAAATAAGTACATAGTAAGCTGATAGCCTTTGGTGTTGTCGCCGCCACCAAAAAATGCCACTAGCTCAGGTAAAAAACCCATAACCAATAAGCCACCAGTAAACGCACCTGCAAACCTAAAACCAGAGAGCTTTGTGCGCTCTGTATCGTCTGGTGTCATAACGCCCATAAGTGCCGAGTAGGGCACGTTACTTACGGTGTAAGCAAGCGTTAAACCTATGTAAGTTACGTAAGCATAAATAAGTTTATTGGTGGTGCTAAAGTCGGGTGTAGTAAAACACAACACCATAAACAAGCCCAAAAACGGTGCCGAGTAGAGTATCCATGGGCGAAATTTACCAAAGCGCGACTGCGTTCTGTCGGCAATCATACCCATAATAATATCGGTTACGCCATCAGACAGCCTTACCACCAAAAACAACATGGCAGCGGCGGCTGCCGATATGCCAAATGTATCGGTGTAAAACACCGCTAAATAAGCAAGCGCGCCGCGCCATACTAAGTTAGCACCGGCATCGCCCATGGCGTAACCGACTTTTTCGTATAAAGGGAGTTTGTTCACTGTGTGTGTTCTTATTGTTATAAGCCGAAAAATTATCGGCTAGTTATTAGGTTACTGTATGCTTTACCGCTGGCTTTAACAGTTCGTTTTTGTGTGTTGTAGTCTACGTGTACTATTCCAAAGCGCTTTAAATATCCTTCTGCCCATTCAAAGTTATCCATTAGGCTCCACGCAAAGTAACCATCTACTTTTACGCCTTGCTCGGTTGCGTTATGCAGGGCATTTAAATGCTCGTGGTAATATTCAATACGGTCGTTATCTTTGATTTCACCGTCTTTAAATTCGTCAGCCATGGCTGCACCGTTTTCGGTAATATAAATAGGTGGTAGGGTGTATTTTTCGTTTAACGATACAAGTAATTCTGTCAGCGCTTTAGGATAAATTTCCCAGCCTATATCAGTCATTGGTGCTTTATGTGGCAGCTCATGGTAAAAGTCGGTTTCGCTTGCTTGATAATGCATGCGGGTATAAAAGTTAACCCCTAGGTAATCTAGCGGTTGAGCAATTATTTCCATATCGCCATCTAAAATATCAGGGTGGTGGGCTTTAGGTAATTGCTTAATAATATCAGGGTATTTACCTTGCATTACAGGCTGCATGTACCATTGGTTTATATAGTCATCAGCAAATGCAGTGGCTTTTAAATCGTCTTCACTTTGGCTAACTGAGTAACAAGGCGTAAAGTTAAGTACAATACCGTTTAGCGTATTTGGGCTATTTTTAGCAAGTACTTGCATAGCCAAACCGTGACCCAGTAATAAGTGGTGCGCGGCTTTACGACCAAATTCACGACCTACAATGCCAGGCGCATGTACGCCAATTTCGTAACCTAAATAAGAGCTGCAAAAAGGCTCGTTTAAGGTGGCGTAAGAGTGCACACGTTCCCCAAAAGCTTTTGTAATTAAATCTGTGTAATGTGCAAACTCGTAAGCGGTGTTACGGTTTAGCCAACCGCCTTCATCTTCAATATGTTGTGGTAAATCCCAGTGATACAGCGTTACAAAAGCTTTAATGTTACGACGTTTTAATTCATCTAAAATGTCGGTATAAAACTTAACGCCTGTCGGGTTTAAGTGACCGCTTTTAGTCATTACGCGCGGCCACGAAATCGAAAGTCTATAAGCGTCCACACCTAATGATTCAATTAAGTTTATATCTTCTTTCCAGCGAGTGTAGTGCTCGCAGGCTACATCGCCATTTGAATTGTCGACTATTTTGCCTTCTTTACTGCAAAAGGTATCCCAAATACATGGCAAGCGATCAGCTGCGCCGCCTTCAATTTGAAATGAGGCCGTAGCTACACCATAAGTAAAATTTTTGGCTAAAAGTGGTGAGCCACTAGGTAAAGATAATTGTTTCATTAAGAGAAAACCTCTGCTTCTTTTTTGGTAAAGTTTGCTTTGTATAGAGCGGATATTAAATTCATTATTGGAAGCGCTTCCATATTTAATTTGATTAATCACTAAGTATGGTATTTAATAACTTTAAGGAAGCGCTTCCATATTTAGGTTAGTGGCTATTGTTAAACAGGTCAATAGTTAAATTTAAATAACAAATAGGCGCTCACAAAATCACACTGACACAACACAGGGCTATAAAAATGAAAAAAAGCTTAAACACTAACAGGTTACACATGCTCCCCATTTTAATAGGAGGATTGTGTGTTTTAAGTGGGTGTAATAAACAAGAGATTAACGCAAATAATAGCCAAGGCGCCGTAGCCAAAAAGGCTGAGCATGAGCAAGGTAATTTATCACTTTGGCCAACGCTTAAAAGCAAAGTAGTTAAAACGCCCGAAATTGAAAATACAATTGCACAGTATTTAAAAACAATGACGCTTGAGCAAAAAGTAGCGCAAATGATCCAACCTGAAATTCGCGATATTAGTGTTGAAGACATGCGCAAATACGGTTTTGGTTCGTATTTAAATGGCGGTGGCTCTTTCCCTAATGCAAATAAGCATGCAACGCCTGCAGATTGGATAACACTTGCTGAGAGCATGTATCAGGCATCAGTTGATGACTCAATTGATGGCAGTAAAATTCCGACCATGTGGGGCACTGATGCAGTACATGGCCATAATAATGTGATTGGGGCGACGTTATTTCCGCATAATATTGGTTTAGGTGCTGCTAATAACCCCGCATTAATTGAGCGCATTGCAGCAGCTACTGCAATAGAGGTAATGGCAACAGGCATAGATTGGGTGTTTGCACCAACTGTTGCGGTTGTGCGCGACGACCGATGGGGCAGAACGTACGAAGGCTACTCAGAAGATCCTGCAATTGTACGTGAGTATTCAGCCGCAATTGTAAACGGATTGCAAGGCAGAGCCGATGAAGACTTTTTAAGTGATAAACGCGTAATTAGTACCGTTAAGCACTTTTTAGGCGATGGAGGCACTGTAGATGGTGACGATCAAGGCGATAACATTGATAGCGAAGAGGTGTTATATAATATTCATGCGCAAGGTTATATAGGTGGCTTAACCGCAGGTAGTCAGTCGGTTATGGCATCGTTTAATAGCTGGAATGGTAAAAAAAATCACGGCAATAAATACCTACTTACTGATGTGTTAAAAACAAAAATGGGTTTTGATGGCTTTGTTGTAGGAGATTGGAACGGACACGGACAAGTTGCAGGCTGTACAAATGAAAGTTGCCCGCAGGCTGTTAATGCGGGGCTTGATATTTTTATGGTGCCAACGGGTGCTTGGAAGCCACTTTATGAAAATACAATTAAACAAGTAAAAGCGGGCACAATAACAATGGCGCGAATAGATGACGCCGTAGCACGTATTTTACGCGTTAAATTACGTGCGGGTTTATTTGATAAGCCAAGCCCTGCAAATCGAAAATATTCAGGTAAATTAGAACTAATAGGTGCGCCAGCACATCGCGATATTGCCCGCCAAGCGGTACAAGAGTCGCTAGTACTGCTTAAAAATAACAATCATTTATTACCGCTTAACCCATCAAGCAACATACTTATAGCGGGCGATGCGGCCGATAACATAGGCAAGCAATCGGGTGGTTGGAGTATTACGTGGCAGGGAACTAATAATCAAAATGCAGATTTCCCTGGGGCAACGTCTATTTATGCGGGACTAAAAACGCAAATAGAGGCTGCTGGCGGTAACGCTATTTTAAGCCCAACGGGTGAGTTTAATACCAAACCCGATGTAGCCATTGTTGTATTTGGTGAAGAACCATACGCAGAGGGACATGGCGATAAAGACAACCTTGAGTTTGAACGTAACAATAAACGCTCTCTTAAAATATTAAAAACATTAAAGCAGCAAAATATACCGGTTGTTTCTGTGTTTATATCGGGCAGACCAATGTGGGTTAACAGCGAGCTTAACGCGTCAGATGCATTTGTAGCAGCATGGCTTCCTGGCACTGAAGGGCAAGGCATTGCTGATGTTTTATTAGCGGATAAAAATGGGAAGGTACAGTATGACTTTAAAGGTAAGTTGTCTTTCTCGTGGCCTAAATCGCCACTACAAACCGCAGTAAATAAGGGCGATGCTGATTACTCACCATTATTACCCTATGGCTTTGGCTTAACGTATAAAGATGAAAGTACGCTTGCCAATAATCTAAATGAAGACTCAGGTGTTGATATTAGTAACCTTGCGCCGCTGTCTATATTTAATGGCAGTTTTAAAACACCGTGGCGTTTGTTTTTAAATTCAAACAGCGAGCAGCACCAAGTAGCAAGTAACAGTGTAAAGCTTGGCGGCATTACTTATCGCACTGAAGACAAAGCGATTCAAGAAGATGCGATGCAATTTAATTTTGATGGCACTGCAGCCAGCTACATCGAAATTAATAGTAACTTTACCGAAGACAAAGTGGCCTATATTGAAGCAAATTCAGCCCTTAGCTTTAGCTATAAAGTAAACCAAATACCTAGCTCACAGACATACCTTGCAATGAAGTGCGAACAAGGCTGTGGCGGCGAGCTTGATATTACCCGTGATCTTGAAAATGCTGATTTAAATACATGGCAAACCATGAGTATAGATTTAACGTGTTTTGCTAAAAAGGGCGTTGATTTTGCCAGAGTAACCAGCCCTTTTATTATTAAAACGGCAGGAGAGCTTAACGTTTCAGTTGCAGATATTAGCTTTAAACCACAAAGCGCTAAAAGCGCCGTGGTTAAGTGTGAAGAATAAAACGTAAAAGTTGTTGTGTGTACCAAAAACCCTTAGTAATAAGGGTTTTTTATGCTGGGCAATACTGCTTTAAAAACTCATGATGAGATGGTAATTGGCTTACGCGTTGCTCTATTTGTTGCTTAATACCGTGTAAAAAACGGGTGAGTTCTTCATCACTCATCATGCTGGCTATTAAGTGATGTTGATTAGGCTCAATACCTTGACCAAGCATAACTTGCACCCACGAATCGACTCTAAAAATATCGCCATCGTCTAAAAACACACGGCCGGTTTGTTTAAACAAATCAATTTTATGCTGAAGTGTTTTTGGCACCTCCATGGCGCTACAGTGTTGCCAAAACTCACTGTCATCGCGATTAGTTACTTTGTAGTGCAGCACAATAAAGTCGCGAATATTTTCAATTTCGCTTTTAAGTTGTTTGTTGTATTCGTCAATGGCGTGATTGGTAATGCCATTAAACGGAAATAAACGCATAAAGCGAATAATACCCGACATTATTAAGTGAATGCTGGTGGACTCAAGTGGCTCAACAAAACCGCTAGCAAGGCCAAGCGCTAAGCAGTTTTTGTTCCAGCCTTTTAAGCGACGCCCTGTTTTAAATTTAATTATACGGGGCTCTGTAAGCGCCTCGCCTTCAATGTTATTTAATAATAGCGCTTTGGCTTGTACGTCATCCATATATTGGCTGCAATAAACTAATCCGTTGCCGACACGGTTTTGCAGTGGTATACGCCATTGCCAACCGCTTTTATGGGCAATAGAGCGGGTAAGTGGCAATACGGTATCGCTGGTCGATTTTGTTTGCACCGCAATGGCGCTGTTACACGGTAGTAAATGCGACCAGTCTTCGTAGCCAGTATGCAATGCTTGCTCTATTAATAAACCTCTAAAGCCGGTGCAATCAATAAAAAAGTCGCCGTTAATATGCTCGCCATTATTTAAAGTAAGTGATTCTATATGGCCCGTTTTAGTGTTTTTTACTACTTTTTGTATTTTACCTTCAATGCGTTTTACACCCAGTGGCTCTGAAAATTCACGTAAAAACTGCGCGTAACGCGTGGCATCCATATGGTAAGCATAGTTAATGGGGTTTTGCTGATTAAACGCAAATTTACCGCCTTTAGCCGCTTGCAGCTCGTAGCAGTAATCGCCAAATGGGTTGTTTATTCCTAAAGTTTGACCTTGCAGCCAAAAGTGATGAAATTCACCCGCCCAACATTCTTTGCCCGTTGCGCCAAATGAGTGAATATAATGCGTGTTTTCATCGCCCCAGTTTTCAAAGCTAATACCTAATTTAAAGCTTGCTTGAGTGGCTTTCATAAATGCTTGCTCGTTTATACCCAGCAATTTATGAAATGTACGAATAGGCGGAATTGTTGCTTCACCAACACCTACAGTGCCAATATCGTCAGATTCAACAAGGGTTATGTTTATATTGTTACCAACTAGTTTAGCAAGTGCTGCTGCGGCCATCCAACCTGCAGTGCCGCCTCCAGCAATTACTACGTTTTTAACAGCGTTTGTTTTAGTCATTATGTGGCTGCCCATTATTTGATAAAAGGTGATTTAAAAGCGCGCGATTACTTGGCAGTCCATTTAAACACTGCGCTATTTTTTCGCGATTTTGCTGATAATAGTAATCCCCAGCGCGGGGGTCGTTAAATGTATTTTGTGCAGAGATTGTTTGTGTATTAAAGCCCATGCCATATAAAACGTATTGGTAACTGCTTGATGAAAACACTTCTTCGTTTTCAATAAAATCAAAGCGGCTAGGGGGCTGAAATTGCCAAAGTTTAAGTAAGTTTTGCAGGCGCTCGGGCGCGGTATTTAAATTACTAATATCTTGCCAATAAGGCGTGTCGTCGCGCTCGCTTAGCACATAATGAAGTTTTAAAAATTCAATAACGCGCTGCCAACGAGTGCTAAAACGCTCATTAAAACGCGTTTCAAGCTGGCTCATGTGAGTACGGTTTTGCGGTAGTTGCTCGCTTATCATGCTAATTGAAAGCTCAACCATAGCAAGAGCTGACGCTTCAAGTGGTTCTAAAAAGCCAGCAGACATACCCACGGCAACACAGTTTTTAATCCAAAATTTTTGCCTGTAACCAGGGTTGAATTTTAATACACGGTAGGTAAGTTGCTCAGCTTGTTGCTCACTGCTGCTTTTGGCTATGTAGCTTTTTAGTGTATTTGTTGCGCTTTCATCGCTTTGATATTTACTACTAAATACATAACCTGTACCACGGCGTGTTGGCAGGGCTATATCCCAAATCCAGCCGTTACTTTGCGCTGTAGATAGCGTAGCTGAGGCAATTGGTTGATTGATGTGTGCATTAGGTATTTGCGCCGCAACAGCGCTGTTATTAAATAAAATATGATCTTGCGCTATAAACTCACTATTAAAATGCTCACCAATTAAACGAGCGCATGAGCCTGAGCAATCTATAAATAAATCACCCGTTATATTGCCATTATTATTTGTTTTTAATGAAGCAATATAGCCATGATCGTCGTTAATAACCTCGGTTACATCGTCAATAATATGTGTAACGTTTAGGTTTTTAACGCAGTGATTTTTTAAAAGTTCAGCAAATTTACCCGCATCTAAATGATAGCCATAGTTGGTGACCGCTGCATATTCGGGTGTTTGTAATTGCTTTGGTGCAAGTGCTGCTTGGCATACAAAGCTTTGCATATTTACAACGTCGGCAAATTTTTGATCAGGCGCAATACGTTGCCAACTGGCGTGTAAATTAGTGTGCTCGTAGCCTTGTGGATTCATAAAAGGGTGGTAGTAGTTTTCTCCCTCGGTGAGGTTGCGCCAATTTATAAATTTAGAACCTTGCTTAAATGACGCGTCGCACTGGGTTATAAAATCAATTTCTTTAATGCCAATGCGCTGTAGCGTGTTGCGCATTGACGGCCATGTGCCTTCGCCCACGCCCAATATAGGCACATTTGCCGACTCCACTAACGTTACATTAAGGTGCGGGTGTTCGGCGGCTAATAAGCCTGCGCTTAGCCAGCCGGCAGTGCCACCACCTAAAACGACTATTTTTGTTATTGGTTTGGTCATGAGTTAACACCCTAAAGTTGATAACAATTAAACTAGCATTAATACTGTTTTAAATACAAAAAAGCCGCTAGTAAAAACTAACGGCTTTACTTTGTATTACCTTTAGAAGTTGTAACGCATACCAATATTGTAACGTGCGCCTAGCTGTTGTAGGTTCCACAATTGTACTGACGTACGGCCGTGTTCGCGGCTGTTTTGTTCAGTAATGTTAAGGCCTTCAACAAAAAACGATAGTTGTTCGCTGTAGTTGTACGCAACATTAAAGTCGATTTGATAATATTCTTCAGTAAAGCCAGGCTCGTTTACGTATCGAGCTGCGCTATTTAAAAACTTATCACGCCAGTTGTAAGCAATACGTGCTTGAAAATCATCGTTTTCGTACATTGCAATAAAGTTGGCTGTATCGCTTAAACCCACTAGTGCAAATTGTGTAGTAGTAGGGTCAGCGTTTACATCAAAGTCTATGTCGCCATTAACTGTGGTGTAGTTTGCTTGCACACCAAAACCGCTTTCACCAAAAAAGTGCTGAAAGGCAATTTCAAAACCATCAATAGTGGCATTTTTATTGTTGGTAGGTACTTGCGCTGTAAATTCTAGTAATGGGTCGTCGCTGTTAGCAATTACATCGTAAGCGGCTTCAAACTCTTCGTAGGTCATAGAGTCAAAATCAACGCCATTTTCTGTTGCGGCAACCATTTGAAATAAGTTTGAATCGGTTAGGGCAAGTCCGCGAGATTCTAGCTCAGCAATGGCAGCTTGAGCACGAGGACCCGCTGTTGCATCGCGTAATCCGTAGTAGTTTTGCGTCATGGGTGTTAAACCAATAAAGTTTTCGATGTCTTTAGTGTAATAACCTACCGACACATAACTTGTTTCTGCAAAGTACCACTCAGCCGATACATCAATATTATCTGATTCAAGCGGCACTAAACCAGGATTACCCGTTGACGCTGTAGCCGGTGAAGAACCGGCTAAAAGAGTAGGGGCACCTGGTACACCAACAGTCGCTGCTGAACTTAAGTTATCGTAAGTTGGGCGAGCAATTGTTGTGCTATAAGAAAAACGCGCTTTTACGTTTTCAATTACTTCTATGTCAAAGTCAAAGCTTGGTAAAAAATGATCGTAGCTAGATTTAAGCGTGAAATCTTCTTTAGCCGAGCCAAAACGAACATTAAAGTCGTTATTACCTTCCCACGCTACTGCGTTAGGTAAATCGATATTAGCCGTTGAGGTAATGTCGGTAGAC
Source organism: Pseudoalteromonas sp. SR43-2 (assembly GCF_014163885.1). Classification (NCBI taxonomy): domain Bacteria; kingdom Pseudomonadati; phylum Pseudomonadota; class Gammaproteobacteria; order Alteromonadales; family Pseudoalteromonadaceae; genus Pseudoalteromonas; species Pseudoalteromonas sp. SR43-2. The sequence goes on along the minus strand of NZ_JACJED010000002.1, from coordinate 162,752 downwards.
TCTTGGCGCGCGCCAATTACAATGTTGTATGGCATATCGCCAATGTAGCCGTTGTAAGTAAATTGCACAAACGCTGCGGTTATATCTTCTTCAATGGTGCGGTTAGTTGCAAATGCGCCATCGGCTGCAAAGTTAAAGCCGTATTCTTCACCTGCCCAGTAACCAATTTGCGATGCGCTGCCGGTATAACCTTGGTTGTACGAGCCCGATGTATCGTAGTCGTCAAACTCAGCTAAAAAGTTTGTTGGGTTTAGGTAGCCATCAGGTAGTTCGCCTGGGTTTTCGATACCCCAGTTACCCATAGTATTACGTGTAAGTGATTGCAGTGAATGGCTTTCCATAGAGCGAGACTCTATACCAAAGTCAATTGCGCCGTTTTCAATTTCGTATTTACCATGGATTCTAAATTCTGTGATTTCAGATTCTTGGCGAGCAAAGTTAGAATCTAAAATAGACGTACCCACATCAGAGGCATCTAATGTGTTATTACAATTTAGGTTGTCTCGGCGGCAATCATCAAAATCGATACTCATTGATGGAAGCTCACGGCTAAAATCAACTTCTTGTGCGTTAACTACGTTTGCGCCTAAGCCTGCGTTTACCCAGCTGCCGTAAGGTGCATCTGGTTTGCTAGTGGCTTTTGAATTGTGCGCATCAAACATAAAGCTCAATTCTGAATTGAAATAGTACTCAACGTTTAAACCAATAGAGTCGTTTTGGTTAACTTGGTTTAGCTCTTGAAACGCTAAACCTAAATCGCGTGTTTGCTGATCGCGACGTTCTTCTCGGTAATAAATAGGAGTTTTTACTGTGTTGTCGTCAAATGTTAGCGCGCTTTTGTAGTTATCCATCCAAATTGATTGCTCAGCACGGGCTTCGAATAAATCTTGCTTAGAATATGTGTAATCAAGCGTGGCTGTTAAATCGTCAATAGGGCTGTATTGCAGCGTTAATTGCGCGTTTGTACGAGTACGTTCTCTGTCGGCAATGGTGTAGCGCAAATCTGATGGCATTGAATAAAGCTGACCAACAGCGGGTGCATTAGTTAAAACAATATCGTCTGCAGCTTGTGGGATTGTGCCGTCAAAAGCTGATGTATTCCATTGATTTACAAACGCACCTGTTGATGAGCTATCGCGCTGTTGCATGCTTGCCGTTAACGAGGCACCAAATTTAGCTTCACTGTCGGTCCAGCTAATTAAGCCAGAAAGCTCTGGTGTTATGTCATCACCAACGCGGTTTGTTGAGTCGTGTAAAGCTTTTACGCCAATGCTTGAAACAAAGCCTGGATTGTCGAGTGGGCGAGCGGTATTAATATTAATTGTTGCGCCAATACCACCTGATGCAATGCTAGCTTTACCCGTTTTATATACTTCAACCGATTTAACGCTATCAGACGCTAAGTTTGCAAAGTCAAATGCACGAGAGCTAGGTGTACCACCGCCTGCAGGCAAAGATGCCGCCGGCATTGTACGCCCGTTTAGGGTTACCATATTGTAGTCGGGGCCAAAACCACGAACCGTTACTTTAGAGCCTTCACCATTTGAGCGATCAATCGACACACCCGTAATACGCTGTAGCGACTCGGCTAAGTTGGTATCGGGGAATTTACCAATATCTTCAGCTGATATTGCATCTACAACACCGGCGGCGTCGCGTTTTAAACGAGTCGATTCTTTAATACTGCTTTTAAAACCAGTAACTTGGATTACTTCAACATCTGTATTTGCTTCTTGTGCATATACAGGCAAAGAGATTGATGCACCTAAAATCAGAGATAGGCTGGTCGCTATCTTTGTTTTTCTTACAATATGGTTGGACATTCGGTTTCCCTCGCGCTTTTATCATTATTATTAACAGCTTGTATGGGGCTGTTATTGTGTAGTTATAAACATTGTCAAATGTGTGGAAGCGCTTCCAGAAAAACCCGCTTAACTAAGTTTTGTGGAAGCGCTTCCAGAAATGCTAGTTTATATTTTGAATAGGGTCAACTGTTGTTTTAATAAAATGAGACTAAATTGTTTTTAAAATGTATGTTTTTTGGATTTAATTTTATTTAAAGTATAAATTACAATTGGTTATAAAAAACCGTTTGCAATAGTGCGGTAACAACATTTTATTATAAGAAAACCAATTATTGATTAATTTAGTTATTTACACATTTTTATAAGGTGTTTAAATCAGCTTTCAATACTAGCTAAAATTAATAAATCGGCCGTTGGTCACTCAACAAAAAATAGGTACATTTGCTAACTTAGCGAAAATGCCGATGTAGTGATTATGTACAACGCAATTGAAGCAATCGCATCAAGCGGCGGCTCTATCTCAGTTTATTAATCGGTCATTAAAAACCAGCAGTTGTTTAAAAAATCGTTAATTAAATCACTAAAAAGTAACGTAGTTTTTGCAGAAGATGGTTTAAAAATAAACTTATAAAGTATTGCGCATAAGAGTGTTGCGGGTCGTTAGTTTTATCGCTATTTTAAAGGCTCTCTCATAGATGGATTTTATTATGCGCATTAAATTTTTAGCGAGCTTTTATTCTTTCTTCTTGTTTGCTCTTTTTGGTTGTGAAGATCAAAGTATGGCAATTCAAGGTAGTCCTCAGCTAAATAATAATGTAAGTAACTCACCCTCTAATCTCAAAGTAAACACGCCTTCAGCAGCTCAAACACACGAACCCGCTTTAGTACTCGGTATGCTAGCAACACATTGTAAAAGTAATGAAGCAGCCTACATTAACGCAAAAATGCATAAAGTTGTGCGTAACCCAGATGAAAATACAGCCTACAAGTTAGAGCCTACCGATAAAGTGCTTTCTATTTGCGTTGCAAAAGATGACTCATCACTTAGTTATCGATTTGGTAGAGTTAATGACATAGGGCTTGAAAAAGAAGCTACACCAAATGCACCATTTGGCAGTTATTACAGGCAAGTAGGGCGTATTGGCGAGAGTATTTTATTTTTTAGTAACGGCGAATATCATTACTATATTATTAACTCAGGCGGTATGGGCAGTGGTGTAACCGTTAATGTTTATAAAAACGATACATTAATAACTGAGCTGTTTTCGGGTAATGATCCTTACGATGATTTTGTTATAGCAACCGATTTAAATTTCCCTAAAAAATTGGTTATCGAAAAACAGCCATTTAATAAGCAAATGCAGTAAATAATGACTCCACAGCAGCAAAACGTTATAGAGCAAGGGCATTGGTTTAAAAACCGTAGCGCTTATTTAAAAAGCTTTTTATTAACGCAGGGCAAAACGCTCTCACTAAAGGCTCAGCAATCATTATTTTTGCGAGGTGATAAGCACGATGGAATTTATGCCGTACTTAGCGGCGTGGTGCGTATTAGTGGCGTAAGTAACGAAGGCAAAGAAGCTGTATTGAGCTTTATTGATTCATCACTGTGGTTTGGCGAAGTTACCTTGTTTGATGGTGGCCTGCGCACTCATGATGTATATGCACAAACTGATGTTGTGCTTTTTTACGTGCCCCAACGCGAGCTTGAACAGCTATTAAACGAACAGCCACAATATTGGCAAGAGTTTGGTTTATTGCTGGCACAAAAGTTACGCCTAATGTTTACCTCAATGGAAGATCACGCATTACTAAGCGCTGAGCAAAAAGTATGCAATCGACTTTTAATGCTTAGCGAACATACAGAGCACTTAACACCGCTTGTTTTATCTCAGCAGCAACTTGCTGATATGACCTACCTAACGCGCCAAACTATTAATCAAATACTGCAACAGCTTGTTAGCCTACAAGCCATTAGTTTGGGGTATCAACGTATAACTGTTTTAGATAAACAAAAGTTACAGGCGCGTGCTACACAAGCTTAAATAGAGACTTTTTTATTTAGTTGGAACCAAAATTGCTACAGATAATGTAACGCAACAATGGATTTGAGCTAATGACTACAATAACCTTTAAAAATCAATATAGTAACTATAACTCTCCTGCAGTAAATAAAGCGGCAGGACTAAGCGAAGTTGCGGCAACTAATACCCTCCCTAACGAAAAAACAAATGATGTTAAAGGCATTACCTCAGCTCCTAAAGAACCAACGTTTTTAGAAAGTGCTCAAGAAGCGCTGGTTTATCAGCGCTTAGGTGTAAACAAAAACAAAATAGACGAACTAAAAGCGACAATAGAAGAACTCACTAAAGAGCTACAAGGAGAGGGCGCAGACCCTGACGCAATTGCTGATAAAATTGATGAGCTTCAAAAAATGCTTGAGCAAGAGTATCAAAAAGGGCGCGAGCGAACGGATATGCAAGGTGAGCATGAGCCGGGTAAAATAATTTCTGCATTTGTTTAATTTACAAAATGTCGGATACCTGACATTGTTGTTGTGTCAACTTTTGCTAAAGTAAGTTTTATATATAAAAATAAAGGCAAAACAATGAAAACACTTCAACAGCAACTTGGTAAATATGGTTTGTATCATCGTTCTAAGCGCAATGTACTAACGCACTTTTTTGGTATTCCGCTGATTGTATTTGCAGCGTTGTGTTTACTAGCGCGTATTCAAATCCCCCTTGGTAGCTTTGTAATTGATGGCGCACAACTTTTTGTATTAGCGTCGGTTGTTTATTATTTTATGCTGAGCTTTTCGCTTGGCTTTATTATGGCCGTAATATTCACCTTACTCCTTGTTGGTGCTCAGCCTATTGCGGCAATGGCGTTTTGGCCTTGGTTGAGTATTGGCGTAGGTGTGTTTGTATTTGGCTGGGTACTGCAGTTTATTGGGCACTATTACGAAGGTAAAAAACCAGCGTTTGTAGATGACCTAATTGGCTTAATTATTGGCCCTTTGTACGTAACCGTTGAACTACTATTTTTAATGGGCTTTTACAAAACATTAGAAGATGAAGTAAACGCAATAGCAGGTCCTACAAAGGCGTAAAATACTTTACTAAGTACCTTTATAAAACCTAATAAATAACAATAAAAGGGCAGATAACGCATGCAATATAATAATAAAACAGTGTGGATCACCGGTGCATCGTCAGGTATTGGTAAAGAGCTTGCTATACAATTTGCCGAGCTTGGAGCGCGCGTTATTTTATCGGCGCGCAATGTAGATAAATTAAACGATTTAAAAGCAACGCTTAAAGGCGAAGGGCACTTAGTTGTGCCACTGGACTTAGCACAGCCAGAGCATGTACTAAGTACAGTAACAGCAAAAATGAGCGAGCTTCCTGTAATAGATATTTTAATTAATAACGGCGGCGTATCGCAGCGCAGTTTATTTTTAGAAAACGATTTTAACGTGTATCGCCAATTAATGGAGGTTAATTACTTTGGCTTAATTGCACTTACTAAAGCTGTATTGCCTACTATGGTGGCAAGGCGCAGTGGCTCAATTGTGTCTATTAGTAGTGTGGCGGGTAAAGTAGGTTCAAAATTTAGAACAGGTTATTCGGGTTCTAAATATGCGGTTGTTGGTTTTATGGATTGCCTACGTGCAGAAGTAGCACAACATAATATTCATTGTTTAACAATTTGCCCTGGCTCTATTAAAACAGCAATTGCGCATAACTCACTAAACGAGCAAGGCATAGCGCAAAATAAACCAGAAGAGTCGATAGAAAATGGCATGGATGTAAGCGTAGCGGCTTCAAAAATGATTCGTGCCATTAGCAATAAAAAAGACGAAGTGATTATTGGCAAAGGTTTAAGTGGTTGGGCGCCTACAATTAAGCGCTTTTTTCCTACTTTGTTTAATAGGCTAAGCGCAAAAACAAACTATAGGTAGCGTCGTTTATTTCAAAGGCGTAAAATGCCGTAAATTTGATCAATTTAGAAAAGGATTCTAAATGAAGTATTTATGGCTGAGCCTGTTTTTTATTGTATTAATTTGGTCTGGTATTAACCCAAAAGATCAATTTACATGGCTGCTTGAAGTTATCCCCGCAATTATTGGTTTAGTGCTGCTAGCAAGTACCTATAGCCACTTTAAACTTACCCCTATTTTATATACATTTATTTTAGCGCATTGCATAGTGCTGATGATTGGCGGGCATTACACCTACGCCGAAGTCCCTTTGTTCGATAACCTATTTGGTAGTGAGCGTAATAACTACGACAAAGTAGGGCACTTTTTTCAAGGGTTTGTACCTGCACTACTAGCACGCGAAATTTTACTGCGCAAAAAAGTAGTAAATGGTCGAGGCTGGTTAATCACCTTTGTTATTTCGGTATGTTTGGCATTTAGCGCCTTTTACGAATTAATAGAGTGGTGGGTTGCAGTGTTAAGCGGCGAAAACGCAGAAGCGTTTTTAGGCACGCAAGGTTACGTGTGGGATACCCAATCAGATATGGGACTGGCGTTATTTGGGGCTATTTGCTCATTGTTAGTACTTTCAAAAGTACACGACAAACAGCTAAAAAACGTTAAAGATTATTTATAGAAAAAGTTATATAAACGCTTATAAAAGCATTGATAAAAGACTATTAACGTATGACAGTAAACACTAGTGATTACTCAATTAGCACAGACAAAAGCAAACTTAACTTTAACGTTATTTATAACTTTATTGCTAATAGCTACTGGGCCAAAGGCATTCCTAAAAGCGTGATGCAATCGGCTATTGATAACTCAATGTGCTTTGGTGTTTACAGCGCTCATAACGAGCAAGTTGGCTTTGCCAGGGTAGTGACCGATAAAGCAACCTTTGCCTATTTAGCCGATGTATTTATTGCCCCGCACTTGCAAGGAAATGGGCTGAGTAAGTTACTTATTAAAACGATAGTAGAGCACCCTGAGCTGCAAGGGCTCAGGCGCTTTTTATTAGCAACTTCTGATGCGCATGGCCTTTATGCGCAATACGGGTTTAAACCGATAGACAACCCCGCACTACTAATGCAAATAAACCCTGAGAATGTGTATGGTAAAAATAATCGTGATACCTATTAAATGGGGAAGAGCAAATTCCGTCTAATGTTCTGTTATGTTTTTTTTGCACTCCACTTGCCAGAGAGAATCATGACATAAACACCGACGGTAATTGTACCAAGCATTAATCCTATAAAAGGCGATGAGCTCCCAACAAATATAGACATGCCTAGTGAAGCACCTAAACATAAAGTTACAGCACTTAACTGTGCTCGATTAAGTTTATTTTTGAATTTCATTTTGGACTCCTGATCCTTCAAGTTACTGTAAATAGTCGAAACACATAACGCTTTAAGCAGAGGCGCCGCTTGCGGCGTCCTGCTGACTTAACTTGTTAGCTTCAAATTCTACGATACGCTTAGCTGAGTGGAATGCCCGAATCTCATCTAGATTGACGTATGCTAAAAGGCCGAATGACAAAACCCAAGCAATTAAAGCTGCAAGCCCTGCCAGCCCGATTGAAACGAAATTATCAAGAAATATGATTGGCCCCAAAGAAAGTAGTGCAAAGGTCAAGTACCCCAAAGACAATCTAGCGTGCTTCCACCACCGTTTTGAATCCGTGTCTAATGAAGATTTAAATGTAATCTGCTGAACCACTTGATCGCCATCTCGGCTTACGGAAAGATTCCGTAAGCCGAGAGTATAATCAGTGAGCTTACTCAGAGGATCCTTTTCTTCGAGAAAATAACGAATGATAGAAGCTTCCAATTGCTTACCGGATAACCCCCAGTAGCCTCTTTCAAGAAGATAATCATCAATTGTTTTCCACTTTTCACCCAAGATAAATTTTTCTGCAAACTCATAATCAGCTCTTAACTTCTCTTTCTTCTTAGAAAATAGTTCAGAGAAAGCCTTGTATGCGGCTATAACACTTACAAATAGAGCTATTATTTTACCTATGTTTTCAATGCTGAAAAATTCCACTGATCTCTCCTTGAAGCTAACGAGCCTTTAGATTAACTCGTTTTTAAATTTGTTTTTATTGATAAACAAACCATAGCTGAGTTCCTATTTTGGTTCAATTGATTACTGTATTTTTACGCAGCATATAAAGAAGTGTTTGGTGTTGTTTTAATTGGCGTTTTGGACGGGATTATGGGTGCTGCTTTAGTAGCTTTATTTTAGTTTAAAAGGGCTTACCCTCATTAATGCATCGTGTTTTTCAGCTTTTCTATATTATGAACAAGGCAATACAGTTGCCGCAGCGTGAAGTAAGGCATTCACTTTCATTTGACCCCGTAAGGTCAATTTATTCATACCTTTATTCACTGTAATATTCCGCTTTTTATTTAAAGGAAAGTCGATTCAATACAGCCGAGTCGTTTGCTATTCTTTAATAAACAGCTATCGTCGTCCAATTGGGCTGTCTATTTTTACTTTCATTTTGTCTACATAGCTCAGCTTTTTGCGTGATTCGTTATTTATAACAATGCACTCTTTATACTGTTTTTGTTGGCTTTTTTCGTAATAATTAGGATGGGTATCATCCTAATTATTTATGGTATCACCAGTAAAGGCCTTTGTAAAAAGCTCAAAAAAAAGAAATTAACATTGCGCTAGACAATGACTATTTAGCATCACAAGGTTTAATGTCATTGAGAGATATTTGGATCGGTATTCATTACGGGAGATGAACTGCCCATTGCGGACCCGCATGATGGGTGTTGTGGGGGCTGGAGGTTAGAGACCTCCGGCTACCCGATTAAGTTCTATTTTTTAAGATTTGCTTCTTTTCAATATAAGCTAAGAATTCTTGCCCTTGCTTAGTTAGAGAAAAACGACGATATTTTACAGATGCGACTTTTTCATTTATTACGAGATTATGTATTTGTAACTTAGGAAGTATATTTTGATAAACAAACATGGTTAGATCATCAGTACCATGCTGATTTGTAACACCTGTAATTAGATGATCTTTTAGCCACATCAGCGCAGCGAACAAATTCATTTTAGGCTGTTCCATAGCCTTCGGAAAATCAATTTCAATTGATTTCAAGATCAAAGCCAACTCTTCATTTGACGAATCTTCCTTAGATGATGGTGCATTTTTAAGCTTGTCTTGAAGAGAGCCCATCTCATTTGTCAGTTCTCTATTTTCTTTAGTTAATCGTGTTATTTCATCAACCAAGCTTTTCGTATCTGGTACTTCTGCGCCTGATATCCAACCGTCTAATTCTCTAGTTGCAGCAATCTCAGGTAAACTTTCCAGAACACATAATCGAATATCTTTTTCATCTTCGTAAAATGATGACATATTAGATAATACTTTTTGTTTAAATGCTTTCAATTCGACTGGATGATCTTTTTCTAAAACAGAAGCACCAACTTTTTTAATTTTTTCATCTAACGCATTATCGTTTATAACAACTGCGAATAATGGTTTCCCTATATCTAAAGCATAATTGTATTCTAACTCTGTATAACTTAAACCACTGTTTGGCTCAACACTTCCATATCTTCCACCTAAAATTAACATATAAACATCTGATTCATCGATCCAACGCTTAATAATACTCCATTGGCTTTGATCTCCGGCTGTAAATAATTCCATCCCAGCAGGTATATGTCCTGATTTCAAAATTGCGGACACAGCGGCTTGTCTTTCAGGAACTAAATCTAAATAGGTTGATGAGACGAATACTTGTAATCTTTTTTTCATTAATTTCTCTTTAAATACAGAAGGTAGATAGCAACACGGGCACTTAACACTTTAGTATTTATGCAACACGCAGTTTGTGTTGCATAATCGCTTGTTGGACTGAGGCGCTACCGGCTCGGTGTGTCAGAGTTGGTATTGTTTATGCTATGGACTTTACTTATATAGAAAGGCTTTTTATGGCCTAACCGATATCTAGCCAATTTCATTGACGTGTATATCGTTTCTAAGCTATCCCTGCGTTACTCAGCGTTTATTATGTCCCCATTAAACCTAATATTTAACTGTTAAGCAATGATATTTCCACCACGCACAGTCGCTACTAACCTGAGCAATTAAGCAGGTTAACTCATTGATTCTATTCAGCAGGCTCGCCCACTAACTCGTTCGCTCTGTTGTAAGAATTGCTGTTTCCGACGCTGATATACCAATAAATCGTAAGTAACCGCTTTAAGTACACTTGTTTGTGTAAGCATATTATAAAAGGTGGTTTAGGGATGGTGGAAGCTGTAAAAAGGAGGTCATTAATTATTTACTAAACGCGTCTTCCTACTTTTAAAACAGGACAGACACGTTTAATACGAATTTACTTGGCTTTTTTAGCCTCTAGAGTTTCTATTTCACTCCAGATTTTTTCGGCTTCTGCACTTAACATGGCGAAGCTTTTAATGTCGCCTTTTCTTTGTGCCTGCATGCCTTGCTCTAGTTTTACGTCGTATTCTTTACGCAGTTTTTTTACGGGATCAGGCTTTAAAAATGAAAACATTAGTATTCTCTTAATTTATTAAATTATATTTAATTAGTGTACGCATTAATGGGCTTAATAGTTCTTTGTTTGGTGAAAATGTTTACTTTGCGCTTTAAAAGCGCAAAGTAAACACGGTGTAATTATTAACGTACTGTGTGCTAGTTCTAGGCTAATGTTTACATTTCTGGCTCTAGGCGTTTAATACCTTGCCCATCAATACCTAAATAAATAAAACCATCGCTGCTTTGGGCAAGGCTGCGTACTCTGCCAATTCCATCGAGTATTTTATATTGCTTAACAACCTTACCTTTTGAGAGCTCTAGTGCGCTAATGAATGCAAATTTCATTGATGCTAGTAATAGCTTACCTTTAAGCTTTGGGTATTTATCACTCGTTACATACAACATATCGGATGGCGCAATTGAAGGAGTCCAATGTAATGCGGGCGATTGCATGCCGTCTTTTTCTTTAAGGTCGGTAAACTTGGTACCACTGTAGTTAACGCCATAACTTACCAAAGGCCACCCGTAGTTAGCGCCTTTTTTTATTATATTAAGTTCATCACCGCCGCGCGGCCCGTGTTCGTGGGACCATAAAATATTATTTTGATTATCAAACCACATGCCTTGTGGATTACGGTGCCCATAAGACCATGCCGCATGTTTTGCATCTTTTTGTTTAACAAACGGATTGTCGCTTGGGATACTACCATCATCGTGTAAGCGATAAATTTTACCGCCGTCCCGCGTGAGATCTTGCGGGTTTATGTCGCGCGAGCCGCGATCGCCAATTGAAAAATAAACATAACCTTCATTATCAAACACAATACGGCTGCCGTAGTGCTGGCCTTTGGTACTATTATGCTCGCCTTTGTATAGCAATTGCTGATCAGATAACTGCGTATGATCGCTACTTAGCTTGGCGCGCATTAAAGCGGTGTTACTTCCGCTTCCTTTGCCCTCACTATTTGAGTAACTAAAGTATAGCCATTGGTTTTGCTTACTATCGGTGTGTAGTGATAAATCAAGTAATCCACCTTGGCCATTAGCGTCAATGTCGGGAAGCCCAGAGACCTTAGTTAATTTAGTGGTATTTTTAGGTAATAAAAATAACGTTCCGCTGCGCTCAGATATTAGTAAATCACCATTAGCTAAAGGCTCAATAGCCCAAGGTATAACTACACCTTCTGCCGCTGTTACTGCGTTAACGCTAAGCGATAAAGTATCGAGCTGTTTATAGTTTTTTACGTAATCGCTTTTTGCATGCGCGGGTGCGTTAATAGTAAATATAGCAACGGCTAAGCCTGCACTCATTAGTTTAGGGAGTGTGTTATGTGACATTAAATTTATCATTATGGCTTCCAAAATTAATCTAACCTTACACAACCTTATCATGGCATAAATCAATTTGTTAAGTGTTGAGTTGAATGAAAAACACACACTTATATATTTTAAAAATCACCACTTCAGAGGAAATTGTTTAAGCAAATTGCGCTAATAAAAATTGAATAATTACTCTATTGGGGTTGAAAACTTAAAATTTGAGCGTACACTTGTGCGCTGAAGTTTGGGCGTACACGTGTAAGTTCAAAGTAATTAAGATTTGATAGAGATTTAACCATGATGACTCAAGTATTAAACCAATTTTCAAAATGGTTTTTACACCATCAAAGTTTTGCAGGCTACATAGAGCCCGTAATGCAGGTGTTTAAACCTGCGTGGCGTGCAGGGCAGTTTAGGGCGCAAGTAGTTAGTACCGCTGTGCTTGATGGCGGTTTTTTAAGTGTGCAACTTAAGCCAAGCAAACAATGGCAGGCGCATACGTCAGGGCAGCATATAAGTCTAACGGTTGAAATTAATGGGCGATTACTAACACGCGTTTTTACCGTGGCCTCAAGCGCTCAGCAATTTAAAAATACAGGTTTAGTGCGTTTACTAATCAAAACAAATGCGCAAGGGCGCTTTACAGGCTTACTCAGCAGTGCATTAAAAGCGGGGTTGTGGTGCAATATTTCTGCGCCAAGCGGCGACTTTGTGTTTAAAGATACACACACGCCAGCCACTTTTATTGCAGGTGGCTCGGGTATAACACCTATGCTGGCTATGCTTGATGATTACTTAAGCCAAACTACGCAAAAAGTATCGTTGGTGTATTACGCAAAAGCCACTGAGCATCAATGTGTTGATGAGCTAAGTGAGTTGGCAGCGCAATTTGAGCATTTTTCGTTTTTATTATTAACGCGTGAGCAATCAAGCGATATAACCAGCAATATTAAGCCGTGGGAAAACCCAGACATTTACTGCTGTGGCCCTGCAGCATTTATGCAGACGGTGAGCGATTTTGCTAAAACGCATAAGCTAAATTACTACCAAGAAGCCTTTGGTTTAGCGCTGCCTAGCTTAAACGACGACAGCCAATTTAATGTAAAAATTAACGCCAGTGCCCATGTTGTGTCGGGCAACGATGTTTTACTACCTCAGTTTGAAGAAAAAAAGCTCCCCGTTAAACGCGGTTGCGGTATTGGTATTTGCCATCAATGTCAATGTATTAAAAAGTCAGGCGTGGTACGTAATTTAAAAACAGGTGAATTGAGTGACAACGGCGAGCAGTTAATACAACTTTGCGTAAGCCAACCTGTTAGTGATTTGGAGTTACAATTATGAAAAACATTAACTATGACATGCTCGCAAGCGAGCTAGATGCCATTAAAATGGACACCCTTGGCAAAGTTGGCCAACAAGATGCCGACTATATTCGCTCTGTTGTTCGCAAACAGCGAGTGTGTGAATGGAGCGGGCGAATTTTGCTAATGCTTGGTTTTATTCAGCCATTATTGTGGGTTGCAGGTGTGTTGCTATTAGCACTTGCTAAAATTTTAGACAATATGGAAATTGGCCACAATGTAATGCATGGTCAATACGATTGGATGAACGACAAGCAACTTAACTCACAGCATTATGAATGGGACATAGCGTGCGATGGACAAAGTTGGCACCGCGTTCATAACTTTGAGCACCATACGTATACTAATATTATTGGTAAAGACAGAGACTTTGGTTATGGCTTGTTGCGTTTAAGCGATGATTTTAAGTGGCGCTTTAAAAATGTATGGCAGTTTTTTACATATATTAATTTAAGTGTGTTATTTCAGTGGGGCGTGTCGTATCACGAGTTAGCTGCAGAGCGTGTTTTTATTGGTAAAAAGAAAGAAAACCGCGAAGGGCTTGTATCACACTCTACATTAAAGCAGCGCTTTTTTAGTAAAGGTGCTCGCCAGTTAATTAAAGATTATGCGATATTTCCGTTACTTGCAGGGCCTTTATTTTTATGGGTATTGGCGGGTAATTTAGTAGCAAACTTAATTCGTAATTTATGGACATCAACCATAATATTTTGTGGCCACTTTACCGAAGAGACCGAAACCTTTAAAGAAGAAGACTGTATAAACGAAACGCAAGGGCAGTGGTATTATCGCCAAGTACTGGGCTCGTCTAATATTAAAGGGTCGCATTGGTTTCATGTTTTAACGGGGCATTTGAGCTGCCAAATAGAGCATCACTTATTTCCAGATATGCCGTCTTCGCGCTATCAAGAAGTTGCACCTCAAGTACAAGCCGCTTTAAAAAAACACGGTATTGATTACCATACAGGTAGCTTTTTTAAACAGTATACCTCGGTGTTAAAACGTATTATTAGGTATTCGTTCAAGTAAATTATTTACCTTTAAGAATCGGCTAGTGCAACTGCATTAGCCGATTTTTTTGTTTATAGCACCCAATGCGGTTGATTAGTAAACAGTACTTGCAAAAATTTCTCATAGTTAATTAAAAAAGCCTTACTTTAGCTATGGTTAAATAGCGTGTGATTGTCATACAATGGAGGAAAATAGACCACACAAGAGAGATTAAAATGGCCGCATTTGGTACCGTGTTTATGCCGCAGATGATTCAAGCTCGTTTTTCTGATAATAAATGGAGCGAAAGCTCAATTGTCCCTTCCGATAAACTTGAACTTCATGCTGGTGCGCACGTTCTTCATTATTCAAGTACATGTTTTGAAGGCTTAAAAGCCTTTCGCCATGAAGATGGTTCTGTTTATCTTTTTAGAATGGATGCAAATATTGCACGCATGCAACAAAGCTCAGCGCTATTAAGCTTACCGAGTTTTGACAGTGATATGCTAAAAACGATGATTATCGATATTATGCGCGAATACGCAGATGAAACGCCATTACCACCAGGCTCTATGTATATTCGCCCAACTCATATTGGTACTGAGGCGGCAATTGGTAAAGCGGCAGCGCCATCAATGAGCTCGCTTTTATATACGTTACTATCGCCAGTAGGTGATTACTTTGCCGGTGGTGCAACTGCACTGCGCGTACTGCTTGAAGAAGATGGCATGCGCTGCGCCCCGCACATGGGAATGGTAAAAAGTGGTGGTAACTACGCCAGTGCTTTAGCACCTATTAGTGCTGCACGAACTAAGTATCAAGCAGATCAAATTTTATTTTGCCCAGGTGGCGACGTTCAAGAAACCGGTGCTGCTAACTTTATACTTATTGATGGCAACGAAATTATTACTAAAGCGCTTGATAGCACGTTTTTACATGGTGTAACGCGTAATAGTATTTTAACCATAGCCAAAGACTTAGGTATGACGGTAAGCGAGCGTAACTTTAGCGTTACTGAGCTATTAGAGCGTGCTGCTAAACCAGGTACTGAAGCGGCGCTTTCGGGCACTGCAGCTGTACTAACTGCTGTGGGTACGTTTATTCATAACGACAAAGAATACAAAGTAGGTACTGGCGAGCCAGGCCCAACAACTGCGCGCCTTCGCCAAGCATTGAACGATATTCAATGGGGTAAAAGTGAAGACAAACACGGTTGGTTAACTAAAATCTAATTATAGATTTAATAGCAACTCGCATTAAAAAGCCACCTAATCGGTGGCTTTTGTGTGTTTGGTTACTTTAAGCTGTGCTTATTAGAACTTCATTTCTATTTTGCCGTACACGTAGCGTCCGTTAAATCCATACGGCGAGAAGCTAGAGTAAGCAAATAAACGAGAGAAGGTGGTTACATCGTCAACATTTTCACGGGTTGCGTCTGGGTAAACATCAAAAATGTTATTAGCCCCTAAGCTCAGCGATACGTTGCTAGTAAGCGAATAGGCAACATCTAAGTCGGTTATCCATTTAGGCTTTAACACTTCGTTACGTTCTGGGTTATCTGAAGGGTCTTGAGTTTCACCGTAACGCGTTGTTCTAAGCGTGGTACGAATATCATCGTTAGTCCATGTTGCACTTAAATTGTATTTATTACGCGGTGTACTTACTTCAAAACGACGTAGTTCGTTACCAGAGAATAAGTTGTCTTGATCAAACCCTGCACCTTGTAGCTCTGCTGGTGGGTCAATTATATCGGTAACTTCATTTTTACCGTAGTTATAACCTAAGTTAAAGGCAACATCGCCGTAACCATCGGTTGCTACATTATAAGAAGCCACAACATCAACACCGCGCGTTTTACTGTCAATTGCGTTTAAGAAGAAACGACCTTGGTTAGCGCCTGTGCCTTGAAGTAAATCGGCAATAGCATCGCCCGATAAGTTGTTTGATAGCACAATGCGGTCATCAATTAATATTTGGTAGTAATCAACCGATAAGCTGAAATTAAAGTCGGTAGACCATGTAAAACCAACGCCGTAGTTTGTTGCTTCTTCTGCATCAAGACCCGGTGAGCCCAGTGCTTTTGCTACATCGCTGCTTGGTGCGAACGTACCTGTTTCGGTTGGTTCGCCATCAACAAATACAGTGGCCACTGAGGTAAAGTATTGTTGCTGCAAAGAGGGGGCTCTAAAACCAGTTGATACAGAGGCGCGCAGCGCTAAGTCTTCAGTTAATGAATAACGAGTCGCAACTTTACCGTTAAGTGTATCGCCAAAGTCTGAGTAATCTTCATAACGGGCGGCAACCGCTAAATTCCAATCGTCGGTTAGGTAGGTTTCAAGGTCTATATACAAGCTCACGTTATGGCGGCTATTATCGCCCTCTGATTCGGGTGTAAACCCTGGGAATACTTGTGCGCCCGCTGCGCCAAATGGGCCATCAACAGGGTCGGTTACTTCGCCGCCTGGGCCAAATGACCCTTGTGCATATGAAGCTTCTTCGCCTGCATCTATTTGGTATCCTTCGCGGCGATACTCAGCACCTACAGCTACACTTACCGAGCTTTCTAAAAAGCTGACGTCTACTTCGCGACTAAAATCAACGTTTAAGGTAAGTTGATCGTAGGTAAGTGTTCCTGCATCAAAGCTTGTTTGGCTAGTCGGGCCGTATGAGGTATTCAAGCTATTTATTACACCAAACTCAAATGCATCTTGACCATATACGGCCGATACATCGTAATTCCATTCACTTACAAAACCTTTAGCGCCAAGTGCCAGTGAAAAGTCATCTATGTTTGAGGTGATAACAGGTAAAAAGCCATCAGGATAAACTTCTTCTATATTACGGCTATCGCTTGCACGGCGATAAAAACCGCCGCCTTCGCCTTCACGTTTGCTGTAAGAGCCAAACGAATATAAATCTACTTCGTTTGTTAATTGATACCCCGCGTTATAAAACACTGAAAAGTCTTCTACATCGCCATTACCAAAGTTATGGTTATATCGATTTACGGTAAGTTCACGTGGGTCGAGAGAGCCATCATCTAATCGTGCGTAGTTTTCACGGTTATCGTAGTCAGAGCGGTTTGTTGAATGGCGGTCGCGGTATTCTGTTGAAATGTTTAAAAAGCCATTATCGCCAAGTTCAAAACCCATATTACCTTGCAGCGTTAGTGTTTGGCCGTCGGTTAAAGAACGATCGCCCCCTTCGTTAAAGGCTAAATTACCATCACTGCCTTCAGATACAGACTCAAGCTGTGGTACACCGTCCATTTCGGTTACGTTAGCACCATATATAGCCGCAACTGAACCACCGCTGCTGGCACTTTTAAGCACAATATTAATAACACCGGCTATAGCATCAGAGCCATATTGGGCTGCTGCGCCATCGCGTAATACTTCAATGCGGTCGATAGCATTTGCTGGAATTGCATTTAAATCAACTGATGATGAACCACGACCCGTTGAGCCATTTAAGTTAAGTAATGCATTGCTATGGCGACGCTTACCATTAACAAGCACTAAAGTGTGATCAGGTGCTAAACCACGAAGTTGAGCAGGGCGTACATGGTCACTACCATCAGTAAGTGATGCTTGCGGGAAGTTAAAGCTAGGTAATAAATTGCTAAGTAGGGCATTCGTTTCAGTAAAGCCTGAGTTTTTAAGTGCATCTGCACCAATTATATCGATGGGTACTGCGCTGTCTTCTATTGTACGGCCTAATCGGCGAGAGCCAATTACGCTTATTTGTTCGATGTTTTCTTCTGCTTTGGTGTCTTGCTCTGCAGCATTTACTGAGAGCGAACCAACTAGTGCAGCAGACGCGCTCATTGCGAGTAATATTTGTGGTACCGACTGCTGTAATTTAAATAACGGTTTTCTATTCATGCTGTATTTCCCCATACCCATTGAATTATTTTAGTTTTGTACAAAAAGATTAATACCAACCCGCAATAATACTTAATCATTTTTAGGGGCTAAACGTGCCGTTACCTGCGTTAAAAAATTCTCATTTAGAGCAACTAAATAGCGAATTTTTTGCCTAGCTATCAACACGTTTTTCCATCCTCAAAATAGATCACTTAATTAAGCGGATTGGTATAAACTTTTTTGTTACCTTGAACATATACTTAATTAACAAAGTCAGTCAATTGAATAACATTCAATTAATTTAGGTGTTTTTATAATTACATTTGATTGTTTTTTATAATCGCCATTGTTTTAGTTATATAGCGAAGGTAATTGCTAAGTAATTGATGGGTAATGAATTATATTTAAAATTAAGTTTAACATTTAATTAACTGGTAAGATGAGATTGGCGGGTATGACTAATTATAAGTAAGAAGCCATTTCTATTGGCCTAGCAATAAACAACTGTTGAGCTATAAATATTTTTGAAAATATAAAATAAAAACACACCCATTAAATGTTAACTAAATTAACATTTAATGGGTGTGTTATAAATTATGTACTACTTATTAGAACCTATACTTTAAAGCATGAAGTAATTTTGTTTTTATAAGTAATTGGTATAAAAAAGAGTGCTAGAAATAGTGTTAAAATTTAATTTTTCCAATAAGTATGTCTTTAAACATTACCCAATCTCCCCACAAACTGTAAAAAGGGTGTTTAAAAGTAGCAGGGCGGTTTTTTTCAAAAAAGAAATGCCCGATCCACGCAAACCCATATCCAATAACAGGTAATAGCCATAATAAACTGTATTGTTGTTTTATTAATGCTATTGCGATTACAACAAGAACGAGGGTGCTTCCTATAAAATGTAAGCGGCGGCAAGTCACGTTGCGGTGCTCTTTTAAATAATAAGGATAGAAAGCTTTAAAGCTTTTAAACGTGGGGTTTGTACTTTGCATAGTGTGCTCTTTTATTGTTTTTTATTTTAATGAGGGTCGTGCTATTAAAGCGTAAGTTTACATTTGTTTACAGCGGTAAATGGCGCTTAACGCATCTAAATAGACAAAAGGACTAAAAGTTAATAACTTAGGTGCACTATTAATAAATAATAATGGAACTCAGGATGTTTAAACATACTCTAGCGTGTGCTGTAATTGTAGCGCTTAGCGGCTGTTCAGAGCCAACTAATACGGTAACTCAAGAAGAAGTAAAAGCACCTATGAAGCAAGTTAACGCAGTTATATACCCAGAAACAAAAAAAGGCGATGTCGTAGACACCTACTTTGAAGAAGCCGTTAGTGACCCATATCGTTGGCTTGAAGATGATATGAGCGATGAAACTGCCGATTGGGTTAAAACGCAAAACAATTTAACGTTTTCTTATTTAGAACAAATCCCTTATCGCGATAAGTTAAAGCAGCGCCTTGAAAAATTAATGAATTACGAAAAAATAGGCCCTCCTTTTACTGAAGGCGATTACACCTATTTTTATAAAAACGATGGTCTGCAAAATCAATATGTTTTGTACCGCAGTAAAGATGGCGGCGACGTAGAAGTATTTTTAGATCCAAACAAGTTTAGTGAAGATGGTACGACGTCTATGTCGGGTTTATCGTTTTCAAAAGATGGTTCATTACTCGCTTATCAAATATCTGAAGGTGGTAGCGACTGGCGTAAAATTATAGTTATTGATGCACATACTAAAGAACAAGTTGAAGAAGCGCTTGTTGACGTTAAGTTTAGTGGCATAGAGTGGCTTGGCAACGAAGGTTTTTACTATTCAAGTTACGAAAAACCTAAAGGCAGTGAGCTTTCGGCTAAAACAGATCAGCATAAAGTGTATTACCATAAGTTAGGTACTGCACAATATGAAGATAGTGTTGTATTTGGTGAAACTGATGCGCAAAAACATCGCTATGTAGGCGCTGATGTAACTCATGATGGTCGATACTTACTTATTTCAGCTAGTACGTCTACCTCAGGCAATAAGCTGTTTATAAAAGACTTAACAAA
Organism: Pseudoalteromonas sp. SR43-2; assembly: GCF_014163885.1. NCBI lineage: Bacteria > Pseudomonadati > Pseudomonadota > Gammaproteobacteria > Alteromonadales > Pseudoalteromonadaceae > Pseudoalteromonas > Pseudoalteromonas sp. SR43-2. Next base: position 142,842 of record NZ_JACJED010000002.1, on the reverse strand, counting down.
GCAAAACAGTGAGTTTGTAACGGTTGTTGGAAATACTGATTCAGATACATCAGTGATTGATAACGAAGGCAGTAAGCTGTTTTTAGTTACTAACCTTAATGCACCAAACAAAAAAGTAGTGACGGTTGATGCAAGTAACCCAAGCCCTGAAAATTGGGTTGATTTAATTCCTGAAACCAAAAACGTACTAAACCTTACAAAAGGTGGCGATACGTTTTTTGCCAACTACATGGTTGATGCTATTTCGCAGGTAAAACAGTACAACAAAAAAGGCGAGCTAATTCGCGAAATTACATTGCCAGGCGTAGGTACAGCACGCGGTTTTGGCGGCAAAAAAGATCAAACAACGCTTTATTATTCGTTCACTAACTACAAAACACCAGGTACTACTTATACGTTTGACGTAACTACGGGTGAATCGGGTGTTTATCGTAAGTCGGCTATTGATTTTAATAGTGATGATTACACGTCTGAGCAGGTGTTTTACACATCAAAAGACGGTACTAAAATACCGATGGTAATTACCTATAAAACAGGCATTAAGCTTGATGGTTCAAACCCTACAATTTTATACGGTTACGGTGGTTTTAATATTAGTTTAACGCCAAGCTTTAGCCCGGTTAATGCAGTATGGCTTGAGCAAGGTGGTGTATACGCCGTTGCTAATATTCGCGGTGGTGGTGAGTACGGTAAAGACTGGCATAATGCAGGCACTAAATTGCAAAAGCAAAATGTGTTTGACGACTTTATTGCCGCGGCTGAGTACTTAAAAGATAAAAAGTACACCTCTAAAAAACGCTTAGCACTTCGCGGTGGATCTAACGGTGGTTTGTTAGTTGGCGCAGTGATGACGCAGCGCCCAGACTTATTTCAAGTGGCTCTTCCTGCTGTAGGCGTACTTGATATGCTGCGCTACCATACATTTACTGCAGGCGCTGGTTGGGCATACGACTACGGTACGAGTGAGCAAAGCAAAGAAATGTTTGAATACATTAAAGGTTATTCACCACTTCATAATGTAAAAGCAGGTGTTGAGTACCCAGCTACTATGATCACAACTGGCGATCATGATGACCGCGTTGTCCCTTCGCATTCGTTTAAGTTTGCCGCTGAGCTTCAAGCAAAGCAAACGGGTAATAATCCAACGCTTATTCGCATAGAAACCAATGCTGGGCATGGTGCAGGTACTCCAACGAGTAAAACAATTGAGCAGTACGCTGATATATTTGGTTTTACGTTATATAACATGGGCGTAGAGTCGTTATAAAAGCGCTTTAACTAAATAGATAACTTTAATAGCTGAGCAAAAAGGCCGAGTAAATTTAATTTACTCGGCCTTTTTAATGTTTGCTCAGTTTTATATTACTTACGACTATTGGTATTACTACTGCATAGGTGAAAACAATCGTTGATACGTTTTATAAGCGTATTCGTCGGTCATGCCGCTCAAATAATCGCAAATTATACGCATCCCTTGGTTTTGCTTTTGCGCTTCTATATATTGCGCTTGTGTTGTTTCGGGCAATAAGCGCAGCGGATCGCTCGCAAACGCGGTAAATAACTCTATTAGTAAGTTTTGACCTTTGAACTCTATTTGCTGCATTTCGGGGTCGCGTATTAAACGTTGAAACACAAAATGCTTAAGTATTTGCAATACACTGTCGTATTGGGCATCTAATTTAGCGGTGTACTTTAAAATAGGGCATTCAAAGTTATCATTTTGAATATCCAAATGTATATGAATAATAAAGGTATTAACCAGCTCACCTATGGCATCTTTTCGCTCATAATCATTTTTTGAAAACAAGCGCTGGGTCAGCGATTCAAGCATGTCGTTTAGCCAGTCAAAGTTTAGTGCTTTTAAATGAGGTAAAGCATGGGTTTGCCAATCGTCTAATGTGAGTACGTGGGTTGCAATGGCATCTTCTAAGTCGTGTACCGCGTATGCTATATCGTCGGCGTGCTCCATTATGGCGCTGTCGAGCGATTTATACGTTGTTTTAGCGCGGTACTTATCAATTGCAGCGTGGTTGCCAAGCAACGTTTTATCGTTTTGACTCAGTGGTTCTACTATCCAATTGAATATGGTTGCATCGTCGTTGTATAACCCTTTGGCAGGTCGCCAATCATCAGCTTTAATAAATGCACGACCGGTTGTGGCATCGGGAATGGTATGCCAAAGCGTATTAATAAACGCGGGGTATTTTATAAAACCTAATAAAGTACGACGAGTTAGGTTCATACCGTGGCCATTACTGTAGGGCTCAAGTTTTGCAACTATGCGCAGTGTTTGTGCGTTACCTTCAAAACCACCGTGATCGCGCATCATGTAATTTAGCGCTATTTCACCACCATGGCCAAAAGGCGGATGGCCAATATCGTGCGCCAAGCACAATGTTTCGAGCAGTCCAGTTGATGGAAAGTGCGTAAAGTCGCTATGTTGCGCTTTTAAATGGCGCAATATGCCGGTACCAATTTGCGACACTTCTAAAGAGTGAGTAAGGCGAGTGCGGTAAAAGTCGTTTAGGCCAATACCCATAATTTGGGTTTTAGCTTGCAAACGCCTAAATGCAGCTGCATGAATAATACGCGAACGATCGACCTGCCAAGGCGAGCGGTTATCGTTAGGACGATGTTTATATTGCTCTATTATTCGGCTTTGCCATTGTTTATCCATACTGCTTACTCACACATAGTTAATATTATTAAACTTTGCTCAGTATACCCATGGACTTATAAATTGCGAATGAACAAATGCATTACATAGGCTCTGTTTTATCTAAAACCCAAATACACTGCTGAAAATTCAACCGTAAAAGGTCATCAAACCCCAGTTATTCGCGTTTATAAAGTGGCTTAGGTATAATGCGCCTTCGTATGCTTGTGTATTAACCATGCATAGTTGTTGTTTCAAAGAGAGAATACATGCTAAAAACGATTTTTAAGCTTTTACTAACCGTGTTTTTTGTATGGGCGCTTGCATATCCGTTTATACAAAATGATGATGTTGAGCTAGATGAACAAACGTCAGAACAACCAAAAAAAGTGAAGAAAAAAGAAAAACCATTACATAATGTAAAACTGCCAAAGTTTTCAGAATTTAGTGATGTTAAAGAAAAAAAACATGCATTTTTTAGCTTTATTCGTCCGCACGTTGAAGCCGAAAACAAAAAAATATTACAGCAACGCGCTAAGCTTGAAATAGCACGCATGATGCTACAAAACGAATTACCTTTAGAAAAAAAGCAAAGCAAAGATATTGCAGCAATATTAAAGTCGTACGGCTTACCAACCACCATTGATACGCTAATACTTACGCAAGCACTACGCCGTGTTGATATAATTCCTAAAGAATTAGCGCTTATGCAAGCTGCAAATGAATCTGCGTGGGGCACATCGCGTTTTGCACGTATTGGCCTTAACTTTTTTGGTCAGTGGTGTTACACAAAAGGTTGTGGCATGGTACCAAAACGCCGTAATACTGGAGCTGCACACGAAGTTGCTGCGTTTAAATCGGTGAGAGCTGCTATAAACTCTTATTTTAAAAACATAAATACGCATCCTGCTTATAAAGATTTGCGCGCAATACGTGAAAACTTACGTCTTGAGCAAAAACCAATTTTAGCGACTGAACTTACACACGGTTTAATGTCTTACTCTGAGCGCGGTGAAGCGTATATAGAAGAGCTAAACACGATGATTAGCCAAAATAGAGCCTACTTTGATGAATAAATACATTTTTAATTGCACCAACGCCATTGCGTTAGTGCTGCTGGGCATGAGTGCATTTAATGTTAATGCAAGAGAATTTGTTATGTCGTATGACGGTTTTTATGACCGATTAAAAGTTGTTAACAAAGGCGACTTTCAATATGCGCGAGTTAATTTTTATATAAGTGATATAGCAACTAACGAAGCGTGTGCCATTAAAAGCGGTACTATTTTAACTGAAAGAAACGAGTACCCACTTAACTTTACAGATAAAGCACAATTACTATTACCGTTCGATAAGCAACTTGATACAGATAAAGCTGTTATTGTGGTGCAGCCACAAAATCCAGATCATGATTGCCAATTAAAACTTCAAATAGAAGCAAACGAACTTGAAGATTTAACGTTTTCAAAGCAGTCGTTATATACCATTAACGAAGAACTTGATGAGCTGTTAACTGATTTGTCGGGCTTTTTTGTAAGTAAATTAATGTGGTTTTTATTACCAGAGCAAAAGGGCGTGGCGGTTACATTTAAAAGCCCAATGCAATTTGATGATAAGGGCATAACGTGCGAAAAGTCTGTGTGTTATTTTGCAGTTAAAGATAACTGGGAAGATGATACCGCGTCACTTGGCGATATATCGCAGGTTATTAAAGTAACGCCTTGGATTGTTAAGTAGCTCACATATGAAAAAGCGGCATTTGGCCGCTTTTTTGTACCAAAATTAGTATTCGCTTTTAGTCTTTATTTGATAAGTGGTGCAGATGAATCACGCTGCATTAAAGTAGGTTCAAAAAAGCGATTTATAACAAGGTTTTTATTTTGATAAACATCTTTAAGCACTAATTTAGCAGCCATTTCGCCCATTTTTCCGATCGGATTATCAATCGTCGTGAGTGTAGGGTACAGATAATTTGCAAAAATAACGTTATCAAATCCAACAATCGATAAATCGTTTGGTAAATTATAACCGTGCTCTCGAGCATATTTCATAGCACCGGAAGCCATTTCGTCATTGGCGCACACTAGTGCAGTAAAGCTGAGCTTTTCATCAATAAAATGTTTTAAGCCTGTACTACCACCGGTTTCGTTAAAGTCCCCAATGTAATAAAGCGCAGGATCAAATTTAATACCAGCCTCTGTGAGTGCTTGTTTATGACCCTCTAAGCGGTTAAAAGCATCGGCTTTAAACTGGGGACCTGCAATGTACGCTATTTGTGTATGGCCTTGATTTAATATCGATTTAGTGGCCAGGTAGCCACCTAATTGATTATCTAAACTGATACAGTTATCTTTTAATTGCTCTACGTAACGGCTCATTAAATAAACGGGCGTAGAGCCTTTACTTAGTTTTATTAGGTAGTCGTCTGAAACGGCTTCAACGTGCAAAATAATAGCATCGCAGCGTCTGCTAATTAAAAACTCAATGCCTTCTTGTTCTTTGTCTTCTTCACTGTGCCCGGTGGTAATAATAACGTGTTTACCCGCAGCTCGAAGCTCCGACTCAATACCTGCCATCATTTGGGCAAAGAAAGGACCATGTAACTCAGACACTAAAATACCGACACTGTTAGTACAGTTAGAGGCTAAAGATTGCGCTATTGAGTTAGGCTTGTAGCCAAGCTGCTCCATGGCATCAAGCACTTTTTGTTTGGTTTTATCGCTTACACGGGTATTTTTGTTCATCACGCGAGAAACGGTGGCTAACGATACGCCCGCAAGCTCTGAAACTTGATAAATTGTTGCCATGTTAATTGTTCACTCGCTTATCCTTAACTACTTCGGCTAAATAATACCTTAGAGTATATATCTTAACTAGTTGTTAGTTTAGATTGAATATTTTCAACAACCTGATTAGTCAGTGTATATTTTTTCATTATGTAGGCAACAAATAATGAGCCTAAAGCAGGTAGTACAGTGAATGACAGTAAAATACCGTGCTGGGTATCAAGAGTTTGTACTGCATCGGCCTGATAACTGTAAAAAGATAACAACCAGCCTGCAATTGCGCCGCCTACAGCCACGCCCATTTTAATAAAAAATATAACGCCTGAATAAACCAAACCCGTAATGCGTACCCCTGTTTTTTCATGCCCGTAATCTATGGTGTCGGCCATTTTTGCCCATAACAACGGGGTTGCCATATCTAAAAAGAACTTCCATAAAATAAAGGCAATAAATGCGAGTACTAATTGATCTTTACTAATAAAGTAGCTAAAACCACAAATAGCGGCAGCAATAACTTGTAAGCTTATATAGGCTTTTATTTTACAAAAGCGCTTTGCAAGCGGTTGAGCTAAAGCACACCCTAGCATGCTTGCTGCAACGCCTAGTGTCATAAATAAGGTGATTAAATCGTCTCGACCTAAATAGTATTTTACGTAGTAAACAGCAAGCGTAAGCCTTAATACTTGACCGGTAAGTAAAAAAAACGCAGCTAAGCAAAGCGTTCGCCATTGATCGTTTTTAATTAATGCTTTAACACTTTGGGCAAAAGGAATGTTTTGCTCTTTTGGTTGTTGTATACGCTCTTTTGTGCCTAAAAAACAAAGTAAAAAAAGTACAAAGCCTAAAGTGCTCATTGCAGTCATGGTGTATTGATAGCCCTTAGCTGCATCGCCTTGGCCAAAGTACTCAACCATTGGCATAGTGCAACCCGCTACTATTACACCGCCTAACATACCAAATACAAAGCGGTAAGACTGAATAGTCACGCGCTCTTTTACGTCGCTTGTAAGTACACCGCCCAATGCACAATAAGGAATATTGATAGCGGTGTAAGCCACCATAAGTAGTGTGTAAGTAGTAAAGGCGTAAATTATTTTATCGGTGCCTTCTAAATCAGGCGTAGTAAACGCTAAAATACTAATAATGGCAAAAGGAAGCGAAAGCCACAGTAAATAGGGGCGAAAGTGCCCCCAGCGCGTATGTGTTTTGTCAGCAAGGTTGCCCATTAATGGGTCGGTTACGGCATCAAAAATACGTACTGCTAAAAACATAGTACCGACAACAGCGGGTGATAAACCCACTACGTCTGTGTAGTACAGCATTAAAAACATCATAACTGTTTGAAAAATAATATTACTGGCGGTGTCGCCTAAGCCATACGCTATTTTTTCTTTTACACTGACCATGATTATTTATCCCGCTTTATACTTGTTTTTAGTTATGGGTATGCTCTTATCTTTTAGAGATGAGTTCTTTATAAGCTAAGCCACTGTTTTTAATAGTGCGTTGCTGGGTTTTATAATCTACATACACAATACCAAAACGTTTTAAATAGCCTTCTGCCCATTCAAAGTTATCCATTAGGCTCCAAGCAAAGTAGCCATGTATAACAACACCTTGTTCAATTGCATTATGAACCGCGTTTAAATGAGTATTATAATAACTTAAACGGTCTAAGTCGTTAACTTCACCATTATTATACGTATCGGGCATTGCTGCACCATTTTCGGTTATATAAATAGGCGGTAAGGTGTATGTTTTATTAAGCGATACGAGCAAGTCAGTGAACGATTGCGGGTAAATTTCCCACCCCATATCAGTTAGCGGGCCTGTAGGTGCAATAGGCTCATAAATGTCAGTAGGGTGCGCTTTATAAACTTGGCGGGTATAAAAGTTAATACCTAAGTAATCAATAGATTGAGAAATTAGTTCCATATCGCCCTCAAGAATCTCAGGCTGATGGTTTAATGGTAATTGATTAATTATATCAGGATATTGGGCATCAATTATTGGTTTTATATACCACTGATTAAGATAGTCGTCTGCAAATGCAGTGGCTTTTAAGTCTTCATCACTTTGAGTAAGGCTATAACACGGCGTAAAGTTAAGCACTATGCCATTTAATGTATTAGGCGAGTTTTGCTTTAATACGCTCATAGCGAGTCCGTGGGCTAATAATAAATGGTGCGCTGCTTTACGGCCATATTCTTTACCCACTTTACCTGGGGCATGAATACCAATTTCGTAACCTAAAAACGCACTACAAAATGGTTCATTCAATGTGGCGTAAGAGTGAACGCGATCGCCAAAGGCTTTGGTAATTAAATTTACGTAATGTTCAAAAGCGTAAGCTGTTTGTCTGTTAAGCCAACCGCCTTCATCTTCAAGGTGTTGCGGTAAATCCCAGTGGTACAAAGTAACAAAGGCTTTAATATTGCGACGTTTTAGCTCATCTAAAATATCAGTATAAAACTTCACGCCTACAGGATTTAACTTTGCGTCTTGGGTCATCACACGCGGCCATGAAATAGAAAGCCTGTAAGCATCTACGCCAAGTGACTCAATAAGGTCTATATCATCACGCCAAAGGTTATAGTGATCGCACGCGGTATGACCGTCTGAGCAATCGACTATTTTATTGGGCGTATCGCAAAAAGTGTCCCAAATACATGGGAGACGATCTTGTGATCCGCCTTCTATTTGAAAAGAAGCTGTGGCCACACCGTATACAAAGTTTTTAGATAAAAGCGGTGAATGGGGTGGTAGTGATAATTTTGTCATTAATAACAAACCTTTTGTTAGTCATTTACAGAGAAATCAGCTCTGTGTTTTTGCTTAATTAATGCTGTATGAGGGTACAAAAAATAAAAAGTGTTGAAATATACAGCTTGTTCGTATTTAATTGCATATGAAAGCGCTTACATTTAAGGTTAGTGTTTATTAATTCTTAGGTCAACTCTTTAATGCTTCTGGATGGTTTAAAGACAGCTGAAAACTAAAACAGGGCAGCTTAAGAATAGATTTATAATAATAAAATACGGAGAACACATGGCAAGTTCAGCACCAGTGACAACACACACACAGTCGCAAAACTATCAGGATGAAAATTACAGTTTTGCATTAACTTCTCTAACAACATTATTTTTTATGTGGGGATTTATAACCTGCTTAAATGATATTTTAATCCCACACTTAAAAGCCGTATTTAACTTAACGTATGTACAAGCCATGTTGGTTCAGTTTTGCTTTTTTGGCGCTTACTTTTTAATGTCACTTCCAAGTGGTTATATAGTTAAAAAGGTGGGCTATAAAAAAGGCATCGTGATTGGATTATTAATTGCAGCAGCCGGGTGTATATTATTTTACCCAGCAGCGTCTTTACATAGTTACCCTGTATTTTTATTCGCTTTATTTGTACTTGCCAGCGGCATAACGTTATTGCAAGTATCTGCTAATCCTTACGTAAGTTTGTTGGGCTCACCAAAAACTGCATCGTCTCGACTTACGCTTACCCAAGCTTTTAATGCATTAGGTACTACTGTTGCGCCATCATTTGGTGCTCTGTTAATTCTAGATTCAGCGTCAGAAGCCTTTTTAACACCAGCTCAAAATGCAGAGTCAGTTCAACTTCCTTACCTCCTTTTAGCTGCAATGCTTATTTTACTAGCCGGTATTTTTGCTTGGCTTAAATTACCAGACATTATGAGCGAGCAAAAAGCAGAAGCCGAAAAATCAGAAGCAATTGAAGGCAGTGCTTGGCAGTATCGCCATCTTGTATTAGGTGCTGTGGGTATATTTATGTATGTAGGCGCCGAAGTGGCAATTGGTAGCTTTTTAGTAAGCTTTTTAGCACAAGAAAATATAGCAGGGCTAAAAGAGAATGTTGCAGCTCATTACATCACTTATTATTTTGGTGGTGCTATGGTTGGGCGTTTTATTGGTGCTGCTGTAATGCAAAAACTACCCGCTGGTAAAGTACTTGGCTTTAACGCAACCATGGCTATTATTTTAGTCATTATTGCCATGAGCACGTCGGGTCAATTAGCAATGTGGTCAATCCTATTGGTTGGTTTATTCAATTCTATTATGTTCCCCACTATTTTTAGTTTAGCGTTAAATGGACTTGGTAAGCATACCGCTCAAGGCTCTGGTATTTTGTGTTTGGCGATTGTAGGTGGTGCAATAGTGCCACTTTTACAAGGTGCACTTGCTGATAGTGTGGGTGTTCAACTTTCGTATGTTTTACCTATTTTATGTTACATATTTATTGTTTTTTACGGCCTACGAGGCAGCAAACCAGTATTAGTGAAGGAGCCATCATAATGAAAACGACTTTTAAACTTAATGCATTAGCAATTGCAACGTTAGTAGGAAGTGTTACTGCACTAAGCGGATGTACTAACGAAAGCAATGTTGAAAAAGTAAATGTTGAAGCGCAATCAGAGCTTGAGAAAATTTGGCCAAAGCTTTCAATTGCAGTGAAAAAAGACCCTGCTATTGAAGCTCAAATTCTCACGTTTTTAGAAAATATGACGCTTGAGCAAAAAGTAGCGCAAATGATTCAACCAGAAATTCGTGATATTACCGTTGAAGACATGCGTAAATATGGTTTTGGCTCTTACCTTAATGGCGGTGGTGCTTTTCCTAATGGCGATAAACATGCAACGCCAGAGGATTGGGTTGCACTTGCAGAAAAAATGTATCAAGCATCTATTGATGACTCAGTGGATGGCAGCAAAATTCCAACTATGTGGGGCACCGATGCAGTACATGGTCATAATAACGTAATTGGCGCGACACTTTTTCCACATAATATTGGTTTAGGCGCAGCTAATAACCCCGATTTAATAGAGCAAATAGCGTCTATTACCGCAGTAGAAGTAATGGCTACGGGGATAGATTGGGTATTTGCACCCACTGTAGCAGTAGTACGAGACGACCGATGGGGCAGAACGTACGAAGGCTATTCTGAGGATCCAAAAATTGTTCACGATTACTCAGCAGCGATTGTAAATGGATTGCAAGGTAAAGCCGATGGCGACTTTTTAAGTGATAAGCGCGTTATTAGCACTGTTAAGCACTTTATTGGCGATGGCGGCACCGTTGATGGGGATGATCAGGGAAATAATATAGACAGCGAGCAATCGCTATTTGATATTCATGCTCAAGGTTACGTAGGTGGTTTGTCGGCAGGTAGTCAATCTGTTATGGCATCTTTTAATAGCTGGAATGGCGTTAAAAATCACGGCAATAAATACTTACTTACAGATGTATTAAAAACACGTATGGGTTTTGATGGTTTTGTAGTGGGTGATTGGAACGGCCATGGGCAAATTAAAGGCTGTACTAACGAAAGCTGCCCAGAAGCGGTAAATGCTGGCCTTGATATTTTTATGGTGCCAACAGGTGCCTGGAAGCCACTATATGAAAATACAATTGCACAAGTAAATGCAGGTAAAATAAGTATGAGCCGCATTGATGATGCGGTGGCACGTATTTTACGCGTTAAATTACGCGCTGGGTTATTTGATAAACCAAGTCCGGCTAAGCGTCTTTACTCGGGTAAAACAGATCTTATTGGCGCGCAAGCGCATCGCGAAGTAGCACGTCAAGCTGTACGCGAATCGCTTGTATTACTTAAAAATAAAAATAACCTATTACCTATCGCAGCTAATCAACGCGTACTTGTTGCTGGTGATGGTGCCGATAATATAGGCAAACAGTCGGGTGGTTGGAGTATTACGTGGCAGGGGACTAATAATAAAAATGCTGATTTCCCTGGTGCTACTTCGATATATAAAGGGCTTGAAGAGCAAATATCTGCAGCAGGTGGAAGTGTTACTTTAAGTGCTGATGGTACGTTTGAACAACGTCCTGATGTTGCCATTGTTGTATTTGGTGAGGAACCTTACGCAGAAGGGCACGGCGATAAAGATAACCTTGAGTTTGAGCGCGGAAATAAAAAGTCATTAGCACTTTTAAGCTCGTTAAAAGAGCAAGGCATCCCTGTTTTATCTGTGTTTATTTCAGGTCGACCTATGTGGGTGAACAGCGAACTTAACGCATCTGATGCGTTTGTAGCTGCATGGTTACCAGGTACAGAAGGTGCGGGTATTGCTGATGTGTTATTAAAAGCGGCAGACGGCACCATCCAAAATAACTTTAAAGGTAAGCTATCGTTTTCTTGGCCTAAATCGGCGGTACAAACTGCGGTTAATAAAGGCGATGAAAATTACGATCCATTACTTCCTTATGGTTTTGGTTTAACGTATGGCGATAAAAACGTGCTAGCTGACGACCTTGATGAAGACTCTAAACTTGATAACTCAGGGCTTACAAGTATGGATATACTTGTTGGTGCACCTGTAGCACCATGGCGCTTATTGTTAAAATCGGGCGATGAGCTTTTAGATGTATCGAGTAGTACCCATGAATTTGGTGCAATTAAATACCGTACTGAGGACAAAACAGTACAAGAAGACGCGCGCCAATTTAACTTCAGCGGTGCAGAAAAAGCCAGTGCTGAAATAGTAACAAGCTTTGCAGAAGATACCATTGCCTACGTTGAAGCAAACAGTGTGATTAGCTTTGATATTAAATTAAACGAGGCACTAACGAACGATGTAGCCCTTGCTATGACTTGTTCTGGTGAGTGTGGTGCAAGCATTGATTTAGCAAACGTCGTGGATAAAACTATTGAAAATAAATGGCAGTCAGTATCAATCGATTTAGGTTGTTTTGCAGATAAGGGTGTTAATTTTGCAAACCTAACAAGCCCATTTAGCTTACACAGCAATGGTAAAGCATCAATTTCTGTAGCTAATATTCAGTTTGTACCAAATAAGGCGGACGAGGCTACACTTTCTTGTAGGTAGTTTACAAACTCTATTGTGTGTATACCAAAGCCCTTCGAATGAAGGGCTTTTTTTATGTAGGTATTAGGGCGTATTTATCTTTGACGATTAGCTTTGCATTAATAAGCTTTTTTCATCAAAGGTAACTACTTTGTCTCGGCCTGTTTCTTTAGCTAAGTAAAGGCGTTTATCCGCATAAGCAAGTAGCTCTTTTATTGTGGCCTCACCATTGATTGCATTACTTACTCCAGCGCTTACGGAAAGTTTTATATGCTGATTTTCATGATAAAAAGCTTGAGTGCTTATATTCTTTCTTAACAGCTCAGCATCACTTTTTGCTGCACTAAGGGTGTAATCAGGTAGTAAAATGGCAAATTCTTCTCCGCCAATTCTGGCACTAATACCTACATTTAAAAATTGCTCTTTAATAAAGTGAGATATCCACTTAATTGCGTGGTCGCCCGCTTCGTGACCAAACTGATCGTTTACACGTTTAAAAAAATCAATATCGAGCAAAATAACAGACACATTTTTGTCTATATTTTTAGGATCACTTAGTGCTTCTTTACTTTTTGTAAAAAAGCCACGGCGATTAAGTAATTGGCTTAAAGTATCGGTGTTAGCAAGGCTTGAAAGTGTATGCTCTGTATTAGAGGCCAGCAGGTATGGCAATATTAGTGCGCTACAAGTGGCCAAAATTAAATGGCTACTTAAGATAAGTTGCAGTGGCTCTATGTAGTTCGGCGAATTAATACTAAAAATAGATATTGCCAATAATGTTGTTTGTATGAGCATTAAAATGCTGTGAATTGAAAAACAAACTATCAGCGCTTTTTTTTGCAAAGTGGCTACAAAGTTCATCTGCTTAATAATATATGCGGAATATAGGTATAAAACCGAAATAATTAAGCTTGTCAGCACTTGCCCTGCAGGGTCTGAATATATGGGTAATAAAGCAACCCCCGTTAATCCAAGGAGACAATACAGAGGTTTTAAGTTTAGTGCCTTACTGTGCTTATATTTATTTAACCCAATAATAATTAACAATGGACTTAGTAATATAAAAATATCAGCCAAATAGTGAGTAATAAAAGGCGCGTCTATTACTAACTTTAAACAGGCAAGTAACTCGGCAAATGCAAAGGTAATGCACGCTAGGCCAAATAATAAAAATGATGTTTGTTTTTTAAAGTTATGTACGGATAAAAAAAACAAGCCTATTAATACGTTAAGAATAAAAGAGAGACTGATCACAGTAGGCAGGTGTAGCATTTAAGATTCTCTTTTATTAAAGATAGGCGTGGTTGGCGTGGAAAACGTGCTGATTATTATGTATTAATGTTTAAAGGTCAATATGGGTAAAAAGTAGTAATTTACCCATATATCTAATTTGAAAGGGATTTTAACTGAACGAATATTAACGCCCGCTAAACCAAGCTCTCTAAAGCCGATTTTATATCAGGGTGATGAAAACGATAATTATGAACGAGTGCCTTTTTAGGGACTACAAATTGCCCCGTTGTTAGTAAGTCTGACATTTCACCCATTAATAGTTTAAGTACTGGGGTTGGCATAGTGATAAATGCAGGTCGAGAGAGCGCCTCGCCTAAGCTTTTACTAAATTGAGCATTGCTTACAGGGTTGGGTGCTGTTGCGTTAACAGGGCCTGATATTTCTGGGTGTTTAATAATAAAGAGTATTAGCTGAAACATATCGTCGATGTGTATCCACGACATGCCTTGCTCGCCATTACCAATCGGGCCACCCAAGCATAATTTAAAAGCAGGCAACATTTTTCCAAGTGCACCTCCTTTTTTAGCTAAAACAATACCCGTTCGCAAAAGACATACTCTGGTTTGTTCTGATTGGGCGAGTAGTGCTGCATTTTCCCAGTCTTTACAAAGCTGGTGGCTAAATTCATCGTGTGGGCGTTCAAAAGTTTCATCAATAGGATTACTATTTTGTCGACCATAAAAACCAATTGCACTGCCAGATATAAAAGTATGCGGGGGTATACTACAGGCTTTAATAGCTTCACTAATTTGCTGTGTAATATCAATACGACTGTTTCGTATTATTTGCTTTTGTTTGTCGCTCCAGCGTTTATTTACAATCGGCTCGCCAGCGAGATTAATAACGATATCAACAGTGTTAAAGTCAACATCACTAATGTCACTTACGGCTTTAACTTTGTGGCCTAATAATACGTTTGCTTTAGTTGGATTGCGGCTAAGTACAGTAACAGTATTATGATGAAGTAAAAAAGGGCATAAGTGCTTACCAATTAATCCGGTCGCGCCAGTTATAAATATATGCATTATTCATCCTTACAATAAAATAGAAGCAAGTGATTAAAAAACATACTCGCTAGCAAACAGCTTTGCAAATTTATACGTAAAACAGGCTTTTATGATCACTTCGTAATTATTTCATTTAATTACCTTTTGCCTTACACTGGGACGATATAGTTAATAAAAGGATTAATAAATTGGCAAGTTTAACTGGAGTAAATAAAAGCTTAATAGTTTTTGCTTCCTTAGTAGTGGTCCTCGCTGGAATAAAAGCCGCGAGTGTAATTATTATTCCGTTTATTTTGGCGGCATTTATTGCCATTATTTGTAACCCGCTTATCAAGTTTTTTGCGCGCTACAAAATTCCTAAAGGCATTGCTGTTATGTTGGTCGTGCTGATTATAGTTGGCTTAGGGGTAAGCCTTGGCGGGCTTGTAGGGCAATCTATCAACGATTTTTCTCAGCAGCTTCCTGAGTATAAAACACAACTTAAAGAAGAATTTGTGTGGCTGGTCGA
This sequence comes from Pseudoalteromonas sp. SR43-2, assembly GCF_014163885.1. Lineage (NCBI taxonomy): Bacteria > Pseudomonadati > Pseudomonadota > Gammaproteobacteria > Alteromonadales > Pseudoalteromonadaceae > Pseudoalteromonas > Pseudoalteromonas sp. SR43-2. Next base: position 127,738 of record NZ_JACJED010000002.1, on the reverse strand, counting down.
TTTAGCATCTCAATACAACATACTGATCAATAAAGATCAGTTAATTAATATGTTCGACCCTGGCAAAATGGTTGATGTGGCCACTAATATGCTCACAGGATTAGGTGGCGTAATGGCAAACATGTTTTTAATTATTTTAACGGTTGTTTTTATGCTGTTTGAAGGGCCAATGTTGAGCAAGAAAATACATATGGCACTTGAAGACCCTGATAGTAAAATGAAGCAAATTGACCGCTTTTTAGAATCTATTAATTCATACTTGGCAATTAAAACGCTAGTAAGTTTAGGGACGGGTATTATTGCTGCGTTTTACTTATGGATTTTAGACGTTGACTACTTTGTGCTTTGGGGCGTGTTGGCATTTATGTTCAATTACATTCCAAATATAGGTTCAATTATTGCGGCTGTACCAGCTGTATTACTTGCCCTTATTACTCAAGGCCCATTAGTGGCAGGACTTGTTGCTGCAGGGTATTTAACAATAAATACGATAATGGGTAATATTGTAGAGCCTAAATTTTTGGGTAAAGGGCTGGGTCTTTCAACGTTAGTGGTGTTTTTATCATTAATATTTTGGGGCTGGTTATTAGGTACTGTGGGTATGCTTTTATCTGTACCATTAACAATGATTGTAAAAATAGCCCTAGAAGCCAGTGCAGAGGGCAAGTGGGTTGCCACTTTACTGGGCAGTGGTGAAGACGTTACTAAAAATAACTAACATTTATAACCATCAAGGGCTGTAAAATTAAAACCCTTGATGGTTAAGTTATCAATAAATACAGGGCTATTAATTAATAAACGATTTAATAGCGCCATCCACTGCGTTTATTGCGCCTTCTAAATACCCTGCTTCTTGTTTTGCAAACTCACTCGCTACAAAATGAATGTTGAGGTTACTTAATTGCTCTTCCAAGTTTGAAAAATCAAATTCTGGGTGCTGTGAAGGCTGAGTTTGATCGTCCCTATTAGCTACAAATTTATCCTCTGCCCAGTCTTTAATAAAGTATCCGGTTGCCTTTTCAGCATCCTTACCATAAAAGTAGCTGAGCTGTTGGGCACAGGCTTGAATTAATTGCTCTTGAGTTACTTGGTTTCGTGATAAGTAGGGCACACCTATAAAGCCAAATAATGCGGCGTAATTACTATCCTCAGCACTGGCATCGTGAATCTCGACCATAGGGCCTACGCGACTAAAGCATTGCCCAGATAAGTTTTTATCACGCCAAAATGCATGTTCAAAAGTAGCTATAAATTTGGCTTGTCCTGCCATCCATGTAGGTACACTACTGAGGCGGTTTATGAGTGTTGGATTCGCCCATAGTTCAGGTGTTAAATGCGTTGTAACCATACGAGGAGGAATTGCTGAAATTAATTTGCCAGTAGTAAAGTGCTTTATATTACCTAAGTGATTAACAGTAACTTGCCAGCTATTATCGTTCTTTTTAAGCTCAGTGACATTGTGTTCTAATAATATTGAATCAGGATTAAGTTTCTCGTATAAGGCAGTTATTAAGGTATTCATGCTATGTTTGAGTCTAAATAGTTGCATATCTCCAGCGCCTGCAATTTGTTGAGGTTGCTTGGAGTTAGGTGCTTGATATAACACATCACCTTTATTGTATTGCTCAAATATACTTAAGTTGAGTGACTTAATTAGCGCTTGAATTTTTGGTTGGTGGGGAAATATCCACGTAGGACCCAAATCAAAACTAACATCGTTATTTATTGGTGATTGCGCGGCAAAAATTCGGCCACCCAATTGCGATTTAGCCTCTAATAATAAGTACTCAATATTAAGTAGTTGTAATTTATACGCACTGTATAAACCAGCAAGCCCGCCACCTATAATAATTACTGGTTTAGTCATCTGTTTACCCATTAGTTTTTAGCAATCTACTAGTAGGTAGTTTGTTTTGATATGAATAAATTGTCAAGTAAGCTAAAGGGAGTGAGTAAATAAACGTAACTAGTTTAGTGTGCTTAAGTTACGTCAAAATGGGGGTTTTAGTGATTCTGTAAATTGATTTATAAGCTCAATTTCACACAGTTTATAGCTAATGGCTGCGGTTGTCGCATTAGGAAGTTTTATTAAGTAGCGCCATTGGCAGGCGCTCTCAAGGTACTTTTCATTATTTTTAATGCTGCGCATAAATAACGGCAGCACTTGCGTATTGCCTGTGCTTTCTTGTGATTGAGTTAGCTCATATTTACGCTTTTGTATCCAACTGCTTTGTGCTTGTTTTGCTTTATCAATTTGGCTATCTAGGCATTGAATATATCGCTTAGCTTCATCGGTTGTTGCTTTAGCGGCTAAAGTACATGCTTCATCTGCAAAGCTGTATTGGCTTGAAGCTAATAACACAATGGCAGTTAGTTGTAATAAATGGTTACTTTTTGTCATTGTAATTAAACTCTAAAATAAATTGAGCGCCGCCTAAGTTATCAGCTTCTGTAATGGTAAGTGTACCGCGATAGGACTTAACCAAGTCAGATACAATTGCCATCCCTACGCCGTGTCCGCTTTCGTATGTATCCAGACGAGTACCCCGTGTAAGTAGAGATTCACGTTTGTCCTCTGGTACGCCAGGGCCATCATCGCTAATTCCAATACACAAAGTTTTGCTTTGAATAACTTGTATTGCTACTTGTGAGCGACACGCTTTACAGGCGTTATCAATCAGGTTGCCAAGTAATTCCATTAAATCTGTTTGGTCACCTAAAAAGTAATCTTTTTCGGTTACGGTGCAGGTAAAAATAATATCTTTATCACGGTACACTTTTGCCATAGCACTGAGTATTGAATCGAGTACTGGCTTAATAGGTGTTTGTTTTTTCCAGGTGTCTGATGCACCGGTTGCAGCACGCTTTAATTGGTGCTCGATCATCACATTAATTCTGTCGAGTTGTTCTTGTGCATCGGCATCGTTTGCCAATGGACTTGATTTAAGTACCGCAAGCGGTGTTTTAAGTGCATGAGCAAGGTCGCTTAATGAGGCTCTGTAACGCTCTTTTTGGCGTTGTTGAGACTCAAGTAGCAAGTTCAGGTCTGCTTTTATTGTTTGCAGTTCTACAGGGTAGAGGCCTTTAATCTCTTGAATATCACCCGATTCAATTGCTTTTATTTCTTTATCGAGTCGTTGGAGTGGGCGAGCGCTCCAAATAAAACCAATCGCCATAAGGCCTGCAATTGCAATGCCCATGATAAACATCCAATCTACAAGGGTTTGCTTAAAGCCATCCATTAAACGAAGTAGAGCGTCATTACGTTTAACTAATATAAAGCGAGCTTGTTCTGATTGATCTATGTTATTTAAAATTACAGTCAGGCTAAGTTGCCAGTACGCGGTGTTATTATACTCCACGCGCCTGAAATCGGCAGCACCGGCTTTGGTTTCTATTTGCTCTGGTACATAGTTTAAATTTACAGCCGATTCTGAGTTCCAAACAGGATCATCATCTCGGTAAATCATTGCGTAGGTATCTGAATTTAATCTGTTTAACTCAGGCGCTAAAATAGTGCTGGGCATAATAATACCATGCTCAGTAAAGTCGACTTCAGATATTAGCGAGTAAAGCTGTGCTTCGAGAGTTTTTTCAGTCGCATCAACAAGTGAAGCGTAATACGCTTTGCCAATTGAATAAAATAAGATAGGGAGTGCGACTAATAAAACAAAGACAAGGATAAATCCTTGCCTTATTTTTAACGATATTTGCGGTATTACCACTGGCTTTTAAGCCTGTAACCACGCCCACGTAGTGTCTCTACTGGGTTTAGCACACCATCAGGGTCAAGCTTTTTACGCAAACGTAGTACAAATACTTCAATTACGTTTGAATCAAGATCGAAATCTTGGTCGTAAATATGCTCAGTAAGTTCTGATTTAGAAATTACTTTTTGCGGATTTACCATTAAGTATTCAAGTACTTTATACTCGTAAGCTGTAAGGCTAAGCTCTTTATCATCAACCCATACTTGTTGAGAACGTGTATGAATTTTAATTGGGCCCGCAGTCATTTCTGGATTTGCTTTACCAGCACTGCGACGAATTAATGCATTACAACGTGCAATAAGTTCTTCAACATGAAATGGTTTGGTAAGGTAGTCATCAGCACCTGCATCTAAACCTTCTACTTTATCCTGCCAGCGATCGCGCGCTGTTAAGATTAAAATAGGAATAGTAATGCCTTGTGCTCGTGCTTTATTGATTAGCTCAATACCGTCTATTTTAGGTAAACCTAAATCAACTACGGCCATATCAAGCGGGTATTCTGTAATGTGGAAAAGACCTGCTTCACCATCGTGACATAAATCCACGCTGTAACGTTCTTTTTCTAAAGCATTACGTAGGTTATCTGCTAAATGTAAATCGTCTTCAATAACTAAAATTCGCATTTGTTAATCCTTTTTCACTTCGCCGGTTTTTTTATTTATATGTAAATCAACGACGTGGCCGTCAGATTTGAGTATTCGTACGGTATAAAAATCTGTTTTTTCGGTAATTTTTAAGGTCTTACCGCCTATTGTTTTCTTTGCAAGTATTACGGCTTTCTTTTTGTCCACCTCAGCATGAGATGCTTGGGTGGCCGTCGCTGCTTGAGCAAAGTTAGCTAAGCTAGCACAAGCAATAAAACCGAGGCTTAATAATACGCGCATAATGGAAAACTCCTAGACCAGACCCACTTAGTTTAATTAACTAAGTTACTAAAATTCAAGTAAAAACGCTAAATTCGCTTTTATCTCGGTAATTTTAATTAAAATCTTGTGAACAAACCCTGAATTACAGTGCAACGCACGCTCTTAGGGTTTAATACACTTTTAAGCAGGGAACACTTTTTTGAAAGGTTTAACAACTGTATTTTCATAGATGCCAGCGGCAACGTAAGGGTCAGCTGTTGCCCATTCTCGAGCGGCTTCAATTGACTCAAACTCAGCTACAACTAATGAACCGGTAAAGCCTGCTTCTTGAGGATCTTCACTATCGACTGCCGGAAACGGACCTGCGGTAAGTAAACGATTTTGAGAATCAAGCTCACTAAGGCGCGCTAAATGTGCAGGGCGTGCAGCTTTTCTGAGCTCTAAGCTATTTTCAACGTCTGTTGAATGAATCATGTACAACATAAGTAATCTCATAAAAATTGTTAAATTTGATTAACGCAATACTACCACAGCGTTGAAAATTGGTGAATTAAAAGCGTATTTACACAGGTTTACACATCGATTTTATTTTTACACTGTAATTGCTTGAAAATCTCTGTGTAACACTGGTAGAGTCGCTGAAATATACAAAATAATAAAAAGGTTTCAAGCATGAGCGAAAATAGAGAACGATTTAGTTCCCGTCTCGGATTCATATTAGCGGCGGCAGGTTCGGCTGTTGGTATTGGTAATTTAGTTGGCTTTCCGGTTTCTGCTACTAAAAATGGCGGCGGCGCATTTTTATTAATTTACGCTTTATTTGTCGTATTCATTTGTTTACCAGTCATGATGGCTGAAATGGCAATGGGTCGTAACGCTCAAAAAGATCCACTTGGTTCGTATAAGCTATTATCAAATAATGATAAAAAATGGAAGTTTGCAGGCTTTTTAGCCGTGCTTACGCCATTTATGATTGCTGTATTTTATATGGTAATTACTGTTTGGATTTTTGGCTATTTAACGCAAACAGGCCTAGGTAATTTAGATTTATTAGCAGATCCCGGCCACTTTGGTGTTTTTATCAATAGTTACACTGTGTTTGGTTATATGGCCGTTGTGGTTATTATGGTGAACTTAATTTTATTAGGCGGTGTTAAGCAGGGCATAGAAAAAGCCGCTAAGTTTTTAATGCCCGCCTTATTGGTTATGCTGCTTGCCCTCGTTATTTATGTATTAACGCTTGATAACGCAATGGCCGGTGTTAAATACTATATTATTCCTGATTTTTCTAAAATGAATGCAAGTGTCTTAAATGGCGCATTAAGCCAAGCGTTTTTCTCGCTATCTTTGGGCATGGGTATCTTAATGACTTACGCGTCGTATATTTCTAAAAAGGATGACATTGTAAGTAGCGCTAAAATGGTTGCTATTACGGACTCACTTGTTGCGTTTGTAGCTGGTTTAATGGTGCTACCGGCTATATTTAGTTTTGATCCAAATACAGACCCTGCTGCACTTTCTGACTCGTCTGTATCGATGATTTTTGTATACCTACCTAAAATCTTATTAGCACTGCAAAATGATATTGGCTATGTAGGTGCATCTATTGTTGCATTCTCGTTCTTCTTATTAGTCTTTTTTGCAGCAATTACCTCACTTGTTTCAATAGTAGAAGTCCCGACTGCAACCCTAAGTGACCGCAAAGGTATTAGCCGTAAAAAAGCATTGGGCATCCTTACACTTTCAACCGGCGTACTTACTATTTTATGTACAATGTCGTTTGGTATGATTGACAGCCTCACTTCGTTCACCAGTTATGGCGGCGTTAATAAGAGCTTTTTTGATATTATTGTTGATGTATTTTACGACACAATTTTACCGCTTAATGGGTTAATGGTGTGTTTGTTTGTAATGTACCGCTGGAAAAAAGCACGCTTAACACAAGAGCTAAGCTTAGGTTCGCCTAATTATGCGGGAAGCTTTATGGAAAAGTACGTTAACTTTTCACTTTCAACGTTTATTCCTGTTATTTTAGCTGTGATATTTATTAATACAGTAGCGACTAAGTTTTTCCACTTAAAAATATTTGGCTTTTAAATAGACCTCTTTAAAAGCTTATTGAATAATATAATGCCGCTCAGCTAAGCTCTGCGGCATTTTTTATGAGCGTTTTTTTACAGGTATCTGGTAACTATTAAAAGGATTTAAAATGAATAAAATTATTATTGGGTTTGCTTTTGCTATTTCATCATTTGGCGCATTTGCACAAAGCGCTGATGGTTGGCCAGAAGGCGGTGCAATGCATACTGGCAATATTTATAATTTAGAGGGCAATAGATACAAAACTAAAATCAGTAAAATGATGGATGAAATTTACCCGCAACTAACTGATGATTACCAAGTTGATGCAGTTAAAGCACAAATAAAAGCATGGGAGCAGTATATAGACGCTACATGTAACGTTGTTGGCATAGCAACGGGGGCAGGTGGCTCTTGGCCCTCAACGTATAGTGTTAAATGCGAAAGAAGCCTAAGTTATGATAGATACTTTGCGACTAAAAACGCGCTGAAGTGCGTTAATAGATTAAGTAAGGAAGAGTTTGAAGGGCGTAGCGAAAAGTTAAATTGTTTAATTCAAACATTAAATATAAAAATATTTTAAGGTTTGCAGCGCTACAGCTAAATTATACAGTTAGCTGTAGCATTTTAGGCTTTATAGCAACTCAATACTTACTGTTGCGCCTTTTTCGATATTGCCGCTTTGCGCCGGAACTACAATTAAACAGTTAGCTTTACTAAGCGACGAAAGTACACCCGAGCCCTGTTTATTAAACGGGGCAACTACCAAGTCACCTTGTTCGTTAATTGTTGCAGTACCGCGCTGAAAGTCAGCTCTGCCAGGGCGCTTTTTAATGACGGATGTAGTAACAGCGTTAAAGCGCATTTTAGGGTTTACGTCACCAAGACCCGACAGCTTTTGCAGTGCAGGCTCTACTAACTGATTAAACGTAACAGCAGCCGACACAGGGTTACCTGGCAAGCCAAAAAAGTAACTGTTACTTAATTTACCAAAGGCAAAAGGTTTGCCTGGTTTCATGGCTATTTTCCAAAAGTGGATATTGCCAATTTCGTTGAGCACTTCTTTGGTAAAGTCGGCTTCACCAACCGATACACCGCCTGAGCTTATTACGGCATCGGCAAGTTCGTTCGCTTTTAAAAATGCATTAGTGATGAGTTCTTTGTCATCAGGGATTATTCCTAAATCAAGCACGTCTATATTTTTTTGTTGCAGCGCACTAATAATAACAGCGCGGTTGCTTTCAAAAATAGCGCCTTGCTTAAGAGGCTGACCAGGTTCTATTAGCTCATCGCCTGTAGAAAGCACGGCTATTTTTAGGGTTCTTACCACATCTATATTCGCAATTCCTAAAGATGCCAGTAATCCCACATCAACGGCTTTTAATTTATCGCCTGCTTTTAAAATAACGTCGTCTATAGCAATATCTTCGCCAGCAAAACGCACGTTTTCATTTAGCTCAGGTTGCGCAGTAAACGTAATTTTATCGCCATCAACCGAGGCGTTTTCTTGCATTACAACGCCGTTAGCTCCAGGTGCAATGGCGGCGCCGGTCATTATTCTTACGCATTGCCCTGGGGTAAGCGTTTCTTCAAAAACTTGACCTGCAAACACGCTGCCTACTTGTGTGTAGGTTAAGCTTTTATCTGAAATACACAGCGCATAGCCATCCATTGCTGAGTTGTTATGAGCGGGTACGTTTATAGTTGACTTAACATCGCTTGCTAAAACGCGATCAACACTTTGCATTATAGAAATGGTTTCAACGTCTTTAACAGGCGTTATTGTGCCAAGTATATTTTGTATTGCAGTTTCAATTGGTAATAAACCGGGTGCATTGCAAACATCGTTCATATATATTGCTTACTTAAATCATTTTATTTTGAAACAATACTTATAATGTCAAAGCTTTACAATACATGGTTGGGTTATTTTTTGTGTCTGATATGCATGCTTTCATGCAGCGTAAACGCAAAAGAAACGCTGCAAGTAGCCGTAGCGAGTAATTTTAAAACTGTATTGGAAACCCTACTAAAAAGATCCCCATTACCTAATGTTGACGTGAAAATATCAGCCGCTTCTAGCGGTGTTTTATATTCGCAAATAGTGCATGGCGCACCATTTGATGTGTTTTTATCGGCCGACGATTTTCGACCGCAATCACTTATCAAAGAAGGCTATGCCGAGCAAAGCAGCTTAATCACTTACGCGTTAGGCGAACTTGCTTTGTGGCAACCCAAAGCTGAAAAAGTAAATAATAAAGTAGCCATTGCTAATCCGCGTTTTTCACCATACGGGCGTGCCTCAGAGCACTACGCGAATAATCATTTTAAAAAGCCAGTAAATTATGTGTACGGGAATAATATTACGCATGCGTTTCAGTTTGTGCAAAGTGGTAATGTAGGAGTAGGGCTGGTGGCAGTTTCATCACTAAAGGCGGCTTACAGTAACACGCAAGATCAAAAATATTTAGATTACACCGTGCTGCCTATAAATCAATATCCCGATATAATTCAACAAGGCGTTATTATTAGCTCGACTAAAAAGCATGCTAGCGCTAAGCAACTTATGCAATTTTTAATGACGCAGGCTACGCAGCAACAGTTAATTGAATTAGGTTACAGAATAAAGGACAACAATGCTTCAAAGTGATTTAACCGCGCTGTGGTTAACTATAAAACTTGCCTTTATAACCGCAGTGCTCCTTCTTGTTTTTTGCATTCCACTGGCTTACAAGCTCGCTGGCTATAACGGTAAATTTAAACCATTTTTAGAGGCATTAATTGCAATGCCTTTAGTGCTGCCGCCTACGTTATTAGGGTTTTACTTACTTGTTTTGTTTTCGCCTGATCACGCTTTTGGGCAGTTTTGGTTTTGGCTAACGGGTACTCAGCTTGCGTTTAGTTTTCAGGGCGTGGTTATTGGCTCGCTTTTTTATTCGCTGCCTTTTGTAATGCAGCCGCTTGTGGCTGGGTTTAAGCATATTAATCAAACCTATAACGAAGCTGCCATTGCGCTTGGATTAAGCCCGTTTAAACGCTTTGTGCATTTAATTATTCCGCTTTTAAAACCCAGTATTGGTAGCGCATTTGCTTTAGGTTTTGCGCATACATTGGGTGAATTTGGTTTGGTATTAATGATTGGCGGTAATATTCAGGGGCAAACACAGGTGGTGTCTATTGCGCTTTATGACCATGTTGAATCGTTAAATTATACGGCGGCGCATCAGCTTTCACTTATTTTACTGGCTATTTCGTTTGCCTGTTTAGTGCTGTTATTTAAGTTTAATAAAAGCATTGTAGGGGTTAAGCAATAAAATGATTAAGTTAAGCCTTTTTAAAGCACTCAATAATTTTGATTTAGATATAAACCTTGAGCTTGAGTCGTTTAATGTATTGGGTGTTTACGGGCCTTCAGGCTCTGGTAAGTCAACATTACTGCGTTGTATTAGTGGTTTAGAGCCTGCAAAAAGTGTTCATATTAATAATCAGCCAGTGCATGAGTTGCCAAGCGATAAACGCGGTATAACGCTTCAGTTGCAATCGTGCCCGTTGTTTCCTCATTTAGATGTGGCAGGTAATTTAGCGTTTACACAAAAACACTGCGGGAATAAACAAACCAGCTTAACGCTTCAATACGTTGTTAAAACACTTGAATTACAAGATTTATTAAATCGTGATGTACAAAGCTTATCGGGTGGCGAACGCCAACGTGTAGTATTTGCGCGCACTTTGCTTGCCGGTCAAAAATTTATAATGCTTGATGAGCCTTTTAGTGCGCTTGATTGGTCATTGCGTTTTAAAACGCTCACTAAACTCAATGAGTTAGCCGTTAAGTTTAATATTAAATTTATAATAGTAAGTCACTCATTAAAAGAGCTGCTATTTTGCTGCGATATCCTTATTCAGCTTGATAAAGGTAAGGTGATAAACCAAGGTGCAAGTGCACACGTTGCAAAAGCTATTTATGCAAACGATAGGCAAACACCGCTGAGCTTAATTAATTACAATGTGGTTAAATTTGATGAAGACTACGGGCTATATCAACTGCAATTACAGCAAAGTGAGCAACCGCTTTTTGTGCTTCCTGCACTTGTCGATAGCAGTAATAAGCTAATTATAGAAAGTGAGCAAATGTCGCTTAGTGCGTTAAAGCCTGAGCAAACAACGCACAGTAATGTTTTAAGGTCGGTATTAACTCAAGCTGAGTTTATTAATAATAAGTGGCAGTTAACGCTTAATGTAGATGGGCAAACTTTGTATTGCTTGGCTTCAAGACGAGTGTGGGACAAAAACGACTTTAAAGTGGGCGATGTGCTTTATACAACAATCAGTGATCTAGAATAACTAAATGCTGCAAACCGCACATTGACTATTTTTAGCAATTTTAAAACGATTAAACTCCATGCTTAAACCATCCACCAGCAATAAGTGTTCGCTTAAGCCGCTGGGTAAACCAGCAAGCATTTTTAGCGCTTCAGTTGCCTGAATACTGCCTATTAACCCCACAATAGGGGAAAGCACTCCAGATTCGGAGCAGCTTTGTGTTTGTTCACTAAAAAATTGCGATAAACAACCATAACAATGGCTATTTTCATCCATAGTAAAACACGCGACTTGTCCTTCCATACGTATTGCAGAGCCAGACACTAGCGGAACTTTAGCCTTAAAACAGGCGCTATTAAGTGCATTACGCGTTGCTAGGTTATCTGAGCAATCAATTACTATATCAATGTTATTAAATAGCTGTTCTGTAGAGGTATTTACATCAAAAAATGCCTCAATGGTGTTTATATCTATTTCACTATTAAGTGCGTTAAGCTGTTTTTTTGCAGCACTGCATTTTGAGCTACCAATATCACTTTCTTTATACAGTATTTGCCTTTGCAGGTTGGTCACGTCTATTTCATCGTTATCAATTAAGGTAAGCGTGCCAACGCCAGATGCCGCTAAGTATTGACCTACCGCACATCCAAGCCCACCCACACCAACAACTAAAGCATGCGATTGCCATAGTTTCTCTTGTCCGTCTATATCAAGCTGCGGCAGCATAATATGCCGAGAATAGCGTAGTTGCTGTTGGTACGTTAACGGTGCTTTTTGCATTTTCAAACTTCTCATACTTTTTTTGAACAATACCAATTTGTTAAATCCTAGAGCAAGTAGTAACGCTTTTTATTTGCACTGTAACAGTCCATAGCCCTTCACTCATATAGTGCAACTATAACGTATTAAAACAGTAAATACATATAACCAACTGAAATTAATGGCTTTTAATTAGTGGCTCAGTAATTGCTGTAGTAGGTTAACTAAAATTTAACAAACATTGGGCTGCTACTCATCTAAAAGAGTGGGGCATTAGTAAAACAATAATACGTTTACGAGGAAATAAACATGCAACCGAGTTCTGGGTTTAACCTAATATCCTTTAAAGGAAAAATGAAAGTATTACATCTAAGTTGGATGGTCTTTTTTGTGTCATTTTTTGTATGGTTTAACCATGCTCCTTTATTAGGTGCAATTGCGGGCTCGCTTGGTATTACCATGGCACAAGTTAAAACATTACTAATTTTAAATGTAGCGTTAACTATTCCAGCGCGTGTTGTGGTGGGTATGCTAACCGATAAATTTGGTCCCCGTATTGTTTATGCGGCACTACTTATTAGCTGTAGTATTCCATGTTTTATGTTTGCTATGGCAACCACATTTGAGCAAGCCGCAATAGCGCGTTTTGCTTTAGGCTTTATTGGTGCTGGCTTTGTTGTGGGCATTCGTATGGTGAGTGAATGGTTTCCTGCTAACGAACTGGGTATAGCTGAAGGTATTTATGGCGGTTGGGGTAACTTTGGTTCAGCAGCAGCGGCTATGTTACTGCCAATTATTGCACTTATGTTTGGTGGCGAAGATGGTTGGCGTTACGCTGTAGGTTTAACGGGTGTATTAAGCGTTATATTTGGTATTATTTGGTACTTAAATGTAACCGATACACCAAAAGGCGGTACATACTTTAAGCCTAAAAAAGTAGGCGCAATGGAAGTAACCAGTAAAGGCGACTTTGTATTACTTCTTATTATGAAAATTCCTATGTATGGTGCTCTAGCATTACTTACTTGGAAGCTTTCACCAACCGGTGCTAACCTAATTTCGGCTAACTTTGTACTTGCCGTGTATGCTTTTTTAGTTCTGCTTTATATTTACGAAGTGTATAAAACCTTTGATGTAAATGGTCATATTTTTAAAGAGCCTGTACCTGAGTCTCATCGTTATGAATTTAAGCAAGTAGCTGTTTTAAATATTCTATATTTTACAACCTTTGGTTCTGAACTTGCGGTTGTCTCTATGTTACCGCTGTTTTTTATGGATGTATTTGCGCTTGATATGGTGTACGCGGGTATTTTAGCCTCTGCTTATGCATTTATGAATTTAGCATCTCGTCCTGGTGGCGGTTGGATTTCAGATAAGTTAGGTCGTCGTATAACACTTATTGTACTTACGACAGGTCTTGCTGTTGGTTATTTTGTAATGGGCTTGGTTGATGCATCGTGGCCTTTATGGCTTGCTGTTGTAGCTGCCATGGCATGTTCGTTCTTTGTGCAAGCTGGTGAAGGTGCTGTATTTGCCGCAGTACCGCTAATTAAGCGCCGTTTAACTGGGCAAATAGCTGGAATGACAGGGGCTTACGGTAATGTTGGTGCAGTTGTTTACTTAACGGCATTGTCGCTTGTTGATTATCAAACCTTCTTTTTCATTATTGCGGGTAGTGCATTACTTGGTCTAGCTGCACTGTTTTTTATGAAAGAACCAGACGGACATATTACCGAAGTAAATGAAGACGGCACTGTTGAACTTATTTCAGTGACTTAAGGCATTATTGACTATGTTTGATGAAACACTCCACGCTAAATCGCTAAAAAATGAGCTCAATGTTTCATTTGGCGGGCATAGTGCTAAAGGGTTAAAAGCAGAAAACCAAGATGCGTTTGCAGCTCTTAATACTAAAGCACAAGAAAAAGAGTCTAAAGGCGTTATTGCCTGCTTAGCCGATGGGTGTTCATCAGCAAAAAATGCTAAACAAGCGTCTCAACTTTCGGTTACTCATTTTATAAATGAGTATTTAAATACCCCCGAAAGTTGGGCGGTTAAAAAGTCAGTGTCGAAGGTGTTAGCAAGTTTAAATCAATGGCTTTATTCGCAATCAGTTAATTACAATCACTTAGGTCAGCGCCAAGCCGATTGGATGACGACTTTTACAGCACTTATTTTAAAGTCGGCAACGGGTTATATATTTCACTTAGGTGATACGCGTATTACTCGCTTGCGAGGAAATAAAATAGAGGCGATAACACGGGATCACAAAGTAAACGATACGCTAACACGTGCACTTGGCGCACAACTTCATCAAGAAATAGATGTATACGAGGTTGACCTAAAAGCAGATGATATTTATATATTAACCTGCGATGGCATACACGATGTGCTCCCAAGTAGTGATATAGCTAAATTAATTAACGAGCACACTAATTTAGAGCATGCAGCTAAAGCAATTACCGAACTTGCATTAGCGCGAGGCAGTGACGACAACGTAAGTTGTTTGCTTGTAAAAGTAGAAAATATTGCCGAGCAAAAGTTAGATGAGCTTTATCATTCGCTAACACGACGAAAAATTCCACCTGCGCTTAATGTTGGGCAAAAAATTGATGACTACACGGTTATTCGTAAATTGCATGCCAGTAGTCGCTCGCACATTTATTTAGTGCAACAAGCGCCCGATATACCGCCAGTTGTTTTAAAAGCACCTTCGGTTAATTTTGAAGACGATGTGCACTACCTTCAAGGCTTTATAAGAGAAGGTTGGGTAGGACAACGCATAAACCATTTAAACGTGATGAAAGTACTGAGTACGCAATCGCAAAGTCGTTTTTTGTATCATATTTGTGAGTACATGGACGGGCAAACACTCAGTGATTGGAAGCACGACGTGCCGCACCCTGAAATAACCCAAGTACGCAGTATTATTGAACAAATAGTACATGCACTAAGGGCGTTTCAGCGACTCGATATGGTACATCGCGATTTAAAACTCGATAATGTAATGATAGATGCGCACGGTAAAGTAACGCTCATTGATTACGGCACAGTAAGTGTTGCGGCTATGGACGAGTCGGTTAAACAAATTGCGGATGATTGCCCGCAAGGCACTGCCGACTACACCGCACCCGAAACACTTATTACTATGCACGCCGATTTTAAAAGTGATTTGTTTTCACTTGGCGTGATTGCATATGAGTTATTGTGCTCAAAATTGCCTTATAAACCACTGCCACTTAACCACGTAGCGCCAAAAGATTACAGCCATTGGCACTACACAAGTATTCGTAAATACAGAGCCGATATTCCGTTTTGGTTAGATCAAGCCCTTATGAAAGCGCTTGCCCCTAAACCAGAGCTCAGATACCAAGCTTTTTCTGAGTTTATAAACGATATCAACAAACCTAATCCTTATTTAGAAAGTACCGCTAATAAAAGTTCAATAATGAAACGCGATCCAGTTATGGTGTGGAAATGTATTTCGCTGTGTTTATTTATTGCTTTGGTATGTGTATTAATAATTAAAACTTAGAGAACCAAAATGCTTAACTATAAGAACAACTTACCTATTATTTTTATACTGGGTTGCTTCACTGCGCCTTCAATAAGCCAAGCTTCGCAAACTGATCTTGATTTTAGACTGCGTTTTGAAAGCGTTGATCAAAACAATGCCTTAAAAGATGCAAGCGGCTTAACACTTAGAACCCGCTTAACGCACCAAACAGACGAGGTGAATGGTTTTTCAGCGCTGATTGAAGTAGAAGACACTCGCAGCCTATTGGGCGTAGATGATTACAACGATACGTTGGGGAAAAACACTAATTATTCTGTTATTGCAGACCCAGAAAACACTGAAATAGACCAAGGTTTTGTTAAATATGCCCGCGATGGTCTATCGCTAAAAGTAGGACGCCAAGTAATAGCCCTTGATGGGCAGCGTTTTGTTGGGCACGTAGGTTGGCGCCAAGACAGACAAACCTTTGATGCAGCAACCATTAATTACGCATTTAACAACATAGATTTACAGTACAGTTATTTAAATAAGCGTAACCGCATATTTGCTGACGATAAAGACATTAAATCGTCCGATCATTTAATTAATGCAAGCTTTAAAACAGACTACGGTAAAGTGGTTTTATACAGTTACTTATTAAGTGACGATGCACTACAAGACGACAGTTTAGATACTTATGGCGTTTATTTTATCGGTAATAAAACCCTAAACGACATAAAATTTTATTACAAAGCGGAGTATGCAACGCAGTCTGCCTCAACAAGCGTGAGTGATTTTGATGCTGATTACTATGCACTTGAAGGCGCTGTGGATTTAAATGGGTTGGGCATAAAAACAGTAACTTTAAAAGTCGGCATAGAGTCACTTGGCTCTGACAATGGCGATTACGGGTTTGCAACACCGCTTGCCACGTTACATAAATTTAATGGTTGGACAGATACGTTTTTAAATACACCCGCACAAGGCTTGGACGACACTTACATAAGCTTAAACGGTAAAGCGTTTGACGGAAAATGGCTGGTGGCTTATCACAGTTTTGATGCTAATGAGCAATCAAATGGGGTTGACGATTTGGGTACTGAACTAAACGTACAATACGTTAAACCTATTAATAAACAATACGCAGTGGGTGTTAAATACGCTGATTACTCAGCGGGCGATACCGCTGCTAATAAAGTCGATACTCAAAAATTATGGGTATGGATGAGCGCTAAATTTTAACCCTCACTATCTTCTAAAATCCTCTTGTAATTTATAGCGACACAAGATGGTGCAGTTGCACCATCTTGTGGGGCTTTACGCTTTTCATCTCTGCACCAATGTAGGCAACTTGCTGATTTTAAATGCTTATATATTTGGCTTACATATTGCTATAACAATCCTATAACAAATCATTCGATTTCAATTTTAGTCAATTACTAAAGTAGATATCATTTTAAGGTGAGTAAATGCTAAGCAAGCAGCGTGTTGTAGTGGTAGGAAACGGAATGGTGGGGCATCATTTTGTGCAGCAGCTAGTTTCTCAAAATCAGGTTGATGAGCAATTTGAAATTACCGTACTGAGCGGTGAAGACCGTTTAGCGTATGACCGCGTGCAACTATCCTCTTTTTTTAAAGGCAAAACCGCAGACGACCTCGCACTTACATGCAATAAAACATATGACGATTGGCAAGTACGCTTTCATACTCATTCTAAAGTGGTTGACATAAATCGTGATGCGCACACTGTAACGACCGCTAAAGGGGAGTCGTTTGAATACGACAAGCTTGTGCTTGCTACAGGTTCATTTCCATTTGTCCCTCCTATACCGGGTAAAGATCGTGAGCATTGCCTTGTTTATCGCACCATTAACGATTTACACGAAATAAAAAACTCAGCCCACGGCAGCAAAGTAGGCGTGGTAATTGGTGGCGGTTTACTGGGTCTTGAGGCTGCAAACGCATTAAAGCAACTGGGTTTACATACTCACGTAATAGAATTTGCACCGCAACTTATGGGCGTACAAGTTGATGCGGGTGGCGGTCGGCTACTAAAAAACAAAATTACAGATTTGGGCGTTACTGTACATACATCGGTAGCGACTGAGGAAATAGTAGAAGGTGAAAGCTGCCGTTACAAAATGTGTTTTAAAGGCGGCAAAACCCTTGAAACCGACATGATTGTATTTTCGGCGGGTATTCGCCCTTATGATAATTTAGCCCGCGAGTTTAATTTAGAGTTAGGTGAGCGCGGCGGTATTGTAATTAATAACCACTGCCAAACGAGCGACAAAAACATATACGCAATTGGTGAATGTGCACTGTGGAATAATTTTATTTTTGGCTTAGTGGCACCCGGTTACGCTATGGCTAAAATAGCAGTTGGTCATATTTTACAAGATACGCAGCAAGGTACTTTACAAAGTACTGGCTTAGACAATAAAGCCGATGAATTTAGCGGTGCCGATATGAGCACTAAGCTTAAATTAATGGGTGTTGAAGTAGGCTCTATTGGCGATGCACATGCACGCAGCGAAGGCGCAATAAGCTATTATTTTGAGGATCAATCCAATGGTATTTATAAAAAAGTAGTCACTAATTCACAAAGTAATAAGCTGATTGGCGCCGTGCTTGTTGGCGATACCAGCGATTACGATAATTTACTGCAATATCATTTAAACGACATTGAACTTACCACCGCTCCCGAAGCGCTCATTATGCCCCTCGCCGGCGACATAGCAGAGCTAAGCGCCGATGACTTGCCTGATGACGCCATTATTTGCGCTTGTCATAAAGTAACTAAACACACCATTGAACAAACAGTCGCTAAAGGCTGCATAGATTTGGCAAGTGTGCAGCAAAGCACCAAAGCCAGTACAGGCTGTGGAGGGTGTGAAAAACTCGTTCAAAACGTAATAAACAGCGCACTCGCTAAAGCAAGTAACACAATTAACGTAGTTACCCTTAATGAGCCTGTTAAACAGCCTGCATAAATTAAAGCACACTAAAAGAGAGCAGTATGGCAACCGCAAACACGTCACCAACTATAAATAAAACGAGTTTAAAACAAACAACATGTGCTTACTGTGGTGTAGGGTGTGGTGTTGATATTTCACTTTTTAATAATGTGCCAACCAAGCTTGAAGGCATGCGAGAGCATCCCGCAAACTTTGGTCGTTTATGTGTAAAAGGCACCCATTTGCTCGACACAACAGGCAGTGATAATCGCTTAACGTCGCCCCTTATTAATAATAAAGCAGCCACGTGGGATGAAGCAACTGACCACGTTGCCAATAAATTTAACGACATAATACAAAAGCACGGGCCTGATGCGGTGGCTTTTTATGTGTCAGGGCAGTTACTTACTGAAGATTACTACATCGCGAATAAATTAATGAAAGGCTACATAGGCTCAGGCAATATTGATACTAATTCACGCCTGTGTATGTCGTCTGCTGTGGCAGGTTATAAACGCGCTTTTGGTGAAGACGTAGTGCCGTGTACCTACGAAGATTTAGAGCAAACTGAGTTACTTATATTAATTGGCTCAAATGCCGCATGGACGCATCCGGTTTTGTATCAGCGAATGGAGCGTGCAAAGCAGCTTAACTCAAATATGAAAGTGGTGGTTATTGATCCGCGTAAAACCGACACAGCTGAGCTTGCCGACACATTTTTAAATATAAAACCAGGCAGTGACGCCGCGCTTTATAACGGCTTGCTTAATTATTTAAATGAGCATAACCACCTCGACACGCAATTTATTGCTCAGCACACAAACGGCTTTGAAAGCGCATTGCAAGAGGCACAAAAGTGGAGCTGTGAGGCAGTTAGCGATTTTTGCGATATAGCAATTGAGCAAGTCACTGAGTTTTACGCGCTATTTGCTAATAGCCCAAGTGCGATTAGCTTTTACTCAATGGGTATAAATCAGTCAAGTTCGGGTGTAGATAAATGCAACGCTATTATTAATGCGCATTTAGCCTCAGGTAAATTACTTAAGCCGGGCAGTGGCCCGTTTTCAATTACTGGGCAGCCCAATGCGATGGGCGGGCGCGAAGTAGGTGGCTTGGCTAATCAGTTAGCGGCGCATTTAGATATTGAAAACGAAGCGCATCAATCACTTGTGCAACGTTTTTGGCTCTCGCCAACTGTGGCTAACAAAGCAGGCAGCAATGCCATTGATATGTTTGATGACATAGCCGCGGGCAAAATAAAAGCAGTGTGGATAATGGCAACAAACCCAATGGTGAGTTTGCCCAATAACGCCGCTATTAAAAAAGCATTAGAGACCTGCGAGCTGGTGGTTGTATCTGACTGTATTGCAAAAAGTGATACGTTAAAGTTTGCCGATGTTGCTTTTCCATCAACCGGATGGGGCGAAAAAAACGGCACAGTAACTAACTCAGAGCGAAGAATATCAAGGCAGCGCCCGTTAGTAGCGCCTTATTCAGGAGCTAAAAACGATTGGCAAATTATGTGCGAAGTCGCTAAAAAAATGGGCTTTGAAGGGTTTGATTTTACAGATCCCAGTGGCATTTTTGAAGAATGGGCACAATTAACCGACTTTGAAAATAATGGCAGCCGAGTATTAAACCTCTCTGGTTTAGTTGGGCTCACAAAAAGCCAGTACGATAACTTAAAACCCATTATGTGGCCTGTTGTTAAAAATCAGCCTTATAAAAACGGTCAGGTTTTTACAGATAACCAATTTAGCACCGCTGATAAAAAGGCGCGTTTTATACCTATAACGCCGCAATTACCTGTGCAACAAACATCAAGTGATTATCCGTTTGTAATGAACTCAGGGCGTATACGCGACCAATGGCATACCATGAGCCGCACGGGTAAAAGCACTGCGCTTTCATCGCATATTACACGCCCGTATATTGAAATTAATCCGCTTGATGCCAGTGAATTAGCAATTAAGCAAAACGATTTAATAAGTGCGATTGCCCAAACAGGGAACGTTACCGCGCATGCCAAAGTAACCGATTCGGTGCGAAAAGGTGAATGTTTTATGCCTATTCATTGGAATAAGCAATTTGCGTCATCAGCAACAGTAAGTGGGTTGTATCAATCGGTAGTTGACCCTCTATCTGGTCAGGCTGAGTGCAAACACGGCGCTGTTAATATAGTTAAAGCACCCTTTGTGCAATATATGCAGCTGTTTGCTAGAAACGAACTTGTTATAAACAGTGATTTTTGGCTTAAAGTTAATGCAAGTAATTGCTTTAATTACCAATTAGCGCTTAATGAACCACAAAGTGATTTACTGTATTTCTGCCAAACCTTAACCGGTTTACAAGGGCAGTGGTCGGCTATGAATACGGCAAAAGCCATGCATGTGCAGTGTATTCAAAACGATCAATTAGCGTTTGTTGGTGTTATTTCTAATGAGCAAAAAGAAATATCACTTGAGTGGATAAACCATTTGTTTGCAGAGCCATTACTGACTTTTACACAGTTACAGTCTTTGCTTTATGCAACCCCCGATGAAGAATTTACCCAAGGCGTGCAAGTGTGTAGCTGCTTTAAAGTAAGAGAGCAGCCAATTATAAACGCCATTAAAAACGGTGCAAACACCGTCGAGCAATTGGGGTCTGAACTTAAATGTGGGACGAACTGCGGTTCGTGTAAAACGCAATTAAGTCAATTAATTAAGCAACATGCTACGCAAAAAGCGAACAGTATTAATGTTGCGGTTGAAATGTAAACAAACAAGGAAGCATATGCTTAATGATCAATTTGGTCGGCAGTTTAACTATTTGCGCCTCTCAATAACTGATGTATGTAATTTTAGTTGTAGTTATTGTTTACCAAACGGATATCAGTGCGATACGCCGCGTAATTTTTTAAATAAAAATGAAATTAGCACGCTTGTAAATGCGTTTGCAGAACTAGGTACTAAAAAAGTGCGTATTACAGGTGGCGAACCGTGCTTGCGAAACGACGTCACCGATATTATAAAACTCTGTAAAAACACGCGCGGCATAGAAAAAGTAGCCATTACTACCAACGGATTTAATTTATTAAAGAAAATTGATGAATTTGCAGAAGCCGGGCTTGATGCGCTTAATGTCAGTATTGATAGTTTAAATCCGAGTATGTTTAAACTCATAACAGGGCACGACAAACTTAACCTTATTTTAAAAGGGATTGAGCGCGCGGTAGAGCTGGGCATAAAAGATATAAAAATAAATGCGGTACTTGCCAAGCAGTTTAATAAAAACCAATTGAAGGATTTTTTAGCGTGGGTAAAGCACCACAAAGTTACGGTACGCTTTATAGAATTAATGGAAACCGGTGACGGCGCCACCTTTTTTGAAGAAAACCACTTAAGTGGGCAAACGGTCAAAGCCCAATTACTCGACCAAGGTTGGTTACAAGTAGTTAGGGGGAAATTAAACGGACCCGCTGAGGAATTTTGTCATCCTGATTACGATGGTCGTATTGGTTTAATAATGCCGTACAGTAAAGACTTTTGTAAAAGCTGTAATCGCTTAAGGGTGTCGGCGCTGGGTAAATTACACTTATGCTTGTTTGCCGAACAAGGTATAGATTTACGCGAACTACTCAACGAGGATGATACTGCAGCGACTGTAAAGGCAATTCAAGCTGCTATGGGCAATAAAGAAATAAGCCATGAGCTGGATAAACGCTTAACAGGTGCTACAACTCACCTAGCCATGTTAGGCGGCTAATATGAAAGCTAATATAAAATCTAATATGAAAGTTAAGCGAGATTTTACAGGCGTTGTACTTGCTGGTGGTAAGTCATCAAGAATGGGCTCAGACAAAGCCGATTTAGTTTTAAAAAATAAAACGCTATTGCACAATGCGTGTGATTTATTAAAAGACGCAGGCGCTAAAAATATACTAATAAGCCGCAACGTTACAAATCCAGTTAAATCATCGAGCCAATATTCTTGCGATTATCCCTCAGAGAAGTACGTTAAAGATATATACCCAAATAGTGGACCCCTTGGCGGTATTTACTCAACATTAATAGCCACCGAGCACGACTTACTTATTACTGCGGTAGATATGCCTCTACTTACGAGTAGTTTGTTAAGCACAATTGTGCTGGCTTCTCAGTCAAATAAAGTACAAAGTGTGAGCAATCAATTAAATCAGTCACAAATACATGCTTGGCACTTTGAAAATGAACCACTACCGCTGTATATTCGTAATACAAGCAGTGTAAAAAATCATTTAAAACACATACTCACAAACGCAAACAGTCATAAGTCAATAAAGCAGTTTACCCAAAGTATTGGTGTGCAAACGCTGTTATGTAATAAAACGCATGCATTAATAAACACCAATACGCCGGCGCAATTTAAAGCTGTAAATGAGCATTTTGATCAAAGCATTAACCAATTGAGAAAAACATTATGAGTCACACAAGCGATACACAAATACCTTTAAACATTGCCGTACTTACAGTAAGTGATACGCGCGATGCGATTACCGATACTTCTGGTCATTACTTAATTAAAGCGCTAACTGAGGCGGGTCATCACTTAGCAGATAAAGAAATTGTAAAAGATGATGTTTACCAAATGCGCGCTATTGCATCGCAGTGGATAGCCGACGACACCATTCACGCTATTTTAGTGACTGGTGGTACAGGATTTACCGAACGTGATTCAACACCTGAGGCATTTGCGCCGCTGTTTGATAAAAGTGTAGACGGCTTTGGTGAGCTATTTAGACATATATCGTACGGTGAAATTGGTAACTCAACTATTCAGTCTCGTGCATTGGCAGGACTTGCTAACAACACCGTTATTTTTTGTATGCCAGGCTCTACAGGCGCATGCAAAACAGCATGGACAGGCATTATAAAAGATCAACTTAACTCAATGCATAAACCGTGTAACTTTGTACCGCACATTACCATTGGTAAAAAGTGTGAATCGCGTGAGCAATAGTATGTTAAGCCACGTAGACGAAAACGGCCAAGCGAATATGGTTGATGTATCGCTCAAAGACGTAACCTTGCGCGATGCCTCAGCTGAAGCATTTATTAGCATGAGCAAGCTTGCCTTTGAACAAGTAATGCTTAATCAAAACAAAAAGGGTGATGTGTTAGGCGTGGCACGCATTGCAGGTATTCAAGGCGCAAAAAAATGCGCTGATTTAATTCCGCTTTGTCATCCGCTTGCACTTACTAAAGTAGCTGTTGATTTTGAACTTGATGAAGCAAACAGCCAAATTAAAGTAACCAGCTACTGCAAACTTGCCGGTAAAACCGGGGTCGAAATGGAAGCGCTAACGGCGGTATCTATTGCTGCGCTTACTTTGTTTGATATGTGTAAAGCAGCCGACCCACTTATGGAAATTAGTGGCATGCGCGTTACTCAAAAAGCTGGGGGCAAAAATGGCAGTTGGCAACGCGATTAATCCAAACGATGCTATACCTAGCGTCCAAAATGTAGAGTTATTGTTTTTTGGGCAACTAAAAGAGCGGTTAAAGTGCAGTAAATTAAGTCTTGAAATTACGCAGCCGCTTACTATTTCAGAGCTTAAATTAAGATTAGTAAGCCAATACCCGCACTGGAAACCGTGGCTGGAAGAGCGTGAGCTACTTGCAGCGCTTAACCAAACTATGTCATCAAGCGACGAAATAGTGAAAGCAGGGGATGAGCTTGCCTTTTTTCCGCCGGTTACAGGTGGTTAATGAGCATACATATTCAAGTACAAACCGATGATTTTAATGTAGGTGACGAGCACAATACGCTTTGTAGTAATAACAAAAGCGATGGCGCTGTTGTCACCTTTACAGGTTTGGTAAGAGAGTTCAGCAGTGGCGATAACGTTATTGCACTTGAGCTTGAGCACTATCCTGGTATGACCGAGCAACTGCTTCAATCTATAGCAGAGCAAGCACAAACGCGCTGGCAACTGGCGCGAATATGTATTATTCACCGCGTTGGTTATTTAGCACTTGGTGAGCAAATTGTGTTTGTTGGCGTAACTTCCCGACACCGCAAAGCCGCCTTTGAAGGCGCACAATTTATAATGGATTATTTAAAAAACCACGCCACGTTTTGGAAAAAAGAGCACTTTAAAGACTCATCAAACTGGGTTGAGTTTAAACAAAGTGACAAACAAGCGATGGGTAGGTGGGAGTCTTAATGAAAATAATCTCTACTAATATCTCTAAAATAAAAACGGTAGTGTATAACGGCAAAGAGGTTAAAACCGGTATTTTTAAAACGGCAACTAACGAACCTGTTGTTATTGAAAAGCTAAATATTATAGGGGATGAGCAAGCTGATTTAGTTAATCACGGCGGGGTTGATAAAGCGGTTTACGCGTTTTCGCACAATCATTATGATTATTGGAAACAAACCCTCGAGAATGATGATTTGGCAGTAGGTGCCTTTGGCGAAAACTTCACGATTTCTGACCTTGATGAAGCGAATATACACATAGGTGACCATATTCGAATTGGTACTGCATTACTTGAAGTAAGCCAGCCTCGTGTGCCTTGTTTTAAATTAGCTATCGCCCTTAATAATAAAAACAGCCTTAAACTGTTTACGCAGCATTACTGCACTGGCGTGTATTTTAGGGTACTAGAGCAGGGCGTTGCAAAAACGGGTGATAGTGTTGTTATCGAGAAGAAAGCCTCGCACGACATATCAGTAAAAAAACTGTTCCAGGCTTTTTTTGATAAAAAATATCCAGATTATGAAAGTGTATTATTAGCAGCACTCGAATTGCCGGAGCTTGCTCTTGAGTGGCAAACTAAAATTAAAAAGAAGCTTTGTATTAAAAATGAACTAAGTTAAGCGTAAATTGTTATTTATAGAGGAGCTAGTAAAAAAGATAAAACCTGCTATACCTAATGTGATAAATACTATAATTATTATAGTGTTATTAAAAAACTGTTGGGTTAGTAGCTAAAATAGGTGTCGTATATGAATATCTCCAGAAAACTGATGCTTATTGTGATTTTAACAGTTGCAGAGGTAAGTATTACTGTTTACTCAGCTTTTGAAATAGCTAAAGGGGCCAAGTTTCACCAACTTAATTTTCTTCACTTAAAATATACTCATCAACTTACTAAGTCAGTTAAAAAAATAGAAAATGATCTCCCCATAGATATAAATACCATTGAGTCAGATATATTGTTAATTAGGCAGCAACCAATTGACTGTATTGAAGAAATAAATCCATTAAATTATGCTGTTATGAAATTTATTAACACAGAGAAAACTTTAACAATTTGTGAAAAAGATATAGAAAATGAATTTTTACGTTGGACTAACTGATTTACAAAGTTTTTTTGTAAACTATTTAAAATTGATTTTTCTTTTTCTGTAAGTAGTGAATCACTTGCTCGCTCGAATATCAACCATCCAAACTTAAGACCTGAGGGCAAAATAATAAGCGATATAACTCTAAATATTTTAGGATCATGCTCAATAATCGATTCATTAAAAATATCATCAGATAGTTGCTCTTTAGCTACTGCTATTTCTGAACCTGATTTATATAGCTCGACAGCACGTTGAGGCAGATTAGCAACAATAGAAAATGAGCTCGTATCAAAAATGTTTAAAATTAGCTCAGCAATGTTTTCTATGTTTGTTTGAATGTCATTATCAAGAGAAGTTGTTAATTGCTGCTCATCTATAAATGATACACCTTCTATATAACTCTCTACATTGGGCATTCAAACTCCTACAACAGTATTAAATATGCCTCATTAAAATGAGATGCAACAAATGATTAACTTATTGTAGTTGATTATTTTGAATGCGTTGAATAATTTGCATTATAAATAGACTTCAAATTAGGGTTTTACCTTATTATAGTCAGAAGGTTATGAATCAATTTTAAAATAAGGCAAAACTCAATCTGGGTGTGAAATTTGTAACTTAATAAATAACTATTATTTAGGGTAGTGGTATTACTAAAGATCTACATGCCCAAGTAAAAACAGCATATTTAATCGCTCATTTGTACAATTGTTTGCGCTACGCTAAATAAGGTTTTATGCGTATCCATTGCTTGTTTTTGTAGCTGTTTATGGGCTTGCTCTTCGGTGAGCTTTAACTGCTCAATAAGTATGTACTTGGCTTGGTGAATGACCTTTTGCTCACTAATAACTTTTTTAGCGTCAAGTAACGCTTGGTTTATTTGTTTTATATGCTGGCTTTGCTCGATAATTAAATCATACATAGTTTTATTACTGTTGAGCTTATCGGCCGCTATATTTTGGTTTACTTCTGGCTCTGGTTGCTTAATGGCTAATTGGCCAAAAGTAGGGGCTATGTGTTGCTCTGCCATATTGTTAAGTACTTGCTTATTTGTATTTAAACTACGTTGAGCACAGGCTATTTGCATTGCTGCGGTATCAATTAATTGATCTGCTATATTTTGCTCAATCTTGTGCATTATATCTATGCGCGTAGTGGTTACTTCGTACCATACTTCGCTTAGTTGCGAGAGCGGTTGAGCATTCTCGTCATCGAGTTTTTGCAGTAAACTTCTAAGTTGGTCTACCTGATTATTCACCTGATGTGTTGTTAACGTGGCAAAGCATTTTAAAAGGTGCGCATCGGCGTACTCATTAAAAAAGTCAAAACTGTGGTTTTGCTCTTGTTCAAAATGCGCGAGTTGTTGTTTTTGCTCAGTGGTAAATTTACTCGCTGCAAATGCTTGTGCACCACAGGCGCGCTCTTGTCCTGCATACTCTTTACCTTGCATAAAGTTAAAAAAGGCAACTAATAAACGCGTTATTTTAGGATCGCTTGCGCCATCTGCTGCCTCTAAAATAATATTGAGTAAACTAGCAATTAACTGCGTGAACGACTGCGTAGCATGCACTGCACTAATGTTTTGTCGTGCTATTTGATTGCGTAATTCGGGCAATGCGTCAAGTGTTTGCAGGCTATAGGTAATTAAATTAAATAACCGAGTATGACCAGTATCGGCGTTGTCGTTTATAAATGTTTGTTTAAGAGAATCATAAAATGCAGTTTGTGCGCTGCTGCTTAAAGGGATTTGTTCTTGTAATTGGGTTTTAAATCGCTCGCGATTTGAGGCCAAAAATATATTACTCATTGCACGTTCTTTTTGTAACTGATGTACAAAATCGCCTAATTTAGTAAGCGAGGCACAACTGTTTTGTAATTGCTTTAGCGCGTGTATTTCTTGATACTTAGCCGCTAATAAAAACTGTTTTGTGAGAGGATTGCTTGTCGCCATTGGTATTATTCCACACTTTTTTGTTTTTAAAGTGCAACCACTGTTCCAATCATTAATAAATTTCATCATTGAATTTAAAATCAAGCTAATACAATTGCTTAAAGTATTATTTTTATTTGTCACTGTGTTTCTATAATTTAACTTGCCATTACTTTTAACTTATTTGGTGCATTTAAGTATGTTATTGCACACAACTTGAACCCAAATTAAAAACAAAAAAAGCGCCTACTCCTGGGGAGGTAGTAAGCGCGAAAAGTGCATTATTCATTTTACGTCATGCGTTAACATTTACACTGTTTAGTAACTCAGGACTAATAGCCATTTTATGATTTATTACTTCGCCAATCATAATTAGGGTAGGGCCTTGAAGGTTGTGTTTAGCATGCTCATTTACAATCAGTTCAAGCGTACTAGTAATTACCTTTTGCTTAGTGGTAGTGGCATTCTCTATTAGTGCAATGGGTGTATTACTTGGCCAGCCCACTGATTGCAAACCGCAGCTTAGCGTTTGTAAGCGCGAAAGCCCCATATAAACCACTAAAGTGGGGTTGTTGTTTGCAGGCATAAACGCGTAATTTTGCCAATGAGGTTGCTTATTAGGATCGGCAAACTGCGCCGTTAAAAATGTAACACTGCGTGCTACGTCCCTTGCAGTGAGGGGAATACCCGTATAAGCGGACGTAGCACAAGCCGTTGTCACACCCGGAACAATAGCATAATTAATATTATGCTCACTAAGCGCATCGGCTTCTTCGTTAATACGTGCAAATATACTCGGATCACCGCCTTTTAAACGCACTACGTTTAAGCCTTGTTGCGCGTATTTAACCAGTAGTTCGCAAATGTTAGCTTGGGTCATTGAGTGCTTACCCGCACGTTTACCTACAAATACTCGCTGTGCTTTTTTAGGAAGCGTTTTTAATAAATCATCGCTTACTAACCAATCGTATAAAACAACATCGGCGGTATTAATTAAACGCTGCGCTTTTACCGTAATTAGCTCTGCGTCTCCTGGGCCCGCACCAATTATATAAACGTTGCCGCTTTTGACGCTGCGACTATTTGAGCTTGTTAGCTTAGTAACAAGCTTATTTAGCCACACGTTTTCAATACCCGAAAAATAAGACAGTACACTCATAATATTCCCCTAAGCCACAGCTGTTGTAACTTTTGGTTCAGAGCTTATAAATACACTGCCGTCTTCAATTTTTGCATTAAAAACCGGTAAGTGTATTGCTTCTGCTTCTAAACATTCGCCTGTTTCTAGGCAAAAGTGTTGCTTATATAAAGGCGATGCGACAACTAATTTATTGTCGATTGAGCCAATAATGCCACGCGATAATACATTGGCTTTGCCAATCGGGTCGTAGTTGCTAATGGCAAACACAGCCGTTGGGTTTTGCGGAATGTAAAAAATAGCTACTTGCTGATTATTAACTAATGCGCATACGCCGCTATTAGCCACTAGGTTGTCGATTGTTCCAATATTATGCCAAGACATCAGCTTGCTCCTCTTCAACTTCCATTACTGGAATACGGTTTTGTGTATTACGTTGCTCACGTTTTTCGGCTTCTGTAGCAGGGCGAATTTGGTTACGCTCTTGCACAAATAAAATGTTCTCATCGGTTTCGGGGCTATTAACAAACTGGCGGAATCGTTTGGCAGCATCTGGGCTTTCAATCGCTTTTTTCCACTCACACGCATAGGTTTGTGTAATTAACTCCATTTGCGCTTCTAGTTCGTCGCAAATGCCTAAGCTGTCGTCAATTACTACACTTTTAAGGTAGTCTAAACCGCCTTCAAGATTTTCCATCCATACCGACGTACGCTGTAATTTGTCAGCCGTTTTAATGTAAAACATAATCACGCGGTCAATGTATTTAATCAGTGTTGGCGTGTCTAAATCGGTTGCAAATAAATCAGCGTGTCGAGGGCGCATACCGCCATTACCACACACATATAAGTTCCAGCCGTTTTCAGTGGCTATAATGCCAATATCTTTACTTTGTGCTTCGGCGCATTCGCGAGTACAACCCGATACTGCCATTTTAAATTTATGCGGCGCACGTAATCCTTTGTAGCGGTTTTCTATTTCTATTGCGTGTCCAACGCTGTCTTGCACACCATAACGACACCATGTACTACCCACACACGATTTAACCGTTCTAAGAGACTTACCATAGGCATGACCGGTCTCAAATCCAGCTTCGATAAGTCGCTCCCAAATAACAGGAAGCTCTTCTAAGCGCGCACCAAATAAATCAATACGTTGACCGCCAGTGACTTTGCAGTACAGGTTAAAGTCTTTGGCTACTTGTCCAATTACAATGAGTTTGTCGGGTGTTATTTCGCCGCCAGCAATACGCGGTACCACAGAGTACGAACCATCTTTTTGCATATTTGCTAGGTACGTATCGTTAGTGTCTTGCAAGCCAACATGAGCGGGCTCTAAAATAAAGTCGTTCCATGTTGATGCTAAAATAGAGCCAATGGCAGGTTTACATATTTCACAGCCATGACCGCTGCCGTGTTTAGTTAGTAAGTCATCAAAGCTTTTAATGCTTTCTACTTTCACCATGTGCAGTAGTTCTTGGCGTGAATACGCAAAGTGCTCACATACATGGTTATTTACTTCAACACCGCGACTTGCTAATTCGTTATCAACAACAGATTTTAATAACGCAGCACAACCGCCACAGCCGCTTGCTGCTTTAGTGCATGATTTTACCGATGCTAAATCGCATGAGCCGCCATCAATCGCGCCTACAATGTCGCCTTTACTCACATTGTGACACGAACAAATAGTGGCGGTGTCGGGTAGGGCACTGCCAGATAACGACGGCGCGCCGCTGCTGTCTGGTAAAATTAAACACTCAGGGTTTTCTGGTAAGTCCATGTCGTTAAGCATGTACTGTAATAAAGTATCGTAATCGCTGGTATCGCCAACAAGTACAGCGCCCAGTAATTTATCGCCTTTTTCACTTAGTATTATTTTTTTATAACAGCCGCGAATAGCGTCTTGATATATAAGCTCTTTACAGTCTGGCGTTTTTGCATGAGCGTCGCCAATTGAGCCTACTTCCACGCCTAATAGCTTAAGTTTGGTGCTCATATCGGCACCTAAAAACTCAAGCTCGCCACCACTTAATTGACTCGCTGCAACGCGCGCCATGTTGTAACCCGGTGCTACTAAACCAAATAGTTTTTTGTCCCACAGGGCACATTCACCAATGGCTAAAATATCAGGATCTGACGTTTGGCATTGGTTATTAATAATAATACCGCCGCGCTCACCGAGTTCTAAATCAGCAATTTTACCTAGCTGATCATACGGGCGAATACCGGCAGAGAACAAAATTAGGTCTGTTTCTAAAAATGACTCATCCGAAAAATTCAATCTAAAGCGACTCGTTTCGCCTTTTACTATTTCACTGGTTGCCTTTGATGTGTGTACCGTTACGCCAAGTTCTTCTATTTTATTTTTTAGAAGCGTACCGCCTTGCCCATCAAGTTGAACAGCCATAAGCTGCGGCGCAAATTCAACTACGTGGGTATCAAGTCCTAGTTGCTTAATCGCATTTGCGGCTTCAAGCCCTAACAAACCACCGCCAATAACAACACCGCTTTTACTTACAGCGGCACTGGCTTTTATTTGTTCTAAATCTTCTAATGTGCGATACACCAAACAATGGGGTTGGTCGTTACCTTTTATAGGCGGCACAAACGGAAATGAACCTGTCGCGAGTACAAGCTTGTCGTACGGGTATTGCTCACCGGTTAATGTGGTCACTATTTTTGCTGTTCTATCAATGCCTTCAACCCACTGGCTGGTATGCACATTAATATTGAGCTGTTTGTAGTTGTCGTGAGTGGTAAGAGCTAAATCGGCAGCCGTTTTGCCATCAAATACACTTGATAAGTATACGCGATCGTATGCAAGATTTGCTTCTCCGCAAAGTACAGTAATGTCTGCGTTGGCATCGCTTTGGCGCATTTGCTCAACAAAGTAGTGTCCGACCATACCATTACCAATAATGAGTATTTTTTGCGAGGTTTGCATAGGGCATTCCTTAAAGTGACGGTTTAAATACAATTAACAAAAAAGCCCGCCACAAATACGCATTATGCATAACTGTGTGCGGGCTTCTTTGCCGATGGTTGCTAATAGCTATTGTGCTCACAACCTAAATTTTTGCCGTAAGTAAAACGGGCTTGTTAATAGAATGTTTGCAAAAATACAGCCAGTTTTTTAAGTTATTGTTTAAATGGTATTTAATGTATTTTTAGAGTGAAGATAAAACCCGTTTTGTTATATTTTGGTGCGCGCCTAGCACTAAGAGGGTGCAAGTATTGTCATTGTTTTGTGCATTATCAGTCAATAAAACACCCATTATCATTCATTGTGTATTGAGTTAAATTTAGCCCATAAAATACGCA
Source organism: Pseudoalteromonas sp. SR43-2 (assembly GCF_014163885.1). Lineage (NCBI taxonomy): Bacteria > Pseudomonadati > Pseudomonadota > Gammaproteobacteria > Alteromonadales > Pseudoalteromonadaceae > Pseudoalteromonas > Pseudoalteromonas sp. SR43-2. Next base: position 95,779 of record NZ_JACJED010000002.1, on the reverse strand, counting down.
CACGAATTACGAGCAAAATGATAAACACAAATTCAATAGATGATTCCCCTTTTCACGAAGGCGAGTTGGCAATACAAGACAAACTCGGTAAACGAAAAATAATGGCAACATTTAGTAAACGTGGCGTGCGCTCATTTATGCCAGAGCAGCATAGAAAGTTTGTGGCTCAAAAGGTTACGTCGTTTATTCAGTTTTTATTTGAAAAGTTTGAAGCTAGGCCAAAAACAAAAAGCCTAAAATCAGTTAAGTGATTTTAGGCTTTTGATACTGGTTTAAACCTATTTAAAATAGCTACTTACTTTAAAATAACCACAGGCACATCGCTGTTCTCGAGCATTTTAATGGTGTTACTGCCCACAAAAAACTGCCTTAGTTTAGAGTGCCCAAATGCACCCATTACAATTAGTTCTACATTATTTTGCTCTTTATATTGCATTAACGAGTCAAAAATATTGCCCTCTAAAAAGCTTGCCGACACTTCAAAGTCCATACTGATAAGCTTGTGCTGTGCGTTAACAAATTTTTCTTGAAGGTCTTTTTCGTTATTTTTAATACTCACTAAATGACAATGCAAACCATGTAATAAGCCGCCATCAATCACTTGTTGTAGCGCTTTGTCGGCTGTTTCGCGGCCGTCGTACGCAATCATAAATGATTTAGGTTGTTTAAATGTTTCAGGAATAAGCAAAATAGGTTGTGTTGCATTGCGCACTAAGGTTTCTATATGTGAGCCCAGCACCGCAAAGCTATTACTATGTCCAGCACCATTTTGGCCAATAACAATAAGGCGTGTATCGTCTTTTAAGTCTATAACGGTATCGAGCAAATCACCGTGGCGCTTAATTAGTTCAAAATTAGTAACACCTGCCGATTTAGCATGCTCACTTACTGAATTTAATAATTCGTCAGCCATTTTTAAACTTACTTTGCAGCGTTGTTCGTCAAGCTTAGTCATTTCATCAAGAAGTGTTGACTGTGCACCAAGCCCAATACTACCAGAGTAGTCGCCGATATTAGTTTGCTGCGTTTTTTCAATTGTATGCACAAAGCTAATTGGTTTATTTAGCTTTTTTGAAGCCCAAATAGCAGCGTCGGTTACATTTTTTGTAATGGCTGAGCCATCTACATAGGTAATTATTTTAGTCATTGCATTCTCCTTAATGTCCGCCAAGTAGTTTTTCGACTTCTTCAGGGTTGTTATGCACACCAAATTTATCAATTACAGTTTCGGTTGCGCTATTCATACCAATAATATTAACTGTTGCGCCTTCGCGTCTAAATTTAATAACCACCTTGTCGAGTGACGATACACCGGTTATATCCCAAAAATGTGCATGGGTTAAATCAATGACCACGTTAGAAACCGCATTTTTAAAATCGAACGATGAAATAAATTGCTCAGCTGAGGCAAAAAACACTTGGCCAACGACTTCATAGGTTATTTCATCGTTGCTTTCATCATGGTTAGCTTTAACCACCATAAAGCGACCAATTTTATTAGCAAAAAACAGCGTAGCTAACAACACACCAACTAAAACGCCAATGGCTAGGTTATGCGTGGCAACAACCACAATAACGGTGGAAATCATCACAACATTTGATGAAAGCGGGTTCTTTTTTAAATCCTTAACAGATGTCCACGAAAACGTACCAATCGATACCATAATCATTACCGCAACTAATGCTGCCATAGGAATTAAACGCAGCCATTCATCTAAAAACACCACCATGATGATTAAAAATAAACCTGCAATAAAGGTAGAAAGCCTGCCGCGACCGCCCGATTTAACATTAATAATTGATTGCCCAATCATAGCGCAACCCGCCATACCACCAAATAAGCCTGCGCCAATATTAGCAATACCTTGGCCCTTACATTCTTTATTACGATCGCTCGTTGTATCAGTTAAGTCATCAACAATAGTGGCGGTCATCATTGACTCAAGTAAGCCCACAACAGCAAGACCAATTGAATACGGTAATACAATTTGCAGTGTTTCGAGTGTTAGCGGTACATCGGGCCATAAAAATATAGGTAGAGTGTCTGGCAGTTCGCCCATGTCGCCAACGGTTCTTATATCAAGACCCAAAAATATTGAAATCAGTGTAATAACAACAATACACACTAAAGGAGAGGGAAGTATTTTGCCAATAGTTGGAATATATGGGAATAAGTAAATAATACCTAAGCCCGCTGCGGTCATCGCATAAACATGCCAAGTAACATTAGTCAGCTCAGGTAACTGCGCCATAAATATTAAAATCGCCAGCGCGTTTACAAACCCTGTTACAACAGAGCGCGATACAAAGCGCATTAATTCACCGAGCTTTAAAAAGCCTGCAAATATTTGTAGTACACCAGTGAGTAAGGTAGCAACCAGTAAGTACTCCAGACCATGATCTTTAACCAGCGTTACCATTAACAGTGCCATTGCACCGGTGGCCGCCGATATCATACCTGGACGTCCGCCTACAAAGGCAATAATAACCGCAATACAAAATGAGGCGTATAAACCTACTTTTGGATCAACACCGGCAATAATAGAAAAGGCAATAGCTTCAGGTATTAGGGCAAGCGCCACAACAATACCAGCAAGCACATCACCACGAACATTAGAGAGCCAATCTCTTTTTACGTGATCAAACATGTAATAAACCTAATTAGTTAGTTTCCCAAAGTATAGGGGAGTATTTTATTTAAATAACAGTGATTCTCGCGCAGGCGGCGATTAAGGTTGCACGTAACGTGCTGATGAAAAAGGGGGGGTGGTTGCCTAGGGCGGCGTAAGTTTCAAGAAAAAGCTCCTTTTGATTAGTTTATATTAATAATGCGGACGAATTATAAGCATCACATATATATTAGCAATATGTTATTTGGCCTTAAAGACCAAACAATAATTTAATTATGAATTTGCTTATTTAAAACTCAAATGTAAAACCAAACTCTCTTAATTTTTCATATACGTTTATATCAAAACGGTACAAAGTAGCAGCTCGGTGAGCTACGTTGGTTTGTTTTTCTTTGCAGTTTATTAGTAAGTTCATTTTTTGGAACTTACGTCTAAAGTTAGGCTTATCGAGTGATTTATTTAAAATTGACTCGTAAATTCCTTGTAGCTCAAGTAGGGTAAACTTTTCAGGGAGCAGGCTAAAACCAATCGGCTCGTGCCTTACTTTATAGCGTAAGTAATCTAAGCCACTTTTTAAAATGTCGGCGTGGTCAAATATTAAAGGGGGAACGTTATTTACATCAAACCATTCACATTCTAAAGCATTGTCGCCGCTCACAAGATTGGTCTCTTCAAAGCGTACGAGCGAATAGTAAACAATGGTTATAATACGTCTAGCAGGGTAGCGGTCAACGTTACCAAACGCGCCTAACTGATCTAAATAAAGGTTTTCAACACCGGTCGTACTTTTAACAACACGTAAAGCTGCAAGGTCTAAGTTTTCATCTTTACGAACCCAATGACCAATTAAACCCCATTGGCTTGTTGCAAGGCCTCGATTATATTTAACCAGCAACACCTTTAACTTACCTTCATGAATAGCAAATACAATATTATCTACGGTTAGATTACTAATGCAGTCATCAGGAATCGATTCTTCGTCGATGTTGTTAGAAATGTTTGATGTTTTATAGTGCATAAATTACTCAGCCAAAGCTATACGAAGATATTGTTATAAAGACTATTAAGGGTATATAAAAGGTGGGTAAAGCGCAAATAAAAAGCTTTTATAATCCCTATTTAAAACAATCACATCTATTTAATTAATCACTTTATACACTGTACCTGTTTTTACGCGTTAACGCCGATATTCGGCTTTGGTTTGGTATTGGTTTTTTATTGAACGAATAATATCTTTGTATGTTAGTAAATTTAGCGCTTAATTAGCGCCATGTATTAAATAAATTACTGGCTGATTAAAAATGTAACATAAATGTTTACATGCGCTAAAAATGCATATAGTATTTTTGACTATATCGATTTGCATTGAAAATTGAGCACACATGAACAACACAAAACACACACTCACAATTAAAGAAAAAATAGGGTACGGCCTTGGTGATACAGCCAGTAATATTGTATTTCAAATGGTCGCTAACTTTATGTTGATATTTTATACCGATGTTTACGGTTTATCTGCAGCCGCTGCGGGTACCTTATTATTAGCGGTTCGTTTATTTGATGGTATTACCGACCCTATAATGGGCAGCATTGCCGATAGAACGCGCAGCCGTTGGGGCTCTTACCGCCCATATATATTATTTTTAGCCGTGCCTTACGGTGTGTTTGCTTGCTTAGCATTTATAACCCCAGATTTTGATTCTACGGGCAAGCTTATATATGCCTACTTTACTTACGGGCTATTAATGACGTGTTATACCGCTATTAATATACCTTATGGCGCACTTGGCGCAGTAATGACAAACGACCCTAAAGAGCGTGCATCGCTTCAGTCATACCGATTTGCAATGGCAATGTCAGCTCTGCTTGTAATTGTATGGGCACTGCCAAAGCTGGTTGCTTTTTTTGGCGACGGCGACGATGTAGTAGGTTACCCACTAGCAATGGTGTTTTTAGGCGGACTTGCTGCGGCTTGTTTTTTACTATGTTTTAAAATGACTAAAGAAACCAAACAAGTTAAACCCGCGCAAACTAAAAAGAATGCCTTTCTTGAGTTTTTAAGCTTATTTAAAAACGATCAATGGGTTGTTATAGCCGTTATAAGCCTAGCAACATTAATCTTAATTGGCGTTAGAGCCTCTGTAGCACCGCATTATATTAAGTACTACGTAGGAGAAGCCTCACTTACTTCTAATTTTTTAACACTCTCAGCAATTGGCTCAGTACTAGGCGCTGTGTCTACTAACTTTTTAACCAAATTTATTGAAAAGAAAACACTTTTTATCGCCGCGTTAGTGGTGGTAATTGTTTCTCATAGCATGTTCTACGTACTTGAGAGCGACGCCATAGTTACCATTTTTATCGTCTACTTTATTGCTAACTTTGCCCACATGATAATTACCCCAATTATGTTTTCAATGGTGGCAGATACGGTTGACTACGGCGCATTAAAAATTGGTCGCAGATTAACCGCCGTTACGTTTTCGGGTCATTTATTGGCAATAAAACTAGGCTTTGCAATTGGCGGTGCTATTGCAGGCTGGATATTATCTGGCTATGCATACGTGCCTAATCAAGAACAATCAGAACACACGTTATCAGGCATTTTACTCGCCTTTGCTGGCATTCCAGTAATTTGTACCGTGGCATGTTTAATTTTTATAACACGTTACAAACTTACCGAGCCTGAGGTAAAGCGCATTCAAACGCAGCTGGCTGATAACAAAACCATAAACTAATTTAGCAGTCCATTTTGCACCTTTTAAAAGTGCAAAGTGGGCAGGCAATACTAGGAGTAAAAATGCAAAATACAGCGCAAGCAGCACCCCCATCTAATGGATTAAGTGACGCTGAACTTAAACAGTTAAAAGACTTACAACGAGCCAACTCGTTAATACAAAATCATAATGTGTTAGTTGATCACATGTATACCGCCGATCCGTCTGCGCATGTGTTTAACGGCAAAGTGTATATTTATCCGTCGCACGACATTGAATCAAAAAATGAAATTAATGATAACGGCGACCACTTTGCAATGCGCGACTACCATGTGTTTTCGCTTGACGAAAGCTCAGGCAAAGCCATAGACCATGGCGTAGCACTTTGTGTAGACGACGTAAAATGGGCAAGTAAGCAAATGTGGGCACCCGATGCTGCGCATAAACTTGGTCAGTATTACCTTTATTTTCCGGCGCGAGATCAGCAAGGTATTTTTAGAATTGGCGTTGCAAAAAGTGACAGTCCAACAGGTCCATTTAAAGCCGAAGATGATTACATTCAAGGGACGTTTAGTATTGACCCTGCTGTATTTGAAGATGACGACTCAAGCCATTATTTATATTTTGGTGGCTTGTGGGGCGGCCAATTACAAAATTGGCAAACCAGCGAATTTAATGAACAAAGCACGTATCCAAAAAATGGTGAACCTGCAATTCCTGCGCGCGTTGCAAAATTATCGGAAGATATGATCAGCCTAAGCGAAGACGTAAAAGAGGTTGTTGTACTAGATGAGAGCGGCTCACCAATTACAGTGTGCGATAACAACCGCCGGTTTTTTGAAGGTCCTTGGGTACACAAACATAACGGTATTTATTACTTTTCGTACTCAACGGGCGATACACACAAAATTGTATACGCAACGGGCGATAACCCATACGGACCATTTACCTATCAGGGCGTTATTTTAAACCCAGTACTTGGTTGGACCACACATCACTCAATTGTTAAGCACAATGATGGTTGGTTTTTATTTTATCACGACAGTACGTTGTCGGGCGGACAAACCCATTTACGCAGTATGAAAATGGCTAAGCTTGAGCACGACTCAAACGGAAAAATCCAAACAATAAGCCCATATGAACACGCTTAATATAAATAGTTACAAACAATGCAAATTATCTGCGTAAGCAAAGCTTAAGCTTTTATTTGCACAAAAAAGATATAGTCAATATGACCATTAACTTATTTTGTTAATGGTCTAAATAAGAGGAAGCTGAGGACATATGACAAAATGAAAATATTTTAAAGCAAAAAATTAGCACAAAGAATTAGCATAAACATCCTGTTACTTAATAGTTTTTAGTTGAGTAGCACATGTTTAAAACTGGTTGTGGTCTTTGTAAAACGTTTAAAACATACACACACAATAATTATTTATTGACCGTAAAATGAAACAAATAGTTTACAATTATGTTTCGAGTAATTCTTAAAGTCTTGCAGTACGTCAATAATAATTAAATAAGAAAAAGGCATCATGATGTTTAAGAAAAAGATAATTTCAACAGCCATACTCGCTGCAATGGGTACCGTTACGCTTCCTCACCAAAGCTACGCTGCAGAAACTGTTGCCGATGAAGATGTAGAAATAATACAAGTAACAGGCATTAGAGGTTCATTGCAGCGCTCTATGGATGTTAAACGCGATTCTTCTGGTATTGTCGATGCAATTTCGGCTGAGGATATGGGGAAATTTCCTGATACCAATCTTGCTGAATCACTACAACGTATTACCGGCGTATCAATAGATAGAGCGGGCGGTGAAGGTAGCCGCGTAACAGTACGTGGATTTGGACCTGCTAATAACTTAATTACAATTAATGGCCGCCAACTTCCAAATACAACAGGTGACCGTACATTTGATTTTGCAAATGTCGCATCTGAAAGCGTATCGGGCGTGCAAGTTTATAAAACATCAGACGCAAGTGTCACCTCAGGTGGCATTGGCGCAACTATAAACTTAACAACAAACAGGCCTTTAAATAGCCCAGGTATAAAAGCATCGTTTGGCGTAAAAGCTGTAGACGATCAATCAACCGACGAGGGCAGTATTACACCAGAGGTAAGTGGTTTATATTCGCAAACATTTGGTGACGATAAATTTGGTATATCTATTTCAGGTAGCTACCAAGACCGTGAAAGCGGTATGCAACAGTTTATTCAAGATCAAGGCTACAGAGCATCTGATTACACAAATACAGGGTGGGGCGGTGTACCTGCAGGCGCAGAGGGCGGAGCAAACAGACCTACATCAGGTATTTATTCAAACCCGCAACAACCACGTTATGTGTTTGAAGAACGCCAACGTGAACGTGTAAATGGCCAGCTAGTTTTTCAATATCAACCTGTTGAAAACATTACAGCAACCCTTGACTACACTACGTTTAGAACAACCGTTGAAGAGCAGCACACTGATGCGTCAGTTTGGTTTAACTACGCAGGCGATAGAAGTGAATCTGTTTGGGCGGGCGAGCCTAACGCGTATCCACTTATTTACTCAGAAATTTATGACATTCAAAGTGATGCCGATTACCGCGATACGTCGCTTACGGTGGGTTCTTGGGGTCGCGAAGAAAAAACAGATTCATTAGGCTTTAACCTAGAATGGGCAGTGTCTGATCAGCTTAACCTAGAGTTTGATCACCACAGTTCAAAAGCGTCAATGAAAGCAACTGATCCACGCCACGGTACACGTAACAATATTCAGTTACCGTCGTACACACGTTCGCGCTCAGGGCTTGATTTAACAGGCGACTTACCAGGTATTGCAATTGGTAATATTGAAAACTTTAACCCGAGCACCATGCGTTTATCGGGTAGTTGGTTTGCAAACGATAAATACGATTCAGAAATCGATCAAACGCAAATTTCGGGCGACTACTACATTGACGACAACCTAAGCATTGATTTTGGTATTGCGGTTAATAAAGTAAATAACCATTACCGTCATACGCAAGTACAGCGCCCAGATTGGGGTGGAGTTGGTGTTGAAGGTGACTTTGCTGATATTGATTGGCGCCAAGATACTATTTTAGATAAGTTTCAAGCTAAAGCGGGCAACTTTGAAGGCACTGCAACACAAGGCGAATATGATTTATTTAATACAATCTTTTTTGCCGACTTTGATGCGATTGTAAATGCAGCAGAGTATGCAGATCCTGTTGCTAACGTAGATAACCTTTACGGTGATTGTAAAGCAGCCGACGGCGCAGCGGCAGGACCAAACGGCGAAGGACAATTTTGTGCCTCAACCGACTGGGATGCAGCTACAAACCGCTTTACTGAAGAAAAAACGCAGTCTGCTTTTGCACAAGTAAATTATAAAGGCGAATTGAGTGGCATGTTCTTCGACCTACAAATTGGCTTACGCTACGAAAAAACAGACGTATTTTCTAAAGCAACCGCACCCGGTTACAGCCGCGTAGAGTGGAACGAAGATACAGCTACATCAGTAACCGGTGTTACCGGTATTGAAACGCTAAGCCAATCTGCAGATTACAGCCAGTTCCTGCCAAATATTAACTTTAATATCGAAATTGTTGAAGATGTAATGATTCGCGCAGCAGCGAGCAAAACTATTTCAAGAGCGGGTTATGGTCAACTGCAAGGCGGTACAACTATTAATACCGGCGGTAGCTTAAGTGGTTATTCGGGTGGCTCTGGTAACCCAGGACTTAAACCGCTTGAATCAATTAACTATGACTTATCAAGTGAATGGTATTACGGCGAAGGTAGCTATATTTCGTTTGGTTACTTTAAAAAAGACGTAACAAATTGGATTACTACAGGTACTATCGACTCAAATATATTTAACTTAGCTGATCCATTAAATGGTGAAAAGTTTAGAGCTGCTACAGCGGCACTTGGCGCTAATGCATCTAACGAAGATATCAGAACCTATATATTTGAAAACTTTGCTGATGATCCAAATGTACAACCTAAATTTGATGAAGATGGCGAGTTAGACGGCGGCACAATTGTTGGTGACCCAGACTCAGATGATCCAATTAACTTTAGAATAAACGTGCCTGTAAATGGCGACCAAGAATACACCATTGATGGCTTTGAATTTAATATTCAGCATTTATTTGGTGAGTCAGGCTTTGGTGGTATTTTTAACTACACCATGGTTGACTCGGGTCTTGAATACGACAACGACTCATTAGAGGATACAGAAGCACTTGTAGGGTTAAGTGATACAGCAAACGTGGTGTTCTTTTACGATAAAGAAGGCTTACAAGCACGTATTGCGTATAACTGGCGCGACTCGTTTTTAAATGAACGTCGTGTAAATGGCGATTTAACCGCACCAATTTACACCGATGAGTATTACCAAATAGACTTTAACGTAAGTTATGAAGTACCAGCAGTAGAAGGACTTACTGTATTTATTGAAGGTATAAACATTACTGACGAGTACGTAACATCGTACGGGCGTAAGCAACAGTTGATTTATAACATCACTCAAACTGGCTCTCGTTACGGTTTAGGTGTTCGTTATAATTTTTAATAAATTACTCTTGTAGCAACCTTATAAAAGCCGCATTTTGCGGCTTTTTTATTTGCCTAAATTAGCCTAGCAATAGTAATACTCAGCTGTTATAGTCAATGTGAATTTAACTTATTGGTTACATTTAATGTGTAGCAATAGGTAAAGGCACACAACAACAATTGGAGCACACAATCCATGGCCAATCATGCATTATTAAATAATGTTGAGCATCAGCATTTAAAAATAAACCCTGCACGCAGCACACACTTAGGTGACGGGGTTTGGTATAGCGAAACATTTGTGAGCGAATTTAGAGTCGCTCAAGCACATTACCCAATATTTTTTACCAAAGACGATACAACAAATACATTTTCGCCGGTGTGTTTGTACGGCATAAATAAAGACGAAAACTTATTTTTAGTAAACCAGCAATGGCAAGCACACTACATTCCGCTAAGTATGCAGCGACTGCCTTTTGCTATCGCGACTCAAAATACAATGCAAAACGGTGTGGCAACGCAAGAGCGCATGCTTAGCATTGATTTAGACTCGCCAAAAGTGACAACAAAGCAGGGTATTCACTTATTTTTAGAACACGGCGGGAATAGCGATTACCTCGAAAACATCATAAACGTGCTCGACAACCTGCATCATGGGTTAGAACAAAACCAGCCCTTTATTAAAATCTTAATTAAACATGGTTTGCTTGAATCGGTATCGCTAGAGCTTGATTTAGTAAACGGGCTTAAACATAACTTACTCGGTTTTTATACCATAAACGAAGACTCGCTTAACCAGCTAAGTAGCGAGGCAATTGCAGAGCTGCATTCACAAGGGTATTTAGCGTGTATATACATGATCATTGCATCGCAAGTACATGTGCGTGATTTAGTGGCGCTTAAAAACGAGCAACTTATGCTACAAAAGCACGCTGTGTAAGTACTTAGCTATGGAAAATTTAGCAAATAATATTCAAACGCTGAGTGGCTTAACTCCCAGTACGTTGCCCAAGGAGCTTTTAAACTCGTCTGTGCCTATTGTACTAAAAGGGTTTGTGAGCGATTGGCCCTTAGTTATTGCTGCTAAAAAGTCAGACAGTGCAGCAATTGATTGTTTAACGCCGTTTTACGAAGGTTTTTTAGTTAACACTTGCACAATACCTGCCAGTCAAAGCGGGGTTGTAGGGTATAACCCCGATTTGAGCGGTTTTAACTTTACTAATCAGCAAGCGGCATTTATTAATACGCTTGAGCAAATAACGCAAAGTGCAAATAACCCACAAGCCGACACTTTATACATTGGCTCTACTAGCATTGCACAGTGCTTACCTGGTTTGGTTAATCACTGCCACGTTAACGCATTAAACGAAGGCTGTTTATTTAATGTATGGGCAGGCGGAAAAGTTACCGTACCAGCACATTACGACGTAGCGCAAAATTTAGCATGTTGTGTTGCAGGTAAAAGGCGTTTTACTTTATTTGCCCCCGATCAAATAGATAATTTATACATAGGCCCGCTTGATAAAGCACCCGGTGGTCAGCCAATAAGCTTAACTACCACAACTGCACCTAATTTCACAAAATACCCTAAATTTAAACAAGCTATAAAAGCAGCAATAACTGTTGATTTGGAAGCAGGCGATGCCCTTATATTACCCAGCATGTGGTGGCACCAAGTACAGGGGCTTGGCAGTTTAAATATACTGTTTAATTATTGGTTTAAAAATACGCCAGCGGTGTATGGGCAGCCTACTAATGCGTTGCACCTTGCTATTTTAAACATACGTAATTTACCAAAGCATGAGCGCGCAGCATGGCAACGTTTGTTTAATTACTATGTATTTGCTGATAACGAATTTACCCACATACCAGAGCCCGCACAGGCTATTTTAACAAAGCCAATGGATGAGCTTACAGCGCGTAAATTAAGAGCCCAATTACAAAATAAATTAAGACGCTAGGCGACTTGTAAGGTTTGAATTATGAATCAAAATGCAATTAAAAAAATAGTAATAGCAGGTGGCGGCACCGCTGGTTGGATGTGCAGCGCTGCAATGGCAAAGCTACTAGGTAAAAATAATGAAATATGCTTGATTGAATCCGATTTAATACCTACCGTAGGGGTCGGAGAGTCAACTATTCCTACGCTGCATATATTTCATGATTTACTAAAAATCAGCGAATCAGAATTTATGGCAGCCACTAATGCCACGTTTAAATTAGGCATATCGTTTGAGGGCTGGAAACAAAACCAGCAAAGCTACTTTCACTCATTTGGTTATGTGGGGCAAGGCTGTTGGGCTGCAGGTTTTCAGCACTTTTGGCTAAAAGGCATGCAACAAGGTGTTGCAGCCGATATTGGCGACTATTGCACAGAGCACGTAGCAAGTCGCTTGGGTAAATTTGCCGTAGTGCCGAATCAAGACCGTAACCATGCTTATCAGTTAGATGCCGGTTTGTACGCTAAGTTTTTACGAAATTTTGCACAGCAAAACGGCGCTAAACGTATAGAAGGCATGATAAGCAAAGTTAACTTAGAGCCCACTAATGGCTTTATAAAATCACTTACTTTAGGTGACGGGCAAATTATTGAGGGCGATTTATTTATAGATTGCACCGGCTTTAAAGGTTTATTAATAGAGCAAGCGCTACACACCGGATACGAAGATTGGAGCCATTGGCTTCCGTGCGACAGCGCAGTAGCAGTACAAACCGAATTAGTAAGCCCAATAGTGCCATATACGCGTGCAATGGCACATAAATGTGGTTGGCAGTGGCAAATACCGCTGCAAAGCCGCCGTGGTAATGGTTTAGTGTTTTGTAGTAAATACATGAGCGATGATGAGGCCAAAACAGCGCTACTCAATAACGTAGAAGGCAAACCGATTAATGAGCCGCGCGTTATTAAATACCGCACCGGTACACGGCGCAAACATTGGAACAAAAACTGTGTTGCTATTGGCTTGGCAAGTGGTTTTATTGAGCCGCTTGAATCAACCAGTATTCATTTAATTCAGCAAAGCATTATAAGATTAATGCAAAACATGCCAACCAAAGCAATCGAGTCGTGCTATCAAGATGACTTTAATAACAAAATGCGTTTTGAAGCCGAAAACATTCGCGACTTTATTGTACTTCATTACCATGTGACGCAGCGCACCGATAGCGACTTTTGGCTCTACTGTAAAAATATGCCAATTCCAGAGTCGCTTGCCAAACGACTTGAGCTATTTAAGCAAAGCGGGCACGTATATAAAGCAGAGCAAGAGTTATTTGGCGAAGCCTCGTGGTTACAAGTGATGTTAGGGCAAGGGCTAATGCCGCAAAATTATCACCCAATTGTTGATAGCATGAGCAATGATGAGTTAAAACGCTTTTTAGATTCAATAAAAAACCATGTGGCTAAAAAAGCAAATAGTTTACCGAGCCACATCGATTTTATTAATCATTATTGCAAGGCTAACTAAGCACTATGCTAACACTTTGCAATAATTTACAGCCGCAGTATGAGTTGATAGGGCAAGAGCAAACGCCAATTATTATAATTGACGACTACCTGAGTGTGCCGCAAAAACTTATAAACTTAGCTAAAAGTGCTGAGAACAACAGTGGCGAGTTTAAGCCTGACGAACTCACTCAATACCCTGGTTTACGCATGCCGCTGCCAAAGCAATGTGTAGTTGATTACCTAAAGCCGCTTATACAGGGGTTTTATAACGTATTTAATATTGGGCAAACACTTACCCCATACCCAAAAAATAATACCTTATCGTTAATTACTAAAACGGAGCAGCAGCTATCACCAATACAAACCTTGCCACACTTTGATACCAACGAGCCTAACTTAATTGCCATTATTCATTACCTTGGCGAAGGCGAGCATGGCGGCACTGGATTTTTTAGACATAAAAAAACAGGGTTTGAAACAATAAGCACAAAGCGCAAAAACACGTATTTAATGCATGCTCAACACATCCTTGAACGCAGTAAGGTAAAACCTAGTTACTGCACCACACAGCACAATGAGTTTGAGTGCTACAAGCACATAGAATATAAGCCAAATAGGCTTATTGTATTTCCTGGGTATTTGCTGCACACCAGTTTACTTAACACGTCTACCGATATTTCGTCGTGTCCACAAACAGGGCGGCTAACGGCTAATATGTTTGTTCATTTTAAATAGGATTACTATGTCTTTTTCTTTATCTAGATTCGCATATAAGGGTTGGCTATTAAGCTTTGTTGTATTGGCGCTGAGTATGGTAACAGTGCAAAAAAGTAATGCTACAGGGTTTGATACCCTCCCTAAAAAGCAATTTAATGTGCTGCTATTTACAAAAACCGCAGGGTGGCACCATAAGTCGCAAACCGAAGGCGTTAAAGCGCTAGAAGGCTTAGCCGATAAGCACTTTTTTAACTTAATTTGGCACGAAGAAAGCCATTATTTTAACGACGATTACTTAAAAAATGTTGATGTAGTGGTATTTTTATCAACCACGGGCGATATTTTAAACCCAAAAGAGCAAGCCGCGCTTGAGCGATTTGTAAAAGCAGGTAAAGGCTTTGTTGGCATTCATAGCGCATCAGATACCGAATACGACTGGCCGTGTTATCAAAAGTTGGTGGGGCGCACCTTTAACATTCATCCTGTTATTCAAACTGGCTTACTAAGTAAAGTACCTAATACTCGCTTTATTGGCTTAAACCATATGTCGCAGGAAATGCTTTGGACCGACGAGTGGTACGAATTTGGGCCCGAGCTAACTAAGTTAAACTACTTACTCACAGTTGATGAGCAAAGTTACGACCCAACTGCCGATTGGGGTAATAACAAAACAGGCTCGGGTATGGGGGCGTTTCATCCTATTTCGTGGTATCACAATTACGATGGTGGTCGATCATTTTATACAGCCCTTGGGCATACTAATGCTGTGTATAAAAGTGAGTTTTTAATCGAGCATATTTATGGCGGAATTTATTGGGCTGCAACGGGTAAAGGGTTAAAAAAAAGTAGCAATTAATAAATAACCAATAAATACGCTTTTAACACTATTCATGTCGATTTAGGCTGCTTTTTAAGCGGCCTTTTATATTTTTTAAGAACGTATTAAACACCTTCACACATTTCACTTAGTTTATAAAATAAACAAATAATTTTGAGAATTACTTGATCAAATGGTCAAGAAGACTATATTGAATTTGCACGCTGATATAATTCAAATAAAGAGGATAAACATGAAAGTATTTTTTAAAATAACAACTTTATTGTTA
Source organism: Pseudoalteromonas sp. SR43-2 (assembly GCF_014163885.1). NCBI lineage: Bacteria > Pseudomonadati > Pseudomonadota > Gammaproteobacteria > Alteromonadales > Pseudoalteromonadaceae > Pseudoalteromonas > Pseudoalteromonas sp. SR43-2. The sequence continues at coordinate 80,612 of NZ_JACJED010000002.1, read as the reverse complement.
ACGCTAATAAGCTATCAATCACTTGCTGCATTTAATAATAACCCATCGAGTGTAGGCGCCGACAGTTCAGGAGCATACCGTAACCTCGCACAAGAAATGGGTAAAACAAATATACAGCAAAAAGTGAATAGTACTTTTGACAATATGTTTGGCTATAACAACACACAACAACTTTACTACCCGTACACCGAAAACGGTGTTTATAAAGCACACTACATAAAAGCAATTAACCCAGACGAAGGCGACGATATAAGAACAGAAGGGCAATCGTGGGGAATGACTGCCGCAGTCATGCTTTATAAACAAGAAGAATTTGATAACCTATGGCGCTTTGCAAAAGCGTATCAAAAAAATCCAGACAATCACCCTGATGTAAAAAAACAAGGCGTTTACGCGTGGAAACTAAAGCTTAATCAAAACGGCTTTGTTTATAAAGTGGATGAGGGCCCCGCTCCCGATGGTGAAGAGTACTTTGCGTTTGCACTACTTAATGCCTCTGCTCGTTGGGGGAATTCGGGTGAGTTTAACTACTACAACGATGCCATTACCATGTTAAACACAATTAAAAATAAGCTGATGGAAAACCAAATAATCCGCTTTTCACCTTACATTGATAACCTAACAGACCCTTCTTATCACATACCTGCGTTTTATGACTACTTTGCAAATAACGTAACTAACCAAGCAGACAAAATTTACTGGCGACAAGTGGCTACAAAAAGTAGAACCTTACTTAAAAACCATTTTACAAAAGTAAGTGGTAGCCCGCATTGGAACTTACCTACATTTTTATCGCGCTTAGATGGCAGCCCTGTTATTGGCTACATTTTTAACGACCAAGCAAACCCAGGTCAATGGTATGAATTTGATGCATGGCGCGTAATTATGAATGTGGGTTTAGACGCGCATTTAATGGGTGCTCAAGCGTGGCATAAAAGCGCAGTAAATAAAGCACTGGGCTTTTTAAGTTATGCAAAAACAAACAACAGTAAAAACTGTTACGAGCAAGTGTATTCGTACGGTGGAGCGCAAAACAAAGGCTGTGCAGGCGAAGGTCAAAAAGCCGCGAATGCAGTAGCGTTACTTGCTTCAACAAACGCTGGGCAAGCAAATGAATTTTTTAACGAATTTTGGTCTTTATCGCAACCAACGGGTGACTACCGTTACTATAATGGTTCGTTATATATGTTAGCTATGCTGCATGTATCGGGCAATTTTAAGTTTTATAACAACACGTTTAATTAAAATAACACTACCTAAGTAGCAAAAACCTAAGCGGCAAAAGCTTAGGTAGCAATAACTTAAATAATAAAAAACCGGTGTAACTAAGTTACACCGGTTTTTGTGCTTAACGAGTGAGCTTAACTTTCTCTTTAATACGTTGCTTAACTAATTTAGCTAATTAGCCAAACCCGCTACTTTTACATCAAGCGTAAACAAGCCCTTAGCGGTGGTTATTAATAACGTTTTGCGATTTTTACCACCAAACGCAAGGTTAGTTACATTAGGGCCAAGTTCAATTTTATCGATAAGTGAGCCGCGTGGCGTGTAAATATTAATAACGCCTTTTTGGTGACTGCTTACGTAAATATTGCCAGCAGAGTCTACTTTTATACCATCGGGTGAGGTTACTTTAATAAAGTCTTCGCGCGGTGAGATATCACCATTTTCATCAATAGTGTATTTGCTGACGCGGTTACTAAAGTCGCCAACATAAAGGGTACGTTGATCGGGCGAGAGCGCAACACCATTGGGCTTTTCAAGAGTAGCGTCAATTAAACTAAGTACGCCTGTATTGCTTAACTTATACACACCGGTATAAGACATTTGCTGAGTGCGTTCGCCTAGTTGCCAATTAGGATCGGTAAAAAATATATCGCCATTTTTATGCATAGTCATATCGTTTGGTGAGCTAAAGCTTAGCCCATCAAATTTATTGACTATTACGGTATTGGTCTTACTTTTTATATTAATTTTAGAAAGCGATTGCGTACTATGGTTAAGCGTATAGAGGCTCTCTCCTTTGGCATACAAGCCATTTGTACCACTGTGTTTTAAATAAGTAGTGATGGTATTAGGCAATTGCAATTTATAAATGGTGGAGTCGGGGCCTAGTGCTTGCAGGCTTGCAAAGTTCATTTCTGAAAAATAAAACGCATTGTCATGGCTTGACCACGTTGGGCCTTCTAAAAACAAAAAATCGTCACTAACAAGTGTGGGTATTACGCCCTTTATTAGCGGTGATTGCTCATTGCTTTGGCTGTTTACAGCGTTTAACAAAGCTGGGTTTTGAAGTTGTTGTGCCAGCGCTGCTCTATTAAAACAGAGCATTAATACAACTAAGCTTAGCGTTTTTTTGTGTGTTTTTAGCATAGACGTTTACTCAGGTTTGTTTAATTTATAAATAATGGTCACATTGACTATATCATTTATTTTTTTCGTTGTATGATATTTATCAAAAATAATAACGATTCAACGGAGCACACACATGCATAAAAAACACACACTCAGCCTGCTTTTACTTGCAGGATCATTAAGCGTAAACGCTGCACAAGACCCAGCCCTTAAAAACACCTTTGCAGACTCATTCAAAATGGGGGTTGCTGTAAATCAAGATATAGTGACAGGTCAAAACACCGCCGCACAGTCAATTATTGCTAAGCAATTTAATACAGTGACGCTTGAAAATGCTATGAAAGCAGAAGTAATTTACCCACAGCAAGGTAAGGTTGATTTTAGTGGTGCAGATGCGTTTATAGATTTTGCCAAGCAAAATAACATGTTTACGGTAGGGCACACCTTAGTGTGGCATAACCAAACGCCTGACTGGTTTTTTACAAATAGCAAAAATGAGCCAAATACCCCTGCAGAGCAGCTTGAGCAAATGCGCAAACACATAGAGCTGGTAGCAGGGCGCTATAAAAACAAAGTAGATGCGTGGGATGTAGTAAACGAAGTAATAGCTGATGACGGCTCTTATCGCCCAACTGTGTGGGTTAACCGCATAGGTAATGGTGATACGATGGTAAAAGCCGCGTTTAAATACGCCCAGCAGTATTCACCTAATACTGAGCTTTATTACAACGACTTTAATGCATGGCGACCAGAAAAAAGAGACGGCATTATACGTATGATCAAAATGCTGCAAAAAGAAGGAATTCGAATCGACGGCATAGGCATACAAGCGCACTGGGGGCTTAATTTTCCTAAAATGCAATATATTGAACAAGCAATTGACGCATACGCCGCGCTGGGTATAAAAGTGATGATCACCGAGCTTGATATAGATGTGCTGCCGTTAACAAAAGAGGGGCAAATTACCGGCACCGATATGATGAAACCACAATTTCAGCTAGAAGAGTTTGAAACCTACCTCGACCCATACAAAAATGGCTTGCCAAGCGACGTAGAAGCGCAACTAAACGCCCGTTATAAAGCCTTGTTTGAACTGTTCTATGCAAAACGCGACAAAATAGACCGCGTAACCTTTTGGGGATTACACGATGGTATGTCGTGGAAAAACGACTACCCAATCCCAAACAGAACAAACTACCCATTACTATGGGATCTTAATTTAAACCCTAAGCCAGTTATTAAAACCATTGCTGAAGTAGTTCAGTAAATCGCATTGTGTAGTCAAAGCCGAGTATTTTTAAATACTCGGTTTTTTTTTGATACTTTCACAAAGAGAAAAGAATGAGAAGTGCCCCATGACTTTAAAGTATCATGATAAGCAAAAAGAGCTCAAAGTTTATAACTAGCAATACGTTATAGTATTTGGTACTAGTTTAGATAAAGTGCATACTTTAATCAGAAAATTAAAAAGATTTGGACTTCCCTGCTTTCATTAAATAGTTTCTATTTTTAGCTAATCGCGTTTTAGAGCTGAGAATATATTATCATCCAGCTAGAGCAACTAAATGCTAAAAAAGTAAAAGATAAAGGAATATTATGAGTATAAAAGATATTAGAAACGAAGCTGAGATATTTACTGACCTTAGTGAGTTAAGTGCATCTCCGGGATTTGTTCACGCCATTGCTTATTTATGTTTTAGAGATAACACCTTTTCTTACAATTTGGATAAAGGTGTTGAAAGTGAAGATGTCTTACAGCAATTTTCTATGGAAAGGCTTGTGCGTACAGAAATATCTGCTCTTATTGGGTTAGCATTTAAGCATGGAATTGACTTTAAAATACCTGAACAACAAGAGTTACAATATTACGCGAATAAAGCTGAACAGCTTTTACATGAGTATCATATTGCAATGATGCCATCTCCTGAAAATTTCTTTAAAGACGGTCAAGTTCAATTAAAAATAATGGGTGAAATGATTAGTAGTGGGGAAATGTTACGCGAAGCTATTTTTTATGGTGGTGAATCAGCTTTTCAATTTCAATATAGAGATCTCTGCTTAAAGAAATATAAGAAAGATAGCGACTTTTTTCTAATTCATAAGGGTTATACGCTTCAGCAGGCTTATGACGTTATTTATTGCCTAGAAGGGCTTCAAAATAAGCACTTAAATTGCAATATGAAAGAAATGATAACTAAAGATCCTTCCGACTGGACTTTTTTACCTGCCTTCACTTTTACTTATGAAGAAGTAGTTAAGGCATGCCGACATGACCTTAGTATAGTTAAGAATATACTGGATAGTTTCACAGCATCTGGCTTAAATGAAACATATGCCTCTATTGACAGTTTTAATACAACGAACGCCTATCCAATCATTAAAATAAATGAGGAGGAGTTTTTATTACTCCAATATTACTCCCTTGTTGAAGCATTTTATGAAACACCGTTTTTTTGGTTTTTAGAAAATTCTAATTATAAGTCTACTGCACTTAAAAATAGAGGAGACTTTACAGAAGAGTTTGCTTATGAGCGCTTAATTAGAGTGTTTGGTAAGGGAAATGTACATAAGAATATTAATATTTACGGTGCTGATGGAAACATTGCTGGAGAAGTAGATGTTTTGGTTACATATGCTGACAGGGCTATTGTTTTGCAAGCAAAATCAAAGAAGCTTACTTTGCAGGCGAGGCAAGGTAATAAAAGTAACTTGGAGAGTGATTTCGAGAAAGCAGTACAAGCTGCTTATGGACAAGCCTACTCTTGTGCAGAATTTATGTTGGAGCCTGATAAATATACTTTCAAGCATGAAGATGGAACACAATTAAAAAGAATAGTAAAGTACAAGGAAATCTATATTATCTGTTTAGTATCAGATCATTACCCTGCGCTATTCACACAATCAAAGCAGTTTCTTAAAACACAAGAGTCTGAATCAATTGTATCTCCTTATGTAATGGATGTATTTTTCTTAGATACTTTGACTGAAATGCTAGATAGACCATTTCATTTTCTGAGCTATATAAATAGAAGGGCAACATATGACAAGCAAGTACATGCTTCATTTGAACTAACAGTACTATCTTATCATCTTAGAAAAAACCTTTGGATCGAAGATGATTTATCATATATGTACTTAGGTGACGATATTTGTGCTGATTTAGATTTAGCAATGATGGTACGTAGACGAGGTATTCCCGGTAATGATACTCCTGTAGGGATTTTAACTGAGTACGAAGGTACGCCTATAGATCGTCTCATTAAGCAGATTGAGCAGGAAGAAAATGCCAATATAATAGACTTTGCATTCTTATTGCTTTCACTTAGTGGTGATGTTATTCGTGATATCAATAAAGCAATTGATAGAATTACGGAATTATCTTGTAGGGATGGAAAAACACATGATTTAACAATGTTTTTTGATAAATCAGATTGTGGATTTACCATTCATACAAATGGATATCCTAAAGAAGTGGCCTTGAACTCTTTAAGTGATCATTGCGAGAAGAGAAAATATACCACTAAAGCAAGTAAATGGCATGGCATATGTATTCAACCAAATGACGGATCCTTTAGATTTGGAGTCACTTTAGATTTTGAGTGGCAATACTCAGCTAAGATGGGAGAAATTGTTCGGCACCTGCCTAAGCCGCAAAAATCTATAGATTTTAATGCGAAAAACAAAAGAAGGAATAACATAGGTCGAAACGAACTTTGCCCATGTAATAGCGGTAAAAAATATAAGAAATGCTGCTTGTAATGGTATGCTAGTCAAACTTAGAATAACTAGTTGAATATTAATGATTAATTATAAATATTCAACTAGCTTTATGATTTTGGCAGATTTTAAAATTCAACTATCTATAAAAAAGATCTACTAATCAGATAATTAGTAGCTCTGAATTGATTCAACAGCCTGATCTCATATCAGGCTGTTTTATTTCCTATAAAAGCGAAGCGCCTCTTAACCTCTTTGTGCATAATTCACTTAGTCTATTTCACTAAAAAACTCAAAAAGCCATTCAAAACTACTTAGCCTGATACCTCACTACTACAAACTTAAGCGGCGCATCGCCGTTGTTATAAATGCCGTGTACGTCGTTAGGGGCTGCAAATAAAATATCCCCGGTGAGTGCTGGCTGGCTTTTGCCATTAAGCGTCCACGTGCCAGAGCCCTCGAGAATCATTAGGTATTCTTCATCAGGATGCTGGTGGGCGGGATGTATTTCGTTATTAGGTTTAATAACCGCAACGCCCGTAATAGCGCCTTTGGTGAGTGGTGTATCGCCATAAAAGTAGGTATGAAAATCGCCGCCTTCGTAGTGAGTAATGTGCGCGTCTTTTTGACTCACAATAGCTGATGTAAGTTGTGTGGGTTTATCTGCTGCGTTTGCAGGCAATGCAATGGTGGCTGCGGTTGTAAGTAATACGCCGGTTACACAATGTTTAACTGTTAAATGATTCATGGTTGTTATCCTTATTATTTAGCGCTTAGGTTAATTAAATAAACCCAGTCGTTATTAGGTGTGTTGGGTGGTGTTGCCAGTTGTGTACTCGTTGCGGTATTTACACAAAAGCGTTTGCCGTTTATGTAGTTGTTAGTTCGTGGGTTAAACCAGTCGAGTGTATAGCAGGCATTTGGTAATGTGACCTGAGCTTGGCTTGCGTTACTAAAATAAAATAAGTAAAACGCTGAGTTATCACTTAACGCCCAGCCTGTTTTTGTAAGCTCTGGAGTGGGTGTAAGCTTTGTAAAAGGCACGTATTTTTGAAAAAACGCAACAGCGTTGGTCATCGCTAAATAGTAATCTTTGTATGGCGTTAAATCTTGCTCTGTTAAGTCGCCGCCACCGCCTAAATAAAACTCAATACCTGCGCCACCTGCCATAAATGTGGCCCAGACGTTACTTTTACGCCACGTATCTACATTGTTTGCATACTCATAAATATAGGCTTCGTCCATGGTGATCACCCACGGGTGAGGAATGTTTTGCGTAAGCTGGCGGTACTTTAAAACATCGCTGTAAGTGGTGTTTGTTTTAAGTTCACCTTGTAAGCTTGCCCCTGTGTAGGCGGGGTAGCCCAAAATGTTGTCGTTTGGTTTATCGTAAATGTGGTAGTCGAGCGACGGACCGTTATGTACAACAATATGCTCAGGATAGTAGGTGAGTGATTGAAAGTAATCGGCAAATTGCTTTCTTTGTTTGGTGGTATTGGCTTTTTGTTGTTTATCGTCGCCGCTTGGATCTTGCCAGCCGTTTTCTTCGCCTATATTCCACGTGGTTGCTAAATGATAGCCAAAGCGGGCAAATAACTCGCGATAGTAAATTTTACGACTAACAGCAAAATCGTTTTTAAGCTGGCTTTCGTTCCATTCAAACAGTGACTCGTTTTCGGTTTCGCTCATTACAAAGTGAGTCATTATGCCTTTTTGCTGCATGTGGCTAAATACAATATCCCACTGAGCTAATTTAGATACATCGTAGCGTGTGGTTTGGGTTTTGCTAAGCCATGGCCAAACTTGGTCGTCATCGCCGTAGGCGTTCATGGTTAAAAAGTAATACGCGTTAATGTTAAGCGACGCTAAATAATTTATTAGCCCAATAATGCCTTTAGAAGATTGATTACTACTGTTATCAGTCTCTGTATTGGTTGTTTGCCATGTAGGGTCGCTATTTTGCCAATGCTTTATGTGCGCTTGGTAGTTACGCTTTGTGGGAGTGGCATCAAACCCTGAAAAGCCAAGCAGCACTTCGGGGCTGTTAGCACCGGCTTTTAAAAAGTACTCTTTTGAGCCATTAAACTGCAAATAGGGTTTGTTAACGTATTCAAGCTTACCTTTGCTTTTAAAGTCTTTACTGCTGGATGACTTAGTGGCGGTGGTAACATTAAACTCGCCTGTTTGTTTATCAAAAAAACCGGCTGATTGCTCATTTGTAACAGTATTTAATGGCACGCTTGCGATATTACGGCCTTTAACAAATGAGAGTGTATAGCGCCATTTGCCAAGTTCGTTGGGCGAAAACAAAACCTGCCATTTATTACCTGCTGTTGCATGTGTTTGAGCAGTGTTTGCATCGGCTGCATAATATCCAGGTACTGTATATTGCCTGTTAGTGGGGCTGGTAAATGTTGCATCTAAGCGGTAGTCGGTAAAGGGGTTAGGCGTGGCAAGCTCGCTGGTGTGCGGGCCTTCAAGGGTTAAGCTTAATTTATGCCAAATAGGCACGTGAGTGCTGGTTTGATCTGCTCGAATTAGGGCGCTGAATATAAATGAGGCGAAAAATGCGCTAATTAACAGAAGCCGTTTTATTGTTATTTTTTTCATGTGTATCCTTGCTAATTTTATTGCTAGTAAAGTGTGTGATTAAGGAATATGTACTGTGTTGTTTTTGTTCAGTCTATTTTAATAAAACGTTGTTGTCAAAAAGACTATATGGTGTTAAGTTTACGTTGCACACTAAAAAACACACAACAGGTACATCATGCATAAAAATAAATTTACGATTGCTATTTTATTAGGAATGTCGAGCCTTGCACTTGGCTGTAATGGCTCAGCAGAGCAAAGTAAACCAACATTAAAAGCGCCGGAGCAATTAACGCTTAAAGCGCAATTTAAAGAGCACTTTAAAATAGGTACAGCGATTAGCCGAGACCAAATATTAGGGGCTTTGCCTGAAGATTTAAATGTGGCTAAAACGCAATTTAATACCTTTACGCCAGAGAACTCAATGAAGTGGGAGCGTATACACCCAGAGCTTGAAACCTACGATTTTGAAGCCGCTGATGCGTTAGTTCAGTACGCACAAGAGAACAACCAAGAATTAGTTGGGCACACATTAGTGTGGCATTCGCAAACGCCTGACTGGGTTTTTGAAGACGAACAAGGCGAGCCGCTAACCCGCGATGCATTACTTAAGCGTATGCAAAACCATATTAATGCAGTTGCAGGGCGCTATAAAAACCGTATTTTTGCATGGGACGTGGTAAACGAAGCACTTAACGAAGACGGCACACTGCGTGAATCTAAATGGAGCACCATTATTGGTGACGACTTTATAGAATATGCGTTTAAATACGCTAAGCAGGCAGCGCCTAATGCCAAGTTATATTACAACGACTATAACTTGTTTAAGTCAGAAAAAAGAGCTGGTGCAATTGCGCTTATTAAAAACTTGCAAAATAAAGGTATTCAAATTGATGGAATTGGTATGCAAGCGCATTATTCGCTTGATAACCCAGAGCTTTCGTTAATGGAAGACTCTATTGTGGCATACGCTGCCACAGGTATTGATGTGATGATAACCGAGCTTGATATTTCGGTATTGCCATTCCCTGAAGGTGAAGAACAAGGGGCTGATATTTCGTTAGATATTGCGCTGCAAGAGCGATTTAACCCATACCCGAATGGTTTGCCTAGTGAAGTAAACACCCAGTTAGGCGAGCGCTATAAAGCCGTGTTCGACATACTTAAAAAACATGACGACAAAGTAAGCCGCGTTACTTTTTGGGGCATAAGCGATGCACGCACTTGGCGCAACGATTGGCCAATGCAAGGGCGCACCGATTACCCATTATTAATTGACCGTGAGCTAAAACTTAAAAGCTTTGTAAGCGATTTATAATCGCACTAAACATTTAACCTCCCGCAAAGGATCGCTTAATAGCGATCCTTTTTTGGTTTATAAAATAGCTATTTTTTATTGGTTTTAGTTAAGCAGTAACTAATATGCGTTTGCAAAGGCACTTGAGGTGTTAAATAGCTAAATGGGAAGTGTGGGTTATTAGGGCTGTCGGGGCAAAATTGCGGCTCTAGGCAAATACCGTCAAATTGGTTAAACGGGCTTTTTAAATGCTGCCCTGTATAAACCTGAATAGCAGGGTAGTTAGAAAGCACACTCAGCATTACTTTTTCATCAGCGCTTGTAAGCGTTGCGTGTTGCTTATTGGTTTGCAGATTAAGTACTTGCTCGGTTACAAAGTTATGATCGAGTTTATCGGTTTTATTAAGCACCCGCGCATTTGTGTAGTCAAAAGTTGTATTTGCTACAGGGGCTATTAAACCTGTGGGAATGGCGTTTGTATCTACGGGGGTATAATGCGCGGCGGCCAGTTTTAATGTATGCCCTTGTGCGCTGTTAGTAATGCCATTTAAATTAAAATATGGGTGCGCTGTTGGCCCTGCAATGGTTTTTTTATTACTGGTAATCGTAAATTTAATATCAAGATTACTTTGGTTTTTACTGTTAGTGGTAAAGGTATACAGCACGTTAAATATAGTTTTACCGGGGTAGCCGTTGTAACCATCAGGCAGGGTAATACTTAAACTTAATGCATTTTTTTGATGATAATCGAGCTGCCAAAATAAGTCGCTTAATGCTTTTTGGCCGCCGTGAAGTTGGTTTACGCCTTCGTTTTTATTAAGTACATAGGTTTTATCATCAATGTTTATTTGGGCGTTATTTAGCCTGTTTGCATAAGGGCCGGCTACAGCGCCTAAGTAAAACGTGTCGTTTAAATAGTCATTAATATTAGAATAGCCAAGTATAATATTTCGTTTTTTATTATCAACATGGGTAATCCAGCTGGTAAGCCGGGCACCGTAGTTAATAATAGAAATAGTGTCGTTTGCTTCATTACTTAGTGTGTATTGAACAATTGAAGTTGTCATGTTGGTTACTCTTTTAATTGTTCGTTCTGGCTTTTTTAATTTCTTCTTTTACGATTGGGTACAGATCGTATGTTGGATAAAACTCAGTGCTGTAGGCTTTCCAGCCATAACGTTCAATCGATAAATTTACTTTTGGTAATAACGCTGCCGGAAAGCGCAAGGTAACTACTTGCCCTATACCCATCATTACTTTCCAAGATTCTACTGTTGCGCCTTCTGGCGGGAAGTGTTTGTAAAAGTTAGCGTTGTTGAGTATTTCTTTTATTTCAGAGAGGTTTTTTGATTGGTCGTGCTTTAAAAAAATCGTTAGCATTAGTTCATCATTTTGCTCGTCACTTGCCCATGCGTTAAAACTAGTACTTGCACTAAAAAGTATAATTAATAGTAAATATTTCATAGTTCACCTTTGTTAGTTAATTATAAAAATGCGCCGAGCTTTGAAAGGCTTAGCGCATTAATTGGATAAAGTTTGGATTATTTAGCGCATTACGCGTACTAAATATTAAGCCTTCGCTTTAATTAACGCCTGCGCGGTGCTCACTACATTTTTGGTGGTAAAGCCAAAATGCTCTAATAACACGTTACCTGGCGCCGACTCACCAAAAGTGCTCATACCAATTACTTTGCCTTGTAAGCCAACATATTTAAGCCAGTAATCTTGGTGTGATGTTTCAATCGCAATACGGTTTGCTACCGAGTTTGGCAATACACTTTGCTTGTAATCGTCTGATTGTAGATCAAACAATGTGGTGCTTGGCATTGATACCACACGCACTGCAACGCATTGTGCTGTCAGCTCTTTTGCGGCTTGCATTGCTAAATCAACTTCAGACCCCGTTGCTATTAAAATAAGCTCAGGCGCTTTATTGCTTTCGCTAAGAATATAGCCGCCTTTTTCTATGTCGCTAATTTGCTGAGCGGTACGTGGCTGGTGGTTGAGCCCTTGGCGACTAAAAATAAGCGCCGTAGGTTGCTGCTGATTTTGTATCGCGTTTTTCCACGACACTGCAGTTTCTACTGCGTCACATGGGCGCCATGTGACTAGGTTTGGCGTCATACGTAGGTTGGCTAGTTGCTCAATAGGTTGGTGAGTTGGACCGTCTTCACCTTGGCCAATAGAGTCGTGGGTATACACAAATATATTTTGAATACCCATAAGTGCCGACATTCTTACTGCGTTACGGGCGTATTCCATAAACATTAAAAATGTAGCACCGTAATTAATAAAACCACTGTGCAGTGATATGCCATTCATAATGCCGCTCATACCAAACTCGCGCACGCCATAAAACAGGTAATTACCGCTGGCGTCATCTGCGCTTATGCCTTTAGAGCCAGACCACAGCGTTAAGTTAGAACCGGCTAAATCGGCAGAGCCACCCAGTAACTCTGGTAAATGCGGGGCAAAGGCTTCAATGGTGTTTTGCGAGGCTTTTCGGCTGGCAATGTTAGCGGCGTCATTGTTGCACTGTGCAATATAGTTGTTTGCAATAGCTTCGAAGTTGTCAGGCAGGGTGCGCTTAATTACGCGCCTTTCAAATTCTTTAGCAAGCTCTGGGTGGCTTTTGGTGTAGTCGCTAAACAGTTGCTGCCATTGTTTTTGTTTTTTATCACCGCTTTGTTTAGCGTCCCAATGGGCGTAAATATCATCACTGATACTAAATGCTTCATTTGGTAGGTTTAAAAATTTGCGCGCCGCAGTTATTTCGTCATTACCTAATGGTGAGCCATGGCAGTCGTGCGAGCCTGATTTATTTGGCGAGCCAAAACCAATCACGGTTTTACAACAAAGTAGGGTAGGTTTATCGCTCACTTGTTTGGCTTGTGCAATGGCGCTTGCAATTTGCTCTGGGTCGTGGCCGTCTATATCTTTTATTACATGCCAGCCGTAAGCGTCAAAGCGTTTAGCTGTGTCGTCGGTAAACCAGCCCTCAACGTGTCCGTCGATAGATATGCCGTTATCGTCCCAAAAAGCAATAAGTTTACCCAGGCCTAATGTGCCTGCAAGCGAACATGCTTCGTGCGATATGCCTTCCATTAAACAGCCATCACCCATAAAACAGTAAGTGTAATGATCTACAAGATCAAAACTCTCTTTGTTAAATTGCGCTGCTAGGGCTTTTTCGGCAATAGCCATACCTACGGCATTTGATAAACCTGCGCCAAGCGGACCTGTGGTTGTTTCAACACCTGGGGTATAACCGTATTCAGGGTGACCTGGGGTTTTTGAATGCATTTGCCTAAATTGTTTAAGCTCACTAAGTGGTAACTCGTACCCGCTTAAATGCAATAAAGAATAAATAAGCATAGAGCCGTGACCGTTACTAAGTACAAAGCGGTCTCGGTTTGGCCAATTTGGATCGGTTGGATTGTGGTTTAAAAAATCGTTCCACAGTACTTCGGCTATATCGGCCATACCCATAGGTGCGCCCGGATGCCCTGAGTTTGCTTGCTGTACCGCATCCATACTGAGTGCGCGAATGGCATTAGCAAAAGGCGCACGAGAAGAAAGTTGAGTCATGTATTACCTCAAATAAAATTAAAAAAGCCCGCACGTTATGTGGCAGGCTTGAGGGAAATTAGTTTAGTAAGTCTTCAACCAATTTAGCCAAAATACGCTGATCTTTGGCAAAGTTACGAATACCTTCACCGAGCTTTTCGCTGGCCATTGGATCTTCGTTGTGATGCCATAAAAATTGCTCGTGGGTGAGTGGGGTTATGTCGCTTTGCGGTGCTTTGGCAATGTTTGCAGCGTTAAGCTTTGTAACCAGTTCACCTTCTTGGCTTTGTAAATCATTGAGTAATGATGGCGAGATAGTCAGTAAATCGCAGCCAGCAAGTTCGAATATTTCCTGAATGTTTCTAAAGCTTGCGCCCATTACCACGGTTTTATAATCGTACTTTTTATAGTACTGATAAATACCTGTAACCGACTGCACACCAGGATCTTCGCTTGGGGTGTATTCTTTATTATCGCGGGCTTTGTACCAATCAAGAATACGACCAACAAACGGAGATATAAGCGTTACGTTAGCTTGTGCGCACGCAACGGCTTGAGCCATCGAAAAAAGCAGTGTTAGATTACACTTAATGCCTTCTTTTTCTAATTGTTCGGCGGCTTTAATGCCTTCCCATGTTGAAGCAAGTTTAATAAGTACGCGGTCTTTTGAAATACCCGCTTGCTCGTAAAGTGAAATAAGCTTACGTCCTTTGGCAATACTTGCTTGGGTATCAAACGATAAACGGGCATCTACTTCGCTCGATATACGCCCAGGTATTACTTTTAGTATTTCACAGCCAAAGTTAACAATAAGTTGGTCGCAAACAGCATCAACGTCGCTCCCTGCTTTTTGTATAGCGTCTTCAATTAAATGTTTATATTGAGGTAATTTTGCAGCTTGTAAAATTAATGAGGGGTTGGTTGTTGCATCAACCGGTTGTAGGGCCTTGATTGACTCTACATCGCCACTGTCGGCAACGACCGTGGTTACTTTTTTGAGTTGTTCTAACAAGTTCATAATGATGTACGCCTCGGCTTTAAAACCGAGGCGATGTCCTTATACGTAGCGGTTAACAATATTCTCAAGCAGCTCTTGTCGGCCCGAAACTTGCTTAGGATCGATGTTGTTTTCGTGTACTAACGCAGCAAGGCTCTCAAGTGATTGTTCACCTTTTAAAATGCTTTGGCCTAGGTCTTCTTTCCAACCAGCGTAACGTTTTTCAACAAAATCAGTCAGCTCGCCGCCTTCAATCATTGCTGCTGCATTGAGTAATGCTTTAGCCATCGTATCCATACCGCCAATGTGACCGATGAATAAGTCATCACGCTCACACGATTGACGACGAAGTTTAGTATCAAAGTTGAAGCCACCGGTTGTAAAACCGCCATTCTTTAAAATTTCGTAAACGACAAGTGTGCACTCAGCTACATCGTTAGGGAATTGATCTGTATCCCATCCGTTTTGCATATCACCACGGTTAGCATCAATACTACCCATAATACCTTCAGCGCAAGCAACGGCAATTTCGTGATGGAAGCTATGACCTGCAAGTGTTGCGTGGTTTGCTTCAATGTTTACTTTAATTTCGTCTTGTAAGCCGTGCTTGTGTAAAAAGCCTGCAACCGTTGCTGTATCGTAATCGTACTGGTGCTTAGTTGGCTCTTGTGGTTTTGGCTCAATTAATAATGTGCCTTTAAAACCAATTTTTTTCTTGTGTTCTACAACCATTTTCAAAAAGCGTGCGTACTGCTCGCTTTCTTGCGCAAGGTCTGTATTTAGTAGTGTGTCGTAACCTTCACGACCACCCCAAAGTACGTAGTTTTCGCCGCCTAAACGATGCGTTATTTCCATTGCATGTTTAACTTGTGCTGCTGCATATGCATACGTATTAGGATTAGGGTTTGTTGCACCACCGGCACAAAAACGTTTGTTTGAGAACAAGTTAGCAGTACCCCACAGTAGTTTTACACCTGTGCGCTGCATTTCTTTTTCGATAATGTTAGCTATGTGCGTTACGTTATCGTGGCTTTCTTGTAGTGTTTTGCCTTCAGGGGCAATATCAACATCATGAAAACAAAAGTAAGGTACGCCTAGTTTTTCGAAAAACTCAAAAGCCACTTTTACTTTTTGTTCAGCAAGTTCTAATTGGTTGCCTACAGGTTGGATCCAAGGGCGGTCAAACGTACCTTCACCAAAAATATCAAACCCTGTAGAACAAAAGTTATGCCAGTAACAGGCTGCAAAACGTAAATGTTCTTTCATTGTTTTGCCAAGCACTACTTGGTTTTCGTCGTAATAACGAAATGCAAATGGGTTTTTAGAGTTTTCACCCTCAAATTTAATTTTTTCAACGTTTGTGAAAAATTGCTCGCTCATATTGTGCTCCATTAATTTTATAATAGTGTTTTAAAAGTATGTTTTTACACTTTGATAAAGTGCTTTGTATGTTGTGTATTGCTGTGCGTAAAAATCTTGCATAACTGGATTTGGTTCAATGGTTTGCGTTACTTTGCCGTTAACGCATACATGTTGTGCTGGGAGTTGTGTTACTGCTATTCGAGCAAGTCTTGCAGCGCCAAATGCGGGGCCAACTTCTGAGCCTTCTCGGTAAATTAGGGGGCGTTTGAGTACACTTGCGATGATTTTTCCCCACAGTGAGCTTTTAGCGCCACCACCAATAACGGTTACATCATCAATTTGTGCACCAGCATCAAGCAGTACTTGTTGGCCATCGGCAAAAGCAAAGGCAACACCCTCGAGTACTGCACGGCCAAGGGTTGCTGCATCGGTATCGCTGTCTAAACCAAAAAATACGCCTTTGGCATCGGGGTTATTGTGCGGCGTGCGCTCACCTGTTAAATAAGGCAAAAATATCACTGAGCTTGGTTTGCTAAAGTCGCATTTACTTACTTGTTCAAGGAGTGCGCCTTCGTTTTCAAAACCGGTTAATTTAGTGACCCATGTTAAGCAGCTCGCTGCGCTTAACACCACTGACATTTGGTGCCAGGTGTTTTCAATGCAATGACAAAAAGTATGTACAGCACCTTCTGGGTTAGGCAGGTATTTTTCGTTGGCAACAAAGTAAACGCCCGAAGTACCTAATGATAAAAACGCTTGCTTTGGTTTTACAACGCCAACACCTGCAGCGCCTGCGGCATTATCGCCACCGCCTGCAACAACAGGTACTTGCTCCATTCCCCATTTAGCTGCAACTTGGGCTGTTAATTTGCCCGTAATTTGTGTGCCTTCAAAAAGGGTAGGCATGTGTTGCTCTGCTAAGTCGCAGGCGCTAAGCATTTTTTGAGACCATGCTCTCTTTTCTACGTCTAGCCACAGTGTGCCTGCAGAGTCAGACATGTCTGATGCAAAATCGCCGGTCATTAAAAAGCGTAGGTAGTCTTTTGGTAGTAATACTTTGGCTACTTTTGCAAAGTTTTCTGGTTCAAACTCTTTTAACCACACCAATTTAGGTGCAGTAAAACCAGGCATTGCTATGTTGCCGGTAATATTACGAGAATTTGGTTCGCGTTTTTCAAGCTCTACACATTGTGCTGCACTGCGCCCGTCGTTCCATAAAATGGCTGGGCGAATAATGTTATTGTTTTTATCAAGCAGCGTAGCGCCATGCATTTGCCCAGAAAGGCCCACAGCCTTTACCGATTTTAGTAATGCAGGGTGAGTATTTTTAAGCTCCTCGATTGCACTACAGGTAGCAAGCCACCAATCTGTAGGGTTTTGCTCAGAAAAAAGTGGTGCTGGGCGTGAAACGCTTAAAGATCCACTTGCTTGAGCAAGCAATTGGTCTTGCTCGTCTAAAATAATTACTTTTACACCTGAAGTGCCTAAATCGATACCAAGGAACATGAATGTGATACTTAATGTTGTTTTGATGTTAGCGCTAACATTAATGATTTGATATTGTTAAGTCAAGCTAGTTTTAAACTATGTTTAACAATTAATTAGCAAGTTTATTGCTTGGTTGTTGGAGTTCACTTAAATTTCTTTTTAAGATCATAAGGAAACACTATGAAAAAAATAAACTGGGGTATTGTTGGTTGTGGCCGAATTGCTGCACAATTTTGTGAAGACTTAGCACATACAAATAATGGTGTTGTGTACGCAGTTGCAGCAAGAAATGGAGATGATGCAACCGCTTTTGCGAGCAAGTATGGTGCGGCCAATGCTTACGAAGGGTATCAGGCATTATTTGACGATAAAAATGTGGATGTAGTTTATATTGCGACCCCGCATAACTTTCACTTTAAAAATGCCAGCGATGCTATTAAAGCAGGTAAGCATGTATTGTGCGAAAAGCCCATTACGGTTTCGGCTGAAGAGTGTAAGCAGTTGTCTTTACTGGCTAAAAAGCACGACGTATTTTTAATGGAAGCCATGTGGACGTACTTTTTACCTGCAATACAAAAAGCAAAAAAATGGGTGGAGCAAGGGCGAATTGGCACTATTAAACATGTTAAAGCTGACTTTGGCTATCCAGTGCCTTTTAATCTCGATGGGCGTGAATACAACCCAGATTTAGCGGGCGGTTGTTTACTTGATATGGGAGTTTATCCGCTGGCTATCGCTAATTACTTTTTAAATAACGACCTTGAAAACTTACACGTAAGAGCAAATATTCGTTACAAGGGCGTGGAAGACGATGTACTTATTACTGCTAATTGTGGCGATGTAATGGTGAGCTTAGCAACGTCATTTCAATGCCGGCTAGGGAATGGCGCGTATATTATTGGCGACAAAGGCTATATAAAAATACCCGATGCATTTAGGGCTTATGAGTGCTCTTTGTATGAGCTTGAAGACTTAATTGAGCATTTTGAAGATGGTAGGCAGTCACAAGGTTATAGCTTTGAAGCCCAAGAAGTAGGGCGCTTACTGAGCGAAAACAAACGAGAGAGTGACATTATGAGCCACTCTCAAAGTTTACTTTTACAATCACAAATGGAACGTATTAAAGCCCTGTTTTAAAATAGTTTTAAAATAGTTTTAAGAGAACTTTAATAGAGCTTTAAAAGAGTTTTGAATGAGCTTTAAAGCAGTTTCAAAAAGCTTTCAATCAAATAATAAACTTAACTGGCGGCGATTTATTCGCCGCTAGGTTCGTCATAATTAAAAAATGAATAGTGAGCTTCTTTATTTCTCCCCGATAAGTCTTGGCACGCCATACCAACAAAAGCACCGGTAAAACACGGGCGATACCCTTGCGGTGATTGCTGCACGTAATCATCAGATAAAATACTGCCATCGAGCACTGGACCCAACTTTATCCAGCAGTTTTTTTCGGTGGCGTAGTAAAACTGCAGCTGAGCGCCATTAAAATCAGCTTTTAAGTAAACAGGTTTGTTTGTTTTAAGCAAAAGCGGTGCAACAGGCGTGCTTGTTTGGTATTTATCGCAGCTTATTATATTTAAATAACGTGGTGTGGTTTCATCGCCTACATCGCCGCCGCTTATATGCAAATAGTAGTAATGAGCGGTGTTGTAATAACATACTAGCCCCGCCATTTGCTGAAAACTGCTCGGCGCAAAATCAACGCATGTGCTGCTAACAGTATGATGAGCCTGTACACGCCTGGCAATAAAACTTTGCTGATGCAATGAGCTTAAAGACTCTTTTCCCACTAGGGTGAGCGATGCTTTTTGAGTATTTTTATACACCCAGCTTTTGCACATGGGCATACGCAATGACTGAAAATCAACAGTCAGATCATCTTTACTAAAATCAATATGTGTTGTGGGTTGCGGCTGTGGGTTTAGTGTTAAACCTTCAACGGGTACGTGTACTCTGGGGGCTTTATTTGTGTGTTTTGCATAAGGCCAGCCATCTTCTTTCCAGATTATTTGCTCAATCCCTGTTTCACGCCCTGTAATGCAGCGGCCACGCTCAGACAGCGGTCTTGATGTTAAAAATACCGTGTACCAATCACCGGTTTGTGTTTGAAAAAAATCTCCATGGCCACATTTTTGTAGCGTATTACTCGGCTCGTGGGCTGCTGTAATAACGGGGTTGTGCGGGTGTACTTGGTAAGGGCCAAATACGTTTTTAGCACGCGCTACACTAATGCAGTGTTCATACCCAGTGCCACCTTCAGCGGTAATTAAATAGTAGTAATCGCCGCGTTTTAAAATATGCGGGCCTTCAGTGCAACCAAGTTCTGTGCCTGAAAATATAGGTTTAACATCGCCTATTAATTTATTGGTTTTTAGGCAAAGCTCTTGCATTACTATACCACCAAATAGTGCGTTATTACGGTGATCAACCAGCATGTTTAACAAATAGCTTTTACCGTCATCATCGTGAAAAATAGACGGATCAAAACCGCTAGAATTTAAGTAAGTCGCTTGTGACCAGTTACCGGTGATATCAGTGGTTGATACAAAATAGTTTGGTGTGTCTTTGTAAGGGCCATCAAAGCTTTTTACATTGGTATATACCAAATAAAAACGGCCATTATTGTAACTAAGTTGCGGTGCCCATACGCCGCAAGAGTCGGGCACTCCTCGCATATCGAGTTGCTCTACGGTGTTAAGTGCTTGGCCTATAACTCGCCAATTTACTAAATCGGTAGAGTGGTGAATTTGCACACCGCCAAACCATTCAAATGTTGAAGTGGCTATGTAGTAGTCGTTATTAACTCTGACAATGTTTGGGTCTGGGTTAAAGCCTCTTAGAATTGGGTTTTGCAGCATGCTCATAATATAGGCCTTTCTAAGTTTTTTATATTATTGGGTGTGAATATTGTAAATTTGTTGTTAGCGCTAACATTTTCAGTGTAGTATAAGACTTTGTCAATAAGTAATCATTTAAAACGCGCTGTAAACAATATCAAGCTTTACAATTATGTATAATGAAAACTAAGAAAGTTAGTTATAACAATCCACTGATTGTGAGTAGGTAATAACAGTAATGGCCGATCCTAAAAGAGCAAGAATACAAGATGTAGCCGAGCAGGCTGGTGTATCAATGATGACAGTTTCACGCGTGCTCAACCAAGACAAAAAAGTAAGCGACAAAACCCGCGAAAAAGTAATGGCGGTTGTTGAGCAATTAAATTACAGGCCAAATGTGTCTGCTAGGCGCCTTGCTAGTACTAAGTCATTCTTTTTAGGGCTTTTATACGATAACCCAAGTGACTCTTACATAAGCCAATTTTTATTGGCAGCGCTTAAAAAATGCCGCGCACTGGGCTACCACCTTGTTGTTGACGAAGCGCATACCGATATTGACAAAACAATTGAATCGGTAAAGCAACTTATTGATGTTACACAGGTTGATGGCATGATTTTACTGCCTCCTATGTGCGACAACGAACAGGTTTTAGATGTGCTTACTAAAGCACAAGTGCCATTTGTAAGAATAACGCCAGATACAAAATTAAATCGCTCCCCTTATATATGCATGGACGATTATCAAGCGGCGTTTGATGTTACAGAGCATTTAATAAATCAAGGGCATAGCAAAATTGCACATATTATTGGTGACACCAAACAAGGTGTAAGTCGTTTGCGTTACCAAGGTTATTTAGATGCGCTGCGCTCTAATAAAATAATAACACCACCTGAGTATATAGAGCAGGGCAGTTTTACCTATCAATCGGGTATGGAAGCGGCAATAAAATTACTTTCGCTTGATGATAAACCAACGGCTATTTTTGCAGCTAACGATGATATGGCAGCCGCTGTAATCTCAATAGCTCAAAAACAAGGTATTAATATTCCAAGCGAACTGTCGGTTGTTGGCTTTGATGACACGCAACTTGCAACCATAGTTTGGCCAAATATTTCTACGGTAAAACAGCCCATTAATGAAATGGCTGAGCTTGCGATTACTTTACTTGCATCGGGTCAGTATAACGATTTAAGCAATGTAAAAAGCTTAGACTTAAGACATATTTTAGATTTTGAATTAATAGAAAGAGAATCAAGCTCAACCAATAAAAACAACTAAATAAGCACAGCCTTTTGAGCTTCAAAATCTATATAAAATAACAACAACACACAATATGGATACTTATGAACGAGAAAGAAAATGTACTTTTAATAGTACTGGTTTGCTTTGTTGCGACCATTGGCGGTTTTTTATTTGGTTTTGACAGCGGCGTAATTAATGGCACTGTTGATGGATTACAAACGGCGTTTGGCTCCAGTAGTGCAGGTACGGGATTTAACGTATCGAGCATGCTAATTGGTTGTGCCATTGGTGCGTTTTGCGCAGGTCGATTGGCTGATAAATTTGGTCGGCGTCCAATTTTACTTTTTGCCGCTGCTTTATTTATTATAAGTGCTTGGGGCTCGGGTGTGTCAGTCACATCGTTTGAATTTGTGATTTATCGCATTTTAGGCGGCTTAGCTGTAGGGGCTGCATCGGTTATGACCCCAGCTTATATTAGCGAAATTGCCCCCGCACGATACAGAGGCACGCTCTCTACACTTCAACAAGTGGCTATTATATTTGGTTTGTTTAGCGCATTTGTGAGTAACTACTTTTTAGCAAATACGGCTGGCGGTTCTACGGCTTTATTTTGGCTCGACTTTGAAACATGGCGTTGGATGTTTTGGGTTGAATTATTACCTGCATGCTTGTTTTTAATCGCTTTATTTTTTATCCCCGAAAGCCCTCGATACTTAATTATGGCTGGTAAAAAAGACGCTGCTGCACGTGTTTTATCGTCATTATATGGTGCTGAAACTGCCTCTCTTAAATTAAATGAAATAGCAGAGTCTCTTGCTGGCGATAAACACCAACCTAAATTATCTGATCTTATTGATAAACCTAAAAAACGTTTACGCCCCATTGTTTGGATAGGAATTGGCTTAGCTACATTTCAGCAATTAGTCGGCATTAACGTTGTTTTTTACTACGGCGCGGTACTTTGGCAAGCAGCCGGTTTTACTGAATCTGACGCGTTACTTATTAATATAATAAGCGGCTTTGTAAGTATTTTAGCAGTGTTTATTACCATGTATTTTATAGACAAAATTGGCAGAAAACCTTTTTTGTTAACCGGCTCAATTGGTATGACGGTTACGCTTTCTGTTATTGTTTATGCCTTTTTAAACGCAGATATTGGCTCAACAGGTAACTTAGAACTAGGAGAGCAGGGCATAGTTGCTTTAATAGCCGCTAATGCGTATGTTTTCTTTTTTAACTTATCGTGGGGCCCTGTAATGTGGGTTATGTTAGGCGAAATGTTCCCTAACCAAATTCGCGGCTCTGGCCTTGCAGTTACCGGCTTTGCCCAGTGGATAGCTAACTTTTTAATTACCTGGTCGTTCCCTGTTATGCTCACAGGCATTGGTTTAGCTGGGGCTTATGGTTTTTACGCATTTTGTGCGTTTGTTTCAGTCATATTTGTATTTAAGTTTTTACGCGAAACCAAAGGCAAAGAGCTTGAACAAATGAAAGGATAAATATTACCCCTTTAATAAGCGCCAAAACTATTGTAATGGTTTTGGCGCTTATTTTATTAATTTTCATATCTGCAATAATAAAGTGAGGTTATAGTTACCTTTGTTTTTTCTATAAAAGTCTCTCAATTGATAAAGCCATATTTAGGAGTCAATAATTTTCTATCTTGCACCGCAATAATACCTTACATAAATTATGGTGGCTAAGTGGTCTTAATAATAGTTACCCTATTTGTATGGTTGTTTTAGCAAATTTAAGAGGTTGTAATTTAGGTTTTGCAAAACAATAAGCAAATGTCAGTGGACCAACTCTGCCAATCAGCATAAGTAAAATTATTATTAGCTGGCTTGGCATACTTAAATTACTAGTAAAATCACGAGATAGCCCTACAGTGCTCAATGCCGAAATTACTTCAAAAGTAATATCTAAAAGAGACGCTTGCTCGATTTTACTCATAATCATGATGCTTAAAAAAGCCGTAAATAAGTATAAAATTACAACACTCAATGCTTTTATCACAAGTTTGTCGCTTAGCTCTCTGTTAAATATGGTTACCTGTGGTTTTTGACGTAAATAACTATACATAGCAAGTAGTAAAATAACAAAAGTTCCTATTTTAATGCCGCTTGCTGTACTTACCGAACCGCCACCTATTACCATTAATAACAATGTAAGCAATGTCGAGTCGGAACTGAGCTGGCTAATAGGTAAAGTATTAAAGCCTGCAGTACGTGGTGTAACTGCTTGAAACCAAGCAGCAATTACTTGCTCGTTAATAGGTAGGTTGGCAAGTGTGGCTGGATTTGAATATTCAAATAAAAAAATAAGCAAAAATGCACTGCAATTTATTACAGCACTTGCAATTAATACAATACGTGTATTAGTTGCTAATTTATGCCAGCGACGTTGTTGATATATATCTATTAAAACGGTAAACCCTAAGCCACCGATTATAAATAATGCACTGATAATAAGATTAACAGATACATCACTTTTAAAAGCCATTAAGCTATTACTATCGAGTGCAAACCCGGCATTGTTAAAAGCCGAAATAGTATAAAATAGACTTTGATAGGCGCTACCCGCAATACCATAGTCATCTACCCAACTAATAAAAAGTAAGCAAAATGCTATAGTCTGAATTATTAGCGAGTAAGTTATTACACATCTAGCTACATGGATCACTCCATTTAAATCGCTTGTATCGAATGCTTGGCTTGCAAGTAAACGTTGTTTTAATCCTAAGTTTTTACCAATACTTAAAAATGAAATAACGGCCACGGTCATAAAGCCGATTCCTCCAATTTGAATAAGTACCATAACAACACATTGCCCAAATGTGGTTAGCGCAGTGCCTGTATCAATAACAACTAAGCCTGTAACTGTAACCGCAGAGGATGCAGTAAAAAAAGCTTGAATAAAGCTAAGCGATTCAACACTTGCAAAAGGTAATAGTAATAAGCAAGTGCCTAAAATAATGAGAACAAAAAAACCAGCAGTTAAAATTAAAGGGGGGTTAACAGGCCTTTTCAAATTTTTTAAACGGCGATTAAATTGCTTTGGAAGTACGTGTGCTTGCCAGTTAATCATAAAGCTTTAAACCGTTTGGTGAGTTTTGTTAGGTAATGTTTAGAGCCCAGTAATACAAGGCTATCACCATGGCGTAACTCGGTGTCGAGTGTTAGGTCTGTATTGAAATTATCATCTCGGCGTAAGGTGAGCGGTTTTATATCTGAGTTACGGTCTTTTAGAAGCCAGCCAATATTGCGCCCTGATAAATGTAAATCTATGGCAAGCTCAACAATAAATGTAGATTGTGTAAGTGCAAAGTACTGGTTAACCATAGGGTAGTTAAGTGCATGTGCTACTCTGATCCCCATTTCTTCCTCGGGGTGAATAATACGAGATACGCCAAGTTTACTTAAAATTTGATGGTGACTTTTAGAGCACGCCTTAACCCATATTTGTTTAACACCAAGGTTTTTTAAATGCAGCACGCATAAAATACTCGCTTCTATGTTTTCACCAATTGCAACTAATACAGCTTGGCAGCTGGTTAAGTCGAGTCGAGCAAGCTGTGTTTCATCACTAGCATCTAAAATGACAGTGTAATTTAACTGATTAGCAAACGTGTTAATGGTGCTTTCGCTTATATCGGCTGCGCAAACGTGATGCCCCTGATTAGCAAGCTCAAGCGAGGCGGTAACACCAAAACTACCTAATCCAATTACTGCAAACTGTGCCATGTGCGTTCCTATTTAAAAAATACTACATAGCAAAGACTATGGAATTTTAAAAAAGAGTCACCCCATATCAATTAAGCTTTATAAACATTTAACACTACAGCCAAAAATCTTTATAAAAACTTTATACACAACGTATTAAAAAGCAGTAACCTATAAAAAGAGAATTTTATGGGAGTGCACAAATGGGTATTAATAAATGGCTTAAGCCGCTTTTATTAACAACAATTGCGCCTATTTTTATTGTGCTGGCTATTTTTCCAGTTCGAGAGTGGCTAACGACCACCGACATTGTGATGTTGCAATTACTTTGGGTGGCATGGGTTGCGGTGCGTCAAAATGCCGCCTTAGCGGGGATTACAACGTTAGTTAGTGTGGCATGTACCGACTGGTTTTTTGTACTGCCGTACTTTACATTTCATATCGAAAAAATTGAATACTTAGTCACTTTTACTGTCATGCTTATAGTTGGCTTGATGATAAGCAAATTGGCGGGCGAGCTAAGTAAAAACGTTCGTGATACCCAGTTACATGCCAGTAATACACGATGTTTATATGAGTTAGCTAAGGCGCTTAATGGGCTTGATGATATAAACGCTCAGCGCCAAGTATTTACAACATCGATTAAAAATCATCTAGGTATTACACTTAGTTGGAACAATAATACAATGGATAATGGAGAGTACTTCAATATCGAACAAAACACACAATGGGGCGGCTTTATTTCAGATGCCGAACTTAGTCCTGAAAACCGTGCATTTATAGACACGGCACTGTCTTTGTTGTTTCAGGTCCACGAAAACTCAAATCTTAGAAACCAGTCGGCATCGATGAAAGTACAAGCAGAGTTAGAACGTGCTAAAAACGCATTGCTGCGTAGTTTATCTCATGATCTACGCACGCCTTTGGCTACTATTATGGGCTCATCAAGCATGTTAGCTGACGAAAATATTGAGCTAAGTAAGGCATCAATTACAGAACAAGCAAAAAATATTTATGAGCAAAGTGAAATCTTAAATCAGCATTTTAATAAAGTGATGGAGCTTAGCCGGGTAAATAAAATAGGAGAGCAGCTAGCATTGCAAGCTATCAACGTACATACACTGGTTACTGAGGCTAAAGCACGCAGGCAGCAGCAATTAAGCGGTTTTAACTTAGCGTTAGTCTTTGATAAAGCTACTTGTTGTATAGGTGATATAACACTTTTAGAAATCGCGCTTGCGAATATATTCGAAAACGCGGCACGTTACGGTGATGGAGTGGCGACAGTGGACTTTAATACTGAACGAATTGCTAATATAACACACTATAAAATAGCCGTAAGCAATCTCATAGTTACTCATCCAAGCAGTTCGGATGAAGGAGTTGGGCTTGGTAGCGTAATTTGCGATGTAGTTGCTCAGTTTCATCAAGGCGAATTTGTATTAACTATTGATGAGCTGACCCAAGTAGCCACAGCAATACTTAGCTGGAGTGCAAAGAATGATTAATGTATTGGTGCTAGAAGACTCACCTGCACTGCAAAGTTTTTTAAAAACATTACTAGGTGCCAGTGGCTATAACGTATCAATTAGTGCGAAAGGGCTTGATGGTTTTTCATTAATGAGTGAGCAAAGCTTTGACTTAGTGTTACTTGATTTGGGATTGCTTGATATGGATGGACAGGCTTGGTTACTTGAAGTACGACAATGGAGCCAAATACCAATATTAGTGCTTTCGGCTCGCGATGGCGAGGTGGAAAAGGTTACAGCCCTTGATAATGGGGCAAACGATTATATAACCAAACCTTTTAGTGCAAACGAACTTCTGGCAAGAATGCGTGTGCTACTAAGAGTAAATACACAGCCCAGTTTGGCACTGCAATGCGGTAACATCATTATAGATCCGCATAAGCACACAGTTACGCTTAACAGCAGCGATGTAAAGCTCACTAATAAAGAATATAAAATTTTGCTTATGTTATTTCAAAATAAAGATAAAGTGCTTACTCATAATGCTATTTTAAGTCAGGTATGGGGGGAGCAATACATTAATAGACCTGAGTATATTCGTGTACATGTAGCGCAACTAAGACAAAAGCTTGAGGTAAACCCTGCAAGCCCTATTCATATCTTAACTGAGCCAGCGGTAGGTTATAGATTAGTTGGGTAGGCACTAAAAAATTATCGTCCTAAATTTAGCTATTTAGGACGATAAAGTTATACGTTTTCTAGTTTCGTTCCTTTGGTTTCAGTTACTAAGTAAATAACAAAAAGTACCGATATAAAAGCAAAAAAAGCATAGAGCGAATACGCGAGTGCAAGCCCTCCACCGGCTAGCAATATTGGAAAGGTCATAGTAACTAAAAAGTTAGCCAGCCATTGAGCAAGCCCTGCAAGCCCTAAGCCTAATCCTCTCATGTTATTTGGAAATATCTCGCCGAGCATTACCCACATTACAGGACCCCATGAAAGGTTAAAAAAGAATACATATAAGTTGGCCTGTACGAGTGCAGTAAAGCCCCAGTCGCCAAGTTGTAATTGTCCTTGAGGGTCTATAGTGCCGTTAGAAAATGCGACAACCAAACCAATGAGTGAGAAGGTCATGCCTATTGAACCGATTAATAAAAATGGCTTTCGGCCTAATTTATCAATAAGCGATAAAGTAATAAAGCAGGCAACTAAGCTAATTACGCCACTAATAATATTGATTAAAAGCGCATCTGATTCTGAAAAACCAACAGCCTGCCATAATATAGCGCCATAATAAAATACCACGTTAATACCGACTAGTTGCTGTAATGTTGCAAGCCCAATTGCAATATAAACGACTGGTTTTAGCTTGAATGAGTGTGCTTGAAATAAGTTACTTATCTTTGTTTTTTCGCTATTACCTAATGACTGCCTTATTTCTTCCCACATTGGTTTGGCGTTTTTAGCACCGAATAACTGCGATAGAATTTTCATTCCTGCTTGTTGTTTATTTTTCATTGCTAAATAACGCGGGCTTTCTGGAATAAAAAATAAAGTGACCAAAAAAATAGTTGCAGGGACTAATTCTATCCAAAACATCCATCGCCACGTATCAAAGCCTGACCAAAGTACTTCGGTTGAGTTCCCTGATATTTGTACTAATGAATAGTTACTTAAAAAAGAGCAAAATAATCCTAAAATAATAGCAATTTGCTGAATAGAAGTAAGCGTACCACGTAAACGTGCCGGGGCTATTTCACTTATATAAGCGGGCGTTAGTATTGAAGCTGCACCTACCGCTAAGCCGCCAATTAAGCGATAAATTATAAATTCCCCCGACGCCCCTGCAATGCCTGAACCCCAGGCACTGATAATAAAAAGAACAGCAGTTGCAAGTAATACCTTTTTTCGACCAAAGTGATCGGCGCTTTTACCTGCTATTAATGCACCAATAGCGCAGCCTAGCAGCATACTTGCTACATTAAAGCCGGTTACTACGCTGTCTGAGTTAAAGGCACCTTTGAGTCCATCAACTGTGCCATTAATTACACCGCTATCAAAACCAAATAAGAATCCACCAATCGCAGCTACGCAAGCGATAAAAAATATACGTAGCAAGTTCTCATTTTCGATACTCTTTAATTGAATAGATGTACCACTGAGCGTGGGATCTGTTGCTGTATTTTCCATTTTTTAATTCCTAGATTTTTATTATTTTTATAAAACAATGTTAGACACCGTAAATTTATCTTTTGGTATTTTAATACCTTGCCCAGAGCCCACCGTAACAATTAAGCGTCCTTTGTAAGCCACGGCATTACCTTGCTCATTGATATAAGTGAGTTGGTTTTTAGGAACTGTGAATTTAACCTCGTTTTGCGTTTTGTGTTTAAGGGTAACGTGTTTAAAACTCACTAATTGTTTATTAGGTGTTTTAATTGGCGCGTCGGGCATAGAAATATAAACTTGAACAACATCGTCAGCTGTAAAACTGCTTTGGTTAGCGATTGTTGTTGTTAGGTTTAAATCGCCAGTGTCTGCGTTTATTGAATGACGTGTGTTTTTGTATTTAAAGTCTGCGTAACTTAAGCCGTAACCAAATGGGTAAAGTACTTCACCTTCATAATATTTGTATGTACGGTTTTGCATTGAGTAGTTTTTAAAGTCAGGTAAATCTGAAACTGATTTATAAAAGGTGATAGGCAATTTACCTGATGGGCTAAAGTCGCCGTAAAGTAAACCAGCTAGCGCGCTTCCTGCTGCCTCACCTGGATAGAAGCCCTGAACAATGGCATCTATATTTTCGTTCTCCCAATTTAATGCCATTGCACTACCGCTCATATTTACAAGTACGATAGGTTTACCGGTCTGCTTTAGCTTTTTAAGTAAATTAAGTTGGCTTTTAGGTAAATTAATATTGGTTCGATCTCCGTGAGAAAACCCTTCAATTTGCAGTGGCATTTCTTCACCTTCAAGATTGGCACTAATACCGCCTACAAATACAATAACATCCGCTTCATTGGCATTATCTAGCGCTTGTTGAGTAAGGTTTTGAGGGTTTTTTAACCAGCCTAAACTCGCTGTTGGGTTAATAACGTTGCTATGCCAAAAATGATTGAATTTAGCTTGTGCAGTTAATATATATTCTTCATTTTTATTAAGCGTTATAGCGCCATTAACAGTTTTACCATTAAGTGTAAAACTTATATTGGTGGCTTTAAAATAGTATTGTGCTGTTTGCTCAGGTTTAATTATTCCGTCCCATTTAACAGCAAATTCTTGCTCAATAGAGTTGTCGATAGGGGAGCGTTCCCAGCTAAAATCGATATTTTTATCTATTTGTCGTTTAGCTGGTTGACGGTCAAAATTACTCGCTGGGTAATACTGGGCAATTAACCCTGGCTGCATTTGATTATTATGATCTAGATGAAAAAAATGCTTTGCCTCAATAGGTTGGTAATGTGTATAAACCTCACCGGTAATGCTTGAGCCTGCAGAATATGTAAGTTTATTTTTACCTAGGCGTTTTTCTAATGCGTATTTAGGAGTAATAGGTTTGATAGGTGTGCCGTTGTAATTTCCTAATAAAATAGCGGTGTTATTTGCATTCGGGCCGATTAATGCTATTTTTTCGTTACCTTTTAAAGGCAGCAATTGTTTATTTTTAAGTAATACTAATGATTTTTGAGCTGCTTCTTCGGTGAGTTTTAAATGCTCTGTAGATCCAACTAACGTCATCGGTTTTTTAGAAAAAGGCACATTGTTAGCATCATCAAACATTCCTAATTTAAAGCGCGCATACATAAGGCGTTTTAATGCTATATCTATATCATTTTCTTCAACTAATCCTTCTTGTACTGCCTGAGTTAAATAACTATAGGTATTACCATGATGATCACCGCAGTTTAAATCGGTTCCTGTTCTAAGCGCCATAGCTGCAGCTTGTGCTTCTGTACTGACTATATTGTGGGATTTTATGTCGTAAAAATCGGCTATAGCACCACAGTCAGATACGATGTAACCTTTAAAATTAAATTCATCGCGTAATTTATTTTGAATTAACTCGTTGTTACCACAAGCCGGCGTGCCATTTACGCTGTTATATGCACACATCACTGATGCTACATCCGTTTGTGCTATTACATCTTTAAATGCAGGTAAATAGGTTTCTGCTAAATCTTTTTTAGAAGCAGTGTAGTCGTCACTGTGCCTTGAAACCTCCGGGCCGCTATGTACTGCATAATGCTTAAGTGTCGCTACAGATTTTAAATACTTAGAGTTATCACCTTGTAAGCCGTTAATAAAATTAACCGCAATACGGGTTGTTAAATAAGGGTCTTCACCGTAGGTTTCTTGGCCACGGCCCCAGCGTGGATCTCTAAAAATATTTATGTTTGGCGACCAATACGTCAGCCCTGTATACATTGAGTGGTTATTTTCATTTAAAAAGGCATGATGCTTTGCTCTGCCTTCGTCAGAAATAGCCGTACCAACTCTTAACATTAAGTCTTCATCAAATGTAGCAGCAAGACCAATCGCCTGAGGAAAAACAGTTGCTTTACCGGCTCTTGCTACACCGTGAAGCGCTTCGTTCCACCAATTATATTTTGGAATATTTAAGCGCTCAATTGCGGGGGATTTATCAAATAGCTGAGCTACTTTTTCTTCTAATGTTAAGCGATTTACTAAGTCATTTACGCGCTCGTCAGTTGTTGCCGATTCATTTAGATAAAGTGGAATATCTGTATTTGATTGTTTATGGGGCGCACAACTAACTAAAGTAGCGATTGCTGTAAGTGCAATAAAATCTTTTGTATTTTTGTTAACCATTGTTACCAACTCTTTATGGGTGTGTGATAAAAATAAATTAACAGAGGTTATTATTAGAGTCGTCTAAGGGTAAGATTAATATAAATTTGAACGTTTAAATGGACGTATTTACGTAAGTTCATACTTTAGTCCCCTAAATAATGGGCATTACGCTGCAAATACGTGTTAATTACTATTTAACAGTATGATTTTCAGTCCCTATGTATTAATCCACTTATAAAAACGAGGTATGTATATATAACCAAAGTGGCTTAATAAAGCGTTCAAATAGCGGTATGTGTGGTTAGTTAGGCGATTTTTGCCTTTAATTTTATTAAACCTATACCTGCACGATAACCACATACACAAAAAAGACAGGATAAGAATTTTAAGTGCTACGTGAGTAGTCTTTAAATTCTGATTGGGGAAATAAGAATGAAGAAAATAAAACAGAGCCGTAAATTTAAGTTGTCGATAATTGCCTCTGCAATTATGGCATCACCATTTTCTTGTAATGTATTTGCAGCACAAGAAGAAGCCGTAGCAAAAGCTGATGAAGATAATATAGAAATTGTGATTGTAGAAGGGACACGCTCAAATCTCATTAATGCCCAAAATATGAAGAGAGAAGGCGAAACAGTACTCGATGCTATCTCAGCAAAAGATATTGGGTCTTTACCTGATCGAAGTGTACTTGAGGCAATTACCCGTTTACCAGGAGTGTCTATTGAACGCTTTGCAGCTGCAAACGATCCAGATCATTATGGTGTTGAAGGCAGCGGTGTTGTTGTTCGTGGATTAACACATACTCGCAGTGAATTTAACGGCCGCGACACTTTTACTGCAGATTCAGGGCGAGGGTTAAGCTTTCAAGATGTACCGCCAGAATTAATGGGGTCTGTTGAATTATTTAAAAACCAATCGGCAGATATGATTGAAGGCGGTATAGCTGGTACTGTCAATTTGGTTACACGTAAACCTTTTGATGCCGACGGCCGAGTAATCGCTTTTACTTTAGATGGAACATATAGCGAATTTGCAGATGAAACAACACCGTCATTTTCTGGCCTATATAGCGATATATTTGATTTAGATAATGGCAGGCTTGGCGTATTAGTAAATTATTCAAACTCTAAACTAAAGGCGCAGTCAGACGGTACACAAATAGGCCGTTACGAAGAGCAAAATGAACTTGTTAATGGGCAAGCTGTATTTGTGCCTCGTACTACGCGTTTAACCCGAAAAGAAGATGACAGAGACAGAGAAGGTTTTGCAGGAGCACTACAGTTTGAAAATGAAAGTAAAACGCTTTTAGCTACAGCCCAATTTATTCGCTCTGATTCGTCACTAGCGTGGACCGAACACGCTATTGAAATGGCCGATGATGCTGTTATTAATGATTTAGTAGCTCTTGAAGGTACTGAATTTGACATTACTGACCAAGGGCTTTTTGAATCGGGTTTTATTACATCAAATACGGGTTGGCGTGGTAATGATGCGCAGCGTCAACCATCAGGTGAATTTGGTGCACAACATGCGATGATCACACGTTTTAGAGATCAAGATAACGTAGTGGACGATTACGGCTTTAATCTTAAGTATCGCCCTAACGATACATGGTCGTTTAATTTTGACGCTCAATATGTAGAGTCTACATCAGAGATTTTTGATTTTTCTGTGATGGGCGCAACTCGCGCTGTAATTGGTATTGAACAAAACGGCTCAGAGTTACCTGATATTACTTTACTTGACCCTGCAAATAGCGGCGATGCAGGATTTTTTACCGATCCTCATAACTATTTTTGGCGCAGTGCAATGGATCACATATCTGATAATGATGGTAAAGAAGTTGCCTTTGCAGGTGATACACAATACACATTTGATAGTGGCTTTTTTACTAGCGTAAAAGTTGGTGCTCGTTATGCTAAGCGAGAGCAAACTACACGTCAGTCTACTTTTAATTGGGGATGGCTGTCTGAGGCGTGGGCAGGTAATGGCAGTGCATGGTTTGATGCGCAAGGCGACGAGCTAGGTGCTAGTTTAGGCGATAGCTATGAGGAAGTAACTTTTGATAACTTCGCCAGAGGCGGGGTATTAAATGTTGCCTCAGAGGGAGCTTTTTTGTTTCCTAAAGAGTCATTTGTAAAAGACTATAATAATGCAGAATCGGCCTTTGCGTCTTTATCACCAAATTGGCAACGTTTGTCGAGCAGAGACGGTGCGGTTGGAGATTTTTTAAATAACGAAATAAATGAAACGTCTGAGGTGAATAATGCGTTTTACATTAAAGGTAATTTTGAAGGTGAATTAGGTGACATGTTTTATAGCGGTAATGTGGGCCTACGCTATGTAAAAATAAAAAATGAAACAGATGGCTTTTTAACATTCCCAGATACCGTTGGCGATATTAACGATGCATCCGATCCCGATAATTTTTTACCCTCGGATCAAGCGGCCTTTGGCAATGCAGGATTTACAGAGCAAACTGCAAACAGCGAATACACAAATATACTGCCTAGCTTAAATATAAAATTAAATTTAAAGGATGATTTAATTTTACGCTTTGGCTTTTCAGAAGCTATAGCACTACCGGCTCTAGGAAACCTAAGAAACTTTGTAAAAATCACGCCTGAAGACTTAGTGATCACCTACGATGAAAGCTCAGATGAAAGACAAATTCAAGACGCACGCTATTCACGCTATACAGCTAACTCGGGGAATCCATTTTTAAAACCAATGGAGTCATACAACTACGATTTAGCACTTGAGTGGTATTTTTCTGAAGGAGTGGGTTCACTTACATCATCATTCTTTTATAAAGATATGAGTAATTATTTTATTAATGGCTCAGTAGATAGAGAGTTTACTAATAATGGTGCTACTCAGGTAGTACAAGTAAACGGTGCCACAAATGGTGATGAAGGCTCTGTGCAGGGTTTTGAGCTGGCTTACCAGCAGTTTTATGACTTTTTACCTGGTGCCTTTAGTGGTATCGGGATGCAGTTTAACTACACCTATATTGAAGAAGAAGGATCACCAAATGCAGGATTATCACCAGATAAGCCTGATTCAACAGAAGGCGCCGATGTTGCATTTGATGGATTGCCTCTTGAAGGGCTTTCTAAAGACAACGTAAATATTGTAGCGATGTACGAAAAGTACGGCATAAATGCACGCTTAGCTTACAACTGGCGCTCTGAATATTTGCTAACCAGTAAAGATGTTATAACCCAATTACCTATTTATAACGAAGCTGGTGGGCAGCTTGATGGTTCTGTATTTTATAATCTAACGGATTCATTTCAAATTGGCTTACAAGGTACCAATTTAACTAACGAAGTGGCGCGTACTTCTATGCAAATAGACAACGATAATAATCGTATATCACGCTCTTGGTTTGCCAGCGAACGTCGATTTAGCATTATTTTAAAAGGTAACTTTTAATAAATACTACTGGCACATAAATATACGCTATTACTGGCTAAGTTGCAGTAGTAGCGTATTTTTTAGTTAAAAAGGTTATACAAAATGAGCGATACACACATTAAGTCGATTGTAATTGTGGGTGGCGGTTCGGCAGGTTGGATGAGCGCCTCGGCACTTGCAAAAGTTATTGGTTGCGATAATTGTAGCATTACACTTGTTGAATCGAGCGAGATAGGGACTGTGTCGGTAGGTGAGGCAACTATTCCGCAAATTCAGCTATTTAATACAATACTCGACATCGATGAATCTGAGTTTATTCGTTTTACAAATGCAACGTTTAAACTAGGTATCGAATTTATAGATTGGAAGGAAAAGGGGCATCGCTATTTTCATCCTTTTGGAAATTACGGTACTAATATGGAGGCGCTGCCTTTTCATCATTTTTGGTTGAAAATGCAAGATGAACCAAAATTTGAAAAAACTTCCAACTTATCTAACTACTCACTGGCATCGGTAGGTGCTTACGCCAACAAATTTATGCACCCGTCTACCCAGCAAAATACACCGCTAGCAGGTATTAATTATGCCTACCACTTTGATGCAACCCTTTATGCTAAATTTTTAAGTAAATACGCTATAAATAAAGGTGTTAAGCGTATTGAAGGTCAGGTTGATAAAGTAAAAACCAACCCTGTAACAGGAATGATAGAGTCGTTAGTGTTAAACGATAACACGGTACTCAGCGGTGATTTATTTATTGATTGTTCAGGTTTTAAAGGACTGCTAATTGAGCAAGCACTTAAAACGGGCTACGAAGATTGGACACATCTACTTCCTTGTAATAAAGCGGTTGCAGCGCCTTGTTTATCTACAAAATCACTAAACCCTTATACACAGTCTACGGCGCAGAGTGTTGGCTGGACTTGGCGAATACCGCTACAAAACAGAGTAGGTAATGGGTTTGTGTATTCAAGCGAGTTTATGGATGACGATAAAGCGCAGAGTTTATTATTAAACACACTGGAATCAAGCCCTTTAAATGATATAAATAGCTTACAGTGGGTTACAGGTATGCGTAAAAAAAGTTGGAATAAAAACTGTATTGCTATTGGTTTATCGGCAGGCTTTGTCGAACCACTTGAATCTACAGGGTTACATTTAATTCAGTCGGCTATTGCGAAACTGATGACGTTGTTCCCAAGTAAAGCTTTTACGCAGTGCGATATTGATCTGTTTAATCAGCAAACTGAAACAGAGTATCATCGTATTCGAGATTTTATTATTTTGCATTATAAGTTAACAAATCGCGATGATAGTGAGTTTTGGCGTTATTGTAAAAACATAGAAATGCCAGATTCATTAAAACAAAAAATAGATATGTTTAGTGAAAACGGTCGTATATTTAGACATGACAACGAGTTATTTAACGAAACATCATGGCTTGCTGTTATGCACGGACAAGGCATTAAACCTAAAAGCTACCACCCATTAGTTGACAGGCTAAGCCGTGATGAGATAAAACGCAGACTAAAAAATATTGAATCAGTAATTAGTCGCTCAGCTAATGTAATGCCCGATCATCAGGCGTATATTTTAAAAAATTATACGCCATAATGCATTGTTGTAGAGAGTTGTAAGCGGACAATCTAAGCTTTTGCTTGGCGTTCCCAATGCTCTTTTCTAAATTGAGTGGGTGTTATACCCACTAGTTTTTTAAAAAATGTATTAAAAGTCGCTTTACTGTTAAACCCTGCTTTATCCATAATGTCCAACATGGTCACTGTTTTATTTTCTTCTAAAAGTAGCAGCCGTTTACTTTCTTCAATTCTGTAGTGATTTATAAACTCAAAAAAGTTTTTACCAAAGTGCCTATTAATTATTGATGAAAGGCTTCTTGACCCCATTCCTAATTGGCTTGCTAGGTTATCTAGTGTGAGTAAATGGTTTAAATAAGGCTTGTTTTGCAGCAAGTAACTTTCAATTTTTTGTATTTTTTCGGGTTCAAAAACCTCTGGCAATTTACTTTGTTCGGTAGTGAGTGTGTCGTCAATACCTTGGAATATTCTTGAATGACCTGCACTAAAAAATATTAAGCTCGTTATTAATAAAAGTACCGCGTAGTTAGAGGTAAGCCCCAATAGTTCGTGATCGACAATTATCCCAATGTCATAAGACATAATAATACCAAGCGAGACAAATATTGCGTTTAAATGAACTATTAAAAAGCCAATAACTAAGACTTTTAACCAAGTCAGATCGACACTTTCTAGTTCTGCAAATTCATTTTTGATATTTTTTTGATATTTTTGTAGTTCTAAAAAGCATAAAACACTGATAGAAAAACGAAAACATTCCCGAGAAAAATAAATTATACGATCAATGATAGGTGTAGTTTCAATGGTACCGTTCTGGAGTGCATCTAATTTAACGCTGTTGTCGAGCATAAGCCAATCTAGTGTGAAATAGATGGCATAAAGTATAAAAGGAATAAAATACAGTGCGTCAATTTTTTTAACTTCATAATTTTTATTAACTAACGATTTTATATAGAGCAAAAGTAGCGGGACTTCTAACCAAAATGCTAAGCCGAATGTATAAAACAAATTTGGCGATAAATTTAATGCAAAAGGTCTAAATGCTTCACCAAAGTTTATAAGATTATCCATAGGGATAGCGGCTTGAGCTAATAAAAAGCAGGCAAGTAGGCAGTTACTTAATTTATTCCCTTTTTTCAATGTGATTAAAAATACGCTAAACGATAAGCATATAAACATGGTAAAAATTAAAGCGAGATCGTGAGTGTTAAAAAGTACTTCTTTCACAATTTAATACACCTTTATTAAAATTCTTATTTGGCACATCTGTGTCATTCGTGTGGGTATGTATTATCGAACAAGTTTAAATATTTAAAACAGTTTTAGCGTTCAAATAAAGTGTATTACACGTATTAGAACGCCTAAAACCTCTATTTGAACGACATTATAGTGTATTTGTAATAAAACTATTCGCCACACTAACAAAGTATCAGGTTATCAATTTAATGAAAAATATTTATTCTTCATTTGTTTTAGGCTCATTTTTGAGCATGTCATGCTCAGCTGCATTTGCTAAAAATGATATAACGCTATGGCCAAAACAAAAACCCGCAATAGAAAAAAATGCATCGCTAGAAGCTGACATTACACGCTTAATAAATAAAATGTCGCTTGAACAAAAAGTCGGTCAAATGGTTCAAGCAGAAATAACATGGGTCACTCCGCAAGATGTAAAAAAATACCATTTAGGATCGGTTTTAAATGGAGGGGGTACATTTTTGCATAATGACCGCAATGCAAGTGTGTCTGATTGGGTGTCGTTTATGGATGAGTTGTACTTAGCCTCAATGGATACATCCGCTGGTGGTTTAGCTATTCCTGTTACGTATGGTATTGATGCCGTACATGGAAATAATAAATTTATTGGCGCTACTTTATATCCTCATAATATTGGTTTGGGTGCAGCCCATAACCCCGCGTTAATTTATAAAATTGGTGAAGCAACAGCAAAAGAAGTCCTCCTTGCAGGAATCGATTGGACCTTTGCACCTACATTGGCAGTTGCCAGAGATGATCGGTGGGGGCGAACCTATGAAAGCTACTCTGAAGATTCAGAGATAGTTGCTTTGTATTCAAAAGAAATGATTGAAGGACTGCAAGGTAAAGTAAACACATCTAACTTT
This sequence comes from Pseudoalteromonas sp. SR43-2, assembly GCF_014163885.1. Taxonomy (NCBI): domain Bacteria; kingdom Pseudomonadati; phylum Pseudomonadota; class Gammaproteobacteria; order Alteromonadales; family Pseudoalteromonadaceae; genus Pseudoalteromonas; species Pseudoalteromonas sp. SR43-2. Next base: position 42,016 of record NZ_JACJED010000002.1, on the reverse strand, counting down.
TTAGATGACGACCATATCTATTCTACCGCTAAGCATTGGGTAGGCGATGGTGGTACTTATCAAGGGATTGATCAAGGCGATAATAGAGAAACTGAAAAAGATTTAATTAAAAATCATGCTGCGGCTTATTTTCCGGCTATAAAAGCGGGTGTACAAAGTATTATGGCCTCGCATAATATGTGGAATGGACTGCGTTTACATGGCAGTAAATATCTGCTTACGGATGTGTTAAAAACTCGACTCGGTTTTGATGGCTTTATTGTAGGCGATTGGAATTCGCATAGTAAAATACCTGGCTGTACTAATGATAGCTGTCCACAGGCTGTAAATGCTGGGCTTGATATGTTTATGGTAGTCGAAGACTGGAAAGCTTTTATAGGTAATACTATAGAGCAAGTTGAAAATGGCATTATTCCCATTGAACGTATTGACGATGCCGTTAGGCGTATTTTGCGCGTAAAAATGCGTTCGGGGCTATTCAATAAAGGACTTCCATCAAAGCGTAAATACGCAAACCAAAAACAATTATTAGGTGCTCCTGAACACAAGGCGATTGCAAGGCAAGCTGTACGAGAATCTTTAGTACTGCTGAAAAACAATAATAATTTGTTACCGCTTAGCCCAAATAGTAAAGTTTTAGTTGCTGGTGACGGCGCTGATAATATGAGTAAGCAAACTGGCGGTTGGACGATTAATTGGACTGGTGAGGGTAATGTAAAGTCTGATTTTCCTGGAGGCACATCAATTTTTGATGGTATTGAGCAGGTGGTAAACAAAGCCGGTGGTAAGGCTGTATTAAGCCCTGATGGAAGCTTTGATGAAAAACCCGATGTAGCTATTGTTGTATTTGGTGAAAACCCATACGCAGAGTGGATTGGTGACTTGAAATCAATAGCTTATCAGGCTCACTCTCATCGTGACGCTAAATTAATCGAGTCATTAAAATCAAAGGGCATAAAAGTGGTATCTGTATTTTTATCTGGCCGGCCACTTTGGGTTAATAGAGAAATCAACGCATCTGATTCGTTTGTTGCTGCTTGGCTTCCAGGTAGTGAAGGCGTAGGTGTAGCTGACGTGTTATTTACCAATAAAAAAGGAAATATCGAGTATGACTTCAAAGGTAAGCTTTCTTTTTCATGGCCTAAATACGCGTCGCAAGTTGTATTAAATAGATTCGACAAACCGTACGACCCATTATTTGCTTATGGATTTGGTTTAACTTACAAGGATAATGTAAATCTTGGTAAGTTAAATACTCACAATGATTTTGTATTTGAAGTACCCACTAATACACCCTATGTAATTATGCAGGGGAGGGCAAAAGGTGATTGGAACTATCAATTGCAAACAGAGCAAGAAACAAAGGATATCCAAACTCCGGTCGGTAAAATTCAAGGCTTAAGTATGATTGAAGCTGACAAGGAAATTCAAGGAGACGCAAAAGAATTCACTTGGACTGGCAGTAATCATGCTTCTGCATTAATTAGCTCAACATGGTACAGAGAGGATTTATCGCAGTACTTAATCAATAAAAGTGCCTTGACATTCGATGTGCGTGTAGAAGCCTACCCAGAAAAAACGTTAAATGTTCAAATGGGCTGTGGTAAAAGCAAGTGTGGTTCGTTTGACATAGCGCCTATTATTAAAGAATTTAAATTAAGTACATGGAATAAAGTATCGATAGACCTATTGTGTTTTGCTAATAAGGGAGTTGAATTTGAACGCTCTAGTGCGCCATTTGTTTTATCAAGTGAAGGCGCAGCTAAAGTACGCGTTGCTAATGTTCAATTTGAACCTAAAGCAAAGGAAACAGCTAATATAAAATGCGGTGAATAAATGGCAAAGGGTGCATATTAGTGCACCCTTGTTGTATTTTCGCTTGAATTTATGCACATACGGAAAGGGCATTATGAAAAATGTTGTTTTAAAATTAACGTTAATCGCTGTGCTTTTCTTGAGTGCATGCACGGCGGTAGTAAAAGATGATTTTAGTAAACTGAGCACAGAGTCATCTAATCAAAAAATAGCAGTTAATCAGCTTGGTTATTTAGTTAATAGCGAAAAAATAGCAATAGTGCCAAATGTAACCGCTACTACTTATGATTTAGTGGATGTAAATACTAATAAAATAATACGTAGCGGCCAGTTATCACACGCTAAAATGTGGGACAACTCAGGAAATGACACCTTTAAACGCGCTGTATTTACAGATATTGTAACGCCAGGAGATTACCTTTTACGTGTAAAAGGAGTGAGAGATTCTGCCGTATTCTCAATTAATAATCATGTATATGACTCGATTCATACAGCGGCGTTAAAATACTATTACTTAAATCGTTCAAGTATTGTAATAGAGAAAAAGTATGCAGGTATTTATGCGCGGCCTTTAGGGCATAAAGACGGCGACGTGCTTTATCACTCATCAGCAGAGCAAGGCGATGACTTTAAAGCGAAAGAGGTGCAATCTCAAAAAGGCTGGTACGATGCGGGCGATTATGGCAAGTATGTTGTTAATTCTGGTATTACCACGTACACATTACTTGCGGCGTTTGAGCACTACCCTGAAGTGTATCAAAAGCAAATATTAAACATCCCTGAATCGTCAGATGACGTCCCCGATATTATAAACGAAGCACTATGGAACCTTGAATGGCTGATCACTATGCAAAGCGATGATGGGGGGGTTTATCATAAACTCACAACGCGTGAATGGCCAGGCTATGAAATGCCGCATGAAGATAAAAGAGCGCGCTACATGATAGGAAAAAGCACAGCGGCTAGCCTTGATTTTGCCGCGACGTTATCGGTGGCCAGTAGAGTAATTGCTCCCTATTATCCCAATAAAAGTAAGCAATATTTAGCGGCTGCAATTAACGCATGGAAGTACTCGCTTGAAAATCAAACCCAATATTATGAGCAACCTGATGATATTAAAAGTGGAGAGTATGGTGATAATCAGCTAAAAGATGAGTTTGCTTGGGCCGCTGCAGAGTTATTTATAACAACTAGAGATAAAGGTTTTTATAATACTTACAAAGAGATAAATATTCATTATTCAGCTCCTTCATGGAGAAATGTATCGTATCTTTCTATAAGCAGTTTACTGTTTAAAGCAAAAGATTTATTGAGTGAACAAGAATACGAAGATCTTAAAATAAAGCAAAAACACTTAGCTGATGTGTATTTAAAACAACATAAAAATAGCCCATATATTGTTGCGATGGAAAAGTCTGACTTTGTGTGGGGAAGTAATTCAGCAGCGTTAAATAAAGCGATAATTTTGCTACAAGCCGCTGAGTTAAATAATAATTCGCAGTACTTAAAGGCTGCGCAAGGGCTTGTTGATTACATTCTAGGACGCAACCCAACAGGATATTCGTTTGTTACTGGTTTTGGTGATAAAACACCACAAAACCCGCATCATCGAATTTCACAAAGTGATGGCATTACAGCTCCAGTACCAGGTATGTTAGTTGGCGGTCCCCAAGCTGGGCAGCAGGATGAGTGTAACTATGATTCCAACGAACCTGCAAAATCATACAGCGATAGCTGGTGTAGTTATTCAACGAACGAAGTGGCAATTAATTGGAATGCGCCTCTTGTATATGTGCTAGGAGCGTTTGTTAGCCGGTGATACTTACTTGAATCTTTTTATTATAGCTATAAATCACTGGTATAAAGCTTTAGCTTACCAGTTGTGTTCAATAGTATGCGGTGTGTTTCCTTACTTTACGCTAGTAGAAGTAGAGCAGATAGCCTAGAGCTGTCATTCCCTGTTGTGCTGTATTTATACATTGCCATTCAATCTTATAATTTGACTTGTAATTATCAGGGGTGGGGGTCTAATTTTGAGGTGGATTAAAGAGCTAAAAATGTGCTTTGGGCGCTTGGGCACTAGTTTGGGCACAAATCGATAATAACTGTAATTTTTAGGATGATCTTTTAAGGCTTGACTCTCGTTATTTTTAAATTTTGAATACAAAATAATAAAAAGCTAAGAATTTAATTTTTAACAAAAAATTAAATGGGTATATTGAATAGGGTTTTTTAACTGTTTGAAATATAGAGTTTAATTGGTACGACCGAGTGGATTCGAACCACCGACCTCTACCATGTCAAGGTAGCGCTCTAACCAGCTGAGCTACGGTCGTACAATTTTTTTAGGGTTCTTAAATGTTGGTACGACTGAGTGGATTCGAACCACCGACCCCTACCATGTCAAGGTAGTGCTCTAACCAACTGAGCTACAGTCGTATTACTTTATTTAAGTAAGTGTTAATTGCTTAACAACGGCGGCTAATATATAGCGTGGCGGTTGGTGAATCAAGCAAGTTTGTTGTTTTTGAGTTTATTTGCCGTTTTTTTATTCATATTGGGCTTATTTCACACGTTTTATAAAAACCTTGCCACCAAACCACATGTTTTTTAGCTGAGCTTTTAAGTAAGTTCAGTAAGTTACTGGTCGAGCCCGTTTTGACTAAGTTATTAATTTGAGGACTTGAGATACTTTCGTTAAACCAAAGCTCGTTATAAAGCGGTTGTAGTGCCTCTAGATAACCAGTTAATTGCGCTTGATAGGGCTGAATTTCTTTTAGGTAAAACTTTTGAAATACGTTGCTTATGATTTTTGCGTTTTTATTATTTTTATCCACTGGGCACAGCGTATTAAAGTTTAGTGTTTTTACAAACTGTGTGGCGTTGTTATTTAACACGACCTGCATACGGACTGATTGAATGAGTGCTTGGTTAAATTGAAATTTATTAAGCTGCTCGAGTGCGCTAAAAATAGAATCGCTATTAATTGTACTAAACTCTTTAGCCTTAATTTGCTGTTTAATGATTACAAGTTGCTTTAGCGCAAATACGGTATCGCTAAAACCAGCTGGTTCAGTAGTGAGCTCGTTTGTGGTGAGTTGCCAGGTACGATTTAACTCAGGTTCTTTAAATAACATGGTATTAAAAAAGTACATTAGGTGTGTTTCTTTATAGTTTTTGGCTGCGAGTATTTTTGTGTAACTAGGGCTATTTTTATCAAGCGTATTTAAGCAAACCTGCGCACTTTTAATAAAGTTTATTTGATATTTTAATTGCCCAGCAGCGCTGGCTGTTTTTCCTAATTGGTTATTGTGCTCACTTATAAGCACGTTAAGCTTACATTGGCTAATGCCTGCAAGCTCCACAATACTCAGTGTTAAGTCACTTTGTGCTATTGGGGGAGGCTGCAGTAAAGGGAGTTGCTTGAGCGGCGTAGGCTGTGTTGGACTTGCATTAACTGTGCTACTTAAGCGTTCAATATAAGTAGCGTTTACAGTACTTTGTGGTTTGTTGCAGCCAGTAAGCATTAAAAAACACATTACCAGCAAAGCAGCTGGTAATGTTTTAAGGCTGAGCTTATTAGTTTTGATTGAGTGTATCACTGTTAGCAAATTCATATTTTAGACGCTTTCTTACTGTTAGCATTAATAAAATAGCAGCGACGCTAAGGCCTACTATTATTCCAACCCAAAAGCCATGCGGCCCCATAGCTGGCACAATTATGTCTGTTCTTGCCAATACGTAACCTAAACAAAAGCCGATTAACCAATACGATATAAACGTAATATACGATATAGGCGTGGTGTATTTTAACCCACGAAGCATGCCATTTGCAGCAACCTGTAATGCATCGGGTAACTGGTAGACACACGCTAGTATCATAATTGATGAAGCCAGAGCCATTACAGCGGGGCTGTCGGTATAAAGTTGGCTAATTAAATCACGACCTGTAAAAGTCATAAGTGCCAAAAATAGTGCAATTACAATAGCTAATATGTAACTAGTCGATACGGCAACTTTTAACTGCTGTAAATTATTTTGACCATATAGATTACCAATACGAATACTTATAGCAATAGAGAGGCTTAGCGGCATCATAAACAGCAATGTAGTTACACTCGCTGCTATTTGATGCCCCGATACAGCCACTGCACCTAAATGCGCAATAAATAGCGGTATACACGCAAATAAAGTGACTTCAAAAAAGGTGGCAAGTGAAATTGGTATACCTAGCTTAGTAATAATACCAATGGTAGTGAAATTAGGTTTTTCGAATGATGAAAGCATGCCTTTAGCATCTACCTTTTTACTCATTTGGCAGTAAGTAACTTGTGCTATTGCCATAACAGTTAAAACAATTGCTGTGGCAATGCCACAGCCTGCGCCGCCATAAGCAGGAAAACCAAATAAGCCGTTTATGAAAATATAATTTACTGGAATATTAACGGCTAAACCTAATAGGCTTATATAAAAGGCGGGTTTGGTCATCCCCATGCCCTCGGTAACGTTTCTGTATACTGTAAAAATTAAAAATCCAAACACACCCCATTTCACAAAATGGATGTAGTCAATGGCAAGGCTTGCAATAGCAGGCGTTGTATCGAGCTTTAAAATAATGGCATATGCTAAATGGGCAATACCAAAACCTGTAAAGCTTAAAATAGCGGTTAAATAAAGCGCTTGTTGAAAATAGTGGCTAATGCCTTTGCGATCATCGCTGCCCGAAAACTGCGCAATAATACCAGTAAGCGCTAATAAAATACCTTGCAGAGCAAGTAATAATGGGTTCCATATTCCTGTTGCAATAGAAAGTGCAGCTAAGTCAGTAGGGCTAACTTGGCCGGCCATAATTGTGTCGACTACCGACATTAAGATAAGTGTAACTTGCGCTAAAAAAACAGGTAAGGCTAGGGAAAGTAAACGCTTGGCTTCCCAATTGCAAAAGGTCATAAAAAAAGCTATTAAATAAAACAGGCGGCAATTGTAATCTATTGCGTTTCAAATAAAAATCACAGTAGTGAATGATTTTATGAGTTGATACGTTAAACTAGCACTTTGTAATAATTTTAAGTGATTTTATGTTTACAGGAATAGTGCAAACACAAGCAACAGTGGTCTCTAAAACTCAAGCTGATGGTGTGTTACGCTTAGTTGTATCGGTGAGCGATGAGTACGTTAAACATTTAGATTTAGGCGCAAGTATTGCTATTAATGGCTGTTGTTTAACGGTTGTGCAAGTTGAGCTAAGTAATCATGATGTGGTGGCGCAAGTGCATTTTGATGTGATTGACGAAACTCTAAAGTTAACTAATTTAGGCTTGCTTGAGCTAGGTAGTTTAGTAAATTACGAACGCTCTGTTACGTTTGGTACTGAGCTAGGTGGGCATATAGTGTCTGGGCATATTCATTGTACGTCACAAATCTCTCAAATAGTGAAACTTGAGAATAACTGTAAAATACAATTAAGCTTGCCAAAAGAGTGGAAAAAGTATGTGTTATATAAAGGCTTTGTTGCTATAAATGGCGCAAGCTTAACCGTAGGCGAAGTTGATGAACAAGGTTTTTGGATACACCTAATTCCGGAAACGCTCGCCATTACAAACATTGGTGCAGCGCAAGTGGGTGACAAGTTTAATATTGAAGTTGATCAGCAAACTTACACTATTGTAAATACGGTAGAGAACTACTTACGCCATCAGGCTTAAGTTAAAATATTTGTTCGTCGTCACTGTCTACGTGTAGCTCCAATTTATTGTTAGCATGGTCTATATGCATATTTAAATGAATTGGGTTACAACAGGCAGTGCAATCTTCTATATAGTCTTGATCGCCGCTGCTTGCGTCTAAGTCTAGATGTATGTGGTGTCCGCAGTGTGGGCACGTTATTCGTTGTGATAAAAAATCTTTCATAATCACTCCAGTTATAAATAATTAAGTTAGGTTCAACTTAATCGCTTACAGATGAACGTCTACTTACTCATTAAATATAGTGCTCAAATGCAGCTTATGACACTTATTTTATATCTTCAAATACCAGCTTTTCTATATGTTGTTTAGCTTCAGTAAGATAGTGACCGGCAAAGATGTTGGCATGATTTAAAATGGGGTATAGCTGGTATATTAACTTACGTTTTTCGTAATTTTGAGAAAGCGGGTAGTGCGCATTATAGGCGCTATAAAAGTCTTTAGGCAGTGGGGCAAATAGTTCGCTCATTGCAATATCCACTTCCCGATCACCATAATAGCAGGCAGGGTTAAATATTGTTGGTTCTGCTTTTAAAAATCCCATATTGCCACGCCAAAAATCGCCATGTAGTAATGAAGGTTGTACTTGATGACTATGTAGTTGCTCTTTTACGGTATTAATTAAGCGTTCGGGCTTAATAAAGTTAATGCCTTTTTCAGCGAGTAGTTGTAATTGCCACCCTATACGCTCTTCGGCGTAAAATACATCCCACTTTTTGTGCCAGCGGTTTGGCTGTATGGTCGTGGCTAGGTAATTGTCTACATCAAAGCCAAACATAGCTTGGTCATGTTTTTGATGCATTTTAGCGAGGTTGCGCCCCATATTAGTCCACGTGTCGTGGGGTTGTTTATCTAAAACAAGCCATTGTAAAACAATAAACGAAAACTCTATATTTGCACCAGTTGTAATACATTCTGGTACTTTAAAATTACTATTTTGAGCCAAAAGCTTTAAGCCAATAAATTCACTTTCTAAACGTTCGAGCTCGCTTTTTAGTGCTATTTTAACGAAGTAGTTATGCGTACCATTGGTAATATGAAATAGTTTGTCGGTGTTTGTACTTTGTAATTGGCGTTTGTAGGTGTGCTTAAAGTCAAAATTAATGGCTTGGCTGATGTGCTCATTTACTGTTTTCCACATAACAATTGCTCGCCTTTTAAACAGATACTTAAACTATGGCAAAAAGGTATTAATTTAACAATCTAAACGTTGTAAAATTAACGGCTATATTGAATAAAATTACACTTACTGTAGTGGAGTTAAAATGAACAAAAGTTTAATAACCAATTTGCTAGCGGGTTTATGTGTTGTTGTAGGTTTTATGTTTAACCAAGCAATTGTGTTGTCTGTTGGTTTATTTGCACTTTCTGGCGCGGTAACTAATTTATTAGCTATTCATATGTTATTCGAAAAAGTCCCGTTTTTATATGGTTCTGGAGTTATAGCGCTTAAGTTTGAAAGCTTTAAAGTAGCTATACGAAACCTGATATTAACGGAGTTTTTTTCAGAGCAAAAAATTAATAATTTACTCAATAAAGCGCAGCCTAATATCGACTTTGAGCCAATAATTAGCAATGTTGATTTAAACCCTGCATTCGACAATTTGTTAGAGGTAATAGAGCAGTCTCAGTTTGGTAGTATGCTAGGAATGTTTGGCGGTAGAGCGGCAATAGAGCCGATGCGTGAAAAGTTTATTGAAAAAATGCAGTTGTCGCTTAGTGAGATTTCTCAAACTGACGGCTTTAAAGCATTAGTAAGCCAAACACTTTCACAAGGTAATAGCGCAGAAAGCCTACATAAAACGGTGCTTAAACTAGTTGATGAGCGCTTGGATGAGCTTACTCCTAAAATGGTTAAAGAGATTATTCAGACCATGATCCGCGAGCACCTAGGTTGGCTTGTAGTATGGGGCGGTGTGTTTGGTGGTTTATTTGGTTTAATAGCGGCCGTTATTTAAATCTAGCGACTAATAAAAAACATAATCATTCTATTGCATTAAATAGTGTACTTACTGCGTTAAAAATTATTTGTATAGAATAACTACACGTTGTTATTTGTGCCTGTTATTGCACTATTTTCTTAGCGAAATAATAGAGCACTAATTTAATGCAATTGGTATAACTTATTTTTTCAGGCTGTTATTATCGCCCCCATAATTTAGTCGTGTTTTTTTAGGAGTAACGGTGAGCAAAACGTTAGCCAGTTATTATCAGCAAGCATACGCTTGCGATCAGCAGCATTTTAATCAGTGTTTTTATTGTGGCTGTGAAGCGACAGAGCGCGATCATTGTCCGCCACTGCATATGCTACAAAGTATCGTTGATTTGGGTGAAGAGGCTGACTTTATCTCTATCCCTGCGTGTTATGAGTGCCACGCACTTTTACATAACGAAAGACTGATGACGATTGATGAGCGCTTTACCAAGCTTAAAAAAAAGCTCTCAAATAAATATGCTAAACCACTGCGCGTTTATAACATGTGGGAAGAAAGCGAACTTGGCGACATGAGCGACGAGTTTGCCCATAGTATTCAGGCGGGTATGAAATTAGGCAAAGAAGCCGCTGAGCGTTTAGCCTTTACGGGTTTTAGCTATGCCACAGAAGATGCCAAAGTAGCAGTGCGCGAAAAAACAAAAGAGTTTGATGTAGAAGGCATGATATTTACCGACTTTAAAGAGGCGCTAAATTACTGCATTAACGATTTAAATGTTCAAAAAAGCGACTTTTATAAAATTTTGGTTGAAGACTATCAAGGCGATTTTAATAAAGCATTGAGCCAGTATCGTCATCGTCATGACAAAGTAACGGCGGCTAAAGATGGTAATACACTTATTAAAGATTTTTCTAAGCTACATAAGCAAAACTCTGATTTTGTAACGCGTACGGTTAAGCACTTTATTAGTAAAGATCCCTCGCTTACCACCGAAGGTGCGCTTGAAAAGCTATATAACAATTATATAAAGAAATAATTACAGAAATTCATCTTAATTAACTGCGTTTTCACCTGTTTTTTTGGCTTTATTCCTTAGCTTTCGCTAAAGTAGCAAAAAAACAGGAGATCCAAACAACATGCAAAAATTTGCACCTTCTTTATTAGCGGTTGGCTTAGCTGCTGCACTTGTAGGCTGCCAAGAAAACGGCCCACAAGACGATAAAATAACAATTAACAAAAATCCTTACCCAAGTACTTATCAGCCAATTTCTACATCAAGCACTCTTATTACAAATGCAACAGTACTTACCGGTACTGGTGAGCGTTTAGATGAGGCTGATGTATTACTTGTTGATGGTAAAGTACAACAAGTAGGTAAAGACTTAACAGCCACTGCTGATATAACAATTGATGCACAAGGAAAATGGGTAACACCGGGTATTATTGACGTACATTCACATTTAGGCGCATACCCAAGTCCTTCGGTCGAGTCGCATCAAGATGGTAACGAAATGACCAGCCCTAACACTGCAGAAGTGTGGGTTGAGCATTCTGTTTGGCCACAAGATCCAGGCTTTAATCGTGCACGCGAAGGCGGCATTACTTCTCTACAAATTTTACCAGGCTCAGCTAACTTATTTGGTGGACGCGGCGTTACGCTTAAAAACGTACCAGCGCACACTATGCAAGGGATGAAATTTCCAGAGGCGCCGTATGGTTTAAAAATGGCGTGTGGTGAAAACCCTAAACGTGTTTATGGTCGTCAAGGTGTATTGCCTTCAACCCGTATGGGTAATATGGCTGGTTACCGTATGGCATGGGCTGAAGCCGCTGAGTACAAACGTGCATGGGATAAATACGATGCCGATTATGAAGCCGGTTTAAACCCAGAAGCGCCAGTACGTGATATTAAACACGATACGCTTCGCGGTGTGCTTGAAGGCGAAGTACGTATTCATAATCATTGTTATAAAGCTGAAGAAATGGCAATGATGATTGACCTGTCAAAAGAATTTGGTTACCACGCAGGTACTTTTCATCACGGTGTAGAAGCATATAAAATTGCTGACTTACTTGCGCAAAATAGTTCGTGTGCTGCACTTTGGCCAGACTGGTGGGGCTTTAAAATGGAAGCCTACGACATGGTTCAAGAAAACGTTGCTATTGTTGATGCGGTTAAAAACTCGTGTGCAGTTGTTCACTCAGATTCAGATACTACTATTCAGCGTTTAAACCAAGAAGCGGGCAAGGTGATGTACCGAGCTAACGAAAATGGTTTTGATATTTCTGAGCAACACGCTATTAAATGGATCACGTCTAACGCTGCTAAATCGCTAGGTATTGATGACAAAACAGGTTCACTAGAAGCGGGTAAGCAGGGCGATGTTGTTATTTGGAATCAAAGCCCATTTAGTGTCTATGCTAAAGCTGAACAAGTGTTTGTTGATGGTGCAAAGGTTTACGATAGAAACGACAGCGCGTACCAAGCAACAAGTGATTTTATGTTAGGTCAACAATAAGGAGCACCCAGAATGAAAAATTTATCACGTTCGTTTTCGCTTTCTCTGGTTGCTGCAGGATTATTAGCATCTGGTGCTGTAAGCGCACAATCACTAGCAATTATTAATGCAACATTGCATACGTCTTCTGATCAAGGTGTATTAGAAGCGGCAAGCATTGTAATGACAGATGGTAAAATCACAGCGATTAACCCAACTGAAATTAAAGTAGATCAAATTATTGATGCAAAGGGGCAAATTGTAACCCCTGGCTTTATAGCAAGTATTAATCAACTTGGTTTAGTTGAAGTAAGTGCAGTTGCAGGCTCACGCGATGCAGGTGAAGAAAAAGCCGGTATTGATTTTGATGTAAGCCTTGCTTACAACGCACATTCAAGCTTAATTCCTTACGCTCGTAAAGGCGGCGTAACACGCGATGTAATTACTCCCCATAGCGGCGATAGCATTTTTTCAGGCCTTGCGAGTGTTGTTGATTTAAGTGGTAGTTTTGACAGCGACATGCAAAAACAAGCGGCTTTAATTGTTTACTTAGGTGAGCGTAGTAAAGGCTCACGTGCTTTTACTTTGCAAACACTTATTAATAAGCTTGATGAGCACAAAACTAAAGCTGGTAAAAAAGCGAAAAAAGACGATGACAAGCCAAGTACTGAAGATAAAGTAATGGCTAAAGTACTCAGTGGTGAAATGCCATTAGTGGTTGGCGTTTCGCGTGCGGCGGATATTATTGAGCTAATTAAAGTAAAAGAGCAATTTGGTATTAACCTAGTACTTAATGGTGCGCAAGATGCTGTTGTAGTAAAAGAGCGCGTTGCTAAAGCAAATATCCCAGTAATTATTAGTGCAATGGATAGCTTACCAGGAAGCTTTGATTCACTTCATGCGAGTTTAGATAATGCAAGTGTGCTTGAAAAAGCAGGCGTTAAAGTATTATTAACGGTAGGTGGTGATGCAAGTCACAATATTTATCAGCTGCGTTTTGATGCTGGTAATGCTGTGTCGTACGGTATGAGCCAAGAAGGTGCGTTAAAAGCGCTTACATCAAACGTTGCTGATGTATTTGGCATTAATGCAGGTAGTCTTGAAGTTGGCAAAGCTGCTGATGTAGTAATATGGAGTAATGACCCGTTTGAGTTAAGCAGCCATGTGAGCAAAATGTTTATTAATGGCGTTGAGGTTTCTACACAATCTCGTCAAGATAAACTGCGTGACCGTTATACGACAGATTCAAAAATGCCACGTGCATATACCAACCCGCAATAATACTTAATCAATTTGAGGGATTAAATCTGACGGTAACTGCGTTAAAAATTTCTGATATAGAGCAACTAAATAACGAAATTTTTGCCTTGTTATCGACAAGATTTTCTTGCCTCAAAGTTGATCACTTAATTAAGCGAATTGGTATGATACTAATTAATTAATTAAATTTAATTATTCAAAGGCCGCTATTTTATAAATAGCGGCTTTTTTTGTAAAGTTTAGACATAAAAAAGCCGCTTACTTTTACAAGTAAGCGGCTTTTAAATTTAAACCGATATTTATACTAATTTAGCAAGAATATCGTTAAATGTAGTGCTTGGACGCATTGCTTTAAAGGCTGCATCATCGTTAGGCTGGAAGTAACCGCCTAAATCAACTGCAGGGCCTTGCGCATCGTTAAGTTCACTTACGATTTGCTCTTTATTAGACTCAAGGTCACTAGCGATTTGAGTAAACTGTGCTTTAAGTTCACTGTCATCATTTTGCTTAGCAAGTTCTTGTGCCCAGAATAAAGATAGGAAGAAATGAGAACCACGGTTATCAATTTCTTTCACTTTACGTGACGGCGATTTGTTTTCAGCTAGGAACGTACCTGTTGCTTTATCTAGGGTATCAGCAAGTACTTGTGCCTTGTTGTTACCAGCAGTTACGCTTAAGTGCTCAAGTGATGCAGCAAGTGCTAAAAATTCACCTAAAGAATCCCAACGTAAGTGGTTTTCTTTTTCGAATTGTTGAACATGCTTAGGTGCAGAACCACCCGCGCCAGTTTCAAATAATCCACCACCGTTCATAAGTGGAACAATTGAAAGCATTTTAGCACTCGTACCCAACTCTAAAATTGGGAATAAATCTGTAAGGTAATCACGTAGTACGTTACCTGTTACAGAAATCGTGTCTTTACCTTCTTTAATACGTGCTAGTGAGAACAATGTTGCTTCAAGCGGTGCTAAAATTTGAATATCTAGGCCAGCTGTATCGTGATCTGGTAGGTATTTATTTACTTTTTTGATTAGCTGCGCATCATGTGCACGGTTTTCGTCTAACCAGAAAATAGCTGGAACGCCTGTTGCGCGTGCACGATTTACTGCAAGCTTAACCCAATCTTGAATTGGTGCGTCTTTAACCTGACACATACGCCAGATATCGCCTTGCTCAACATTGTGCTCAAGTAATGTATTACCATTTGCATCAACAACACGGATAGAACCGTCCGCTTTTGCTTCAAATGTTTTGTCGTGTGAACCGTATTCTTCAGCTTTTTGAGCCATAAGGCCAACGTTTGGAACGCTACCCATTGTTGTTGGATCAAACGCGCCATTTTCTTTACAAAAATCGATAGTTGCTTGGTAAACACTTGAGTAACAACGATCAGGAATTACAAAGCTAGTGTCTTGTAATTTACCATCGTTATTCCACATTTGACCGCTTGAACGGATTGCTGCAGGCATAGATGCATCGATGATCACGTCACTTGGTACGTGTAAATTTGTAATACCACGGTCAGAATCAACCATAGCAATAGCAGGGCGGTTAGCGTAAACAGCTTGAATGTCTGCTTCGATTTCTTCGCGCTTAGCATCGTCTAATGTTTGAATTTTAGAATATACGTCGCCTAAACCATTATTTACATCAACACCTAGCTCTTCAAAAAGCTCACCGTGTTTAGCAAATACATCTTTGTAGAATACTTTTACAGCGTGACCGAAGATGATTGGATCAGATACTTTCATCATTGTCGCTTTCATGTGAAGCGAGAACAAAACACCTTTTTCTTTAGCAGCGTCAATTTCTGCAGCTAAGAAAGCTTGAAGCTTAGAAGCGCTAATGCTTGATGCATCAATAACTTCGCCAGCTAAAAGAGGTGTGCTTTGTTTAAGAACAGTAACGTCACCGTTAGTTGCAACATGTTCAATACGCACATCAGTGGCTGTATCAACAGTTACTGATTTTTCTGAACCGAAGAAATCGCCTTCGCTCATACTTGCAACGTAAGACTGAGAATCTTTGCTCCACGCACCCATTGAATGTGGGTTGTTACGTGCATATTCTTTTACAGAGCCTGGCGCGCGACGATCTGAGTTACCTTCACGTAGTACAGGGTTTACTGCACTGCCTTTAATTTTGTCGTAAGCCGCTTGAATTGCTTTTTCTTCATCATTTTTAGGTTCAACAGGGTATTCTGGAAGAGCGTAACCTTTTGCTTGAAGCTCTTTAATTACAGCGCGAAGCTGTGGTACAGATGCACTGATGTTTGGTAATTTGATGATGTTTGCTTCTGGTGTTTTAGCAAGCTCGCCAAGTTCAGCAAGTGCATCACCAATGCGTTGTTCTTCTGTTAAATAATCAGGGAAGCTAGCAATTACACGACCTGCTAATGAAATGTCGCGAGTTTCAACTTCAACACCGGCCGCATTTGTATATGCTTGGATGATCGGTAGCAACGAATAAGTTGCTAGTGCCGGAGCTTCGTCCGTTTTTGTATAGATAATTTTTGATGTCATCATCATTCCTAGATAGTCGACCGATAAGGTCTTATTCAACAATGCAAAGAAAATCATTACCTATGAGTGAGTACATATTATTAAACAAGTTAATGAACACGTACGCTCGTAATGAATAGTTTGTTAGGTGTTGGTACTCAGCGTTGCTCTTTTATAAAAGCAGAATAGTCACACCTGACGAACTGGAATCGTATTTATAGCTAAAAAATCAACAAAAATAAATCAGCCTTTAGCCTAGTACATATAAAAGAGGCGATAAGGTGTTATGCACAATTTTTAGCACCAAGAGTGTAACAAGCTTAAATAAAAAGGGCTAGAGTTTGAGCATGCCCAATAAGCAGTTAAACAATCAACTCTTAGAACATTGGGGTATATAAAATAAATTCAAGGAAAAGGGTTGAATTTGAATGAAAAGAGGCAATAAATAAGGGAAGAAGAGATAAGTTAGTATGCTTAAGGAATTAAGCGAGGATCTTAAAAGGTCGCTCGCTTTAGTCGAACAAAACAATCGTCACTCAATAATGTCACCATCTGGGGCAATATTTTTAGCGTGTAGGCCTTTAGGCCCTTGTTCTAATTCGAATGTTACATCTTGACCAGCTTTAAGCGTTTTATAGCCGTCCATTACAATTGTTGAGTAATGAGCGAAGATATCATTCTCGCAGCCGTCTTCTACGATGAAACCAAAACCTTTGGCGTTGTTGAACCATTTAACTTTACCACAAGCCATACTTCTACATCCTTCAATAAGTTGACTAATTTAGTTATTCTAAACCGTATAATTTGCTAGACTGACTAAGGTTTAATCAATCTATGTTTGACTGTAGTTTATTTAGCCAATCAGTCAAGTGTTTTGAGTTATTTTTTAACATTTTATTTATTTTTTATTCAAGTTTGCTTGAGTTACAAAGACAAGACTATATTTAATTATGAGTGGTATGAAAGATTCAGGTGTTATCGACACAGTTCGCGACAGTGAAAAGCAAAAGCTACAGCCGCCGCGAAAATATAAAGTTGTTTTAAATAACGACGACTACACGCCGATGGACTTCGTAATTGAAGTTTTAACGACGTTTTTTAATATGGATAGCGATAGAGCAACCGATGTGATGCTTCAGGTTCATGAAAAAGGTAAGGGTATTTGCGGTGTTTACAGCGCCGATGTTGCCTACACCAAAGTTGAACAAGTTAACCGTTACTCACGGGATAACGAGCATCCACTGCTTTGTAGTTGTGAGCAGGAATAATACCAATTTAATACAATTGGTATAAATACCAATTAGGGTGATCAAACATCCGATTGTTGTGGTATAAATTATTATCTCAGTAAGGGGTTGCCAATGCTAAACAAAGACTTAGAACTCACTTTAAATGCCGCGTTTCGTGAAGCGCGCACTCGCCGTCATGAGTTTATGACCGTAGAGCACCTTTTACTTGCGCTATTAGATAATCCTTCTGCAGGAGAAGCCTTAAACGCGTGTGGTGTTAATCTTTCAGGCTTAAAAACCGAATTATTAGAATTTATTGACGAAACAACACCTGTCATCCCCGATTTAGAAGAAGAGCGTGAAACTCAGCCAACGCTTGGTTTTCAACGTGTATTACAACGTGCTGTGTTTCATGTGCAATCGTCAGGAAAAAACGAAGTGACGGGTGTCAATGTACTGGTTGCTATTTTTTCTGAGCAAGAGAGCCAAGCTGTTTATTTACTTAAAAAGCATGATGTATCGCGCTTAGATATTGTTAACTTTATTTCGCACGGCATTTCAAAAGCTGATGATGAACTAGGCGACGACAGCGATGATATACATGAAGAAGTGCAAGAAGTTCAAAATGAAGAAGCAAGTAAGCTAGACAGCTTTACAACTAACTTAAACGCTCAGGCTCGTGAAGGTAATATTGACCCATTGATTGGGCGCGACAGCGAAGTAGAGCGCACGGTACAAGTATTGTGTCGTCGCAAAAAGAATAACCCATTACTTGTTGGTGAAGCGGGCGTTGGTAAAACAGCCATTGCTGAAGGTTTAGCGTACCGTATTGTGAACGAGCAAGTACCAGAAGTAATTGCAGATGCAGTTGTGTACTCACTAGATATGGGGGCATTGCTTGCAGGTACTAAATACCGTGGCGATTTTGAAAAGCGCTTTAAAAGCTTATTAAAAGAGCTTCAGGCACAACCTGGGTCTATTTTATTTATTGATGAAATACATACCATAATAGGTGCTGGCGCAGCCTCTGGTGGCGTTATGGACGCTTCAAACTTACTTAAACCACTTCTTTCAAGTGGTAAGTTACGTTGTATGGGTTCAACCACTTACAATGAGTATAAAAATATTTTTGAGAAAGACCGTGCATTAGTACGTCGTTTTCAAAAAATTGATGTACTTGAACCAAGTGTTGCTGATACCACTAAAATTTTAAATGGATTAAAAGAGCGTTACGAAGAGCACCATGGTATTCGTTACACTCAAAAAGCATTAAAAGCAGCTGCTGAACTTAGTGCTAAATACATTAATGAGCGCCACTTGCCAGATAAAGCAATTGATGTAATCGATGAAGCGGGCGCTAACCAACGTTTACAGCCTAGTTCTAAACGTAAAAAAACCATTGGTGTGGCTGATATAGAGCTAATAATATCGAAGATGGCTCGTATTCCACCACAAAATGTGTCTTCAACAGATAAAGAGACGCTTAAAAATCTAGACCGTAATCTTAAAATGCTTGTGTTTGGACAAGATCAATCTATTGATGCACTTACATCGGCTATTCGTTTATCTCGCTCAGGTTTATCAAGCGAAGAAAAACCAGTGGGTTCGTTCTTGTTTGCAGGCCCAACAGGTGTTGGTAAAACAGAAGTAACTAAGCAACTTGCTAAATGTATGGGTGTTGAGTTTATTCGTTTTGATATGTCTGAGTATGTAGAGCGCCACGCAATCAGCCGACTAATTGGTGCTCCACCAGGATATGTTGGTTTTGAGCAAGGCGGGTTATTAACTGAAGCAGTTATTAAAAACCCACATGCGGTTGTGCTTTTAGATGAGATTGAAAAAGCGCATCCAGATATTTACAATATTTTACTACAAGTTATGGATCACGGTACGTTAACCGATAATAACGGTCGTAAAGCTGATTTCAGAAATGTAGTGGTTGTAATGACTACCAATGCGGGCGTACAAGAAACCACGCGTAAGTCGATTGGTTTTACAGAGCAAGATCATACGCACGATGCAATGGGCGAAATTAATAAAGTTTTCTCGCCAGAATTTAGAAACCGTTTAGATAACATTATTTGGTTTAATCACCTAGAACGTGAAGTTATTTTACTGGTGGTTGATAAATTTATTGTGGAACTGCAAGCTCAGCTTGATAAAAAATCGGTTAATCTTGAGCTTACGCCTAAAGCGCGTGAATGGCTCGCAGATAAAGGTTATGACAAGGCTATGGGTGCACGACCAATGGCACGTGTTATTCAAGAAGAGCTTAAAAAGCAATTAGCTAATGAAATACTGTTTGGTGAACTTGTTGATGGCGGTACAGTTAAAGTATCGGTTAAGGACAAGAAGATTCGCTTTGATTACGAGAGTAATTTAACGCCAGCGTAAAACGTTAATTACACAACTAAGTTAAATAAAAATGGCCCGCTAAATAATAGCGGGCCATTTTTTTGCCATTTTTATAGGCAACAAAAAACCCAGTAAAAACTGGGTTTTTTGTTTATTAAATGTAATTGCTAGTCAATGTCTATCAATTACATTTAATAAACGCTTAAAGCTAGTAAAACACTAGCCAAAAACTAAATCTCGTTTACGCACTTACTTAGCGAGCACGGAATACGATACGACCCTTTGATAAATCGTAAGGAGTCATTTCTACCGTTACTTTATCGCCGGTTAAAATACGGATATAGTTTTTGCGCATTTTGCCTGAAATGTGAGCCACAACTACGTGACCATTTTCTAGCTCAACTCGGAACATTGTATTTGGTAAAGTATCAAGGACTGTCCCTTGCATTTCGATTACGTCTTCTTTCGCCATGTTTAGCGTAACACCTCTTTAATAGTTAAACGCTGCAGATTTTGCCCAAAATACACCAATAAGTAAAGGCGCAGGGGCTATATTTGCAAATTAAATAGCCACCCACTCATCATTGAGCTGTTTTTGAGCTGGTAAAAACTGAGTTTTGTACTTCATTTTATCGCATTCATCAATTTGATAGCCTAAGTACACGTATTGCTTATTTTGCTCTTTTGCAAATTTAAGCTGCTCTAATATCATCACAGAGCCTAAACTATAGTGTTCAAAGTCGGGGTCAAAAAAAGTATAAATTGCAGAAATAGAGCTGTTCATACAATCAGTTACGGCAACTGCGGCTAAAGTATCCTGGTGCCATAGTTCAATAAATGTGATTTTGAGCCAACTGCAAAGTAAAAAGCTTTGAAACTGTTCTTTTTCAGGAGGATACATACTTCCATCCTGATGGCGCATCGTTATGTATTTACTATAGAGCGGATAATACTCAGGGCGTTCTTGCATCGAGTATTTCACTTCAAACTGGTTTTTTGCTTTGTTTAGTTTACGTTTTTGCGATTTTGAAGGGATAAAGTCTTGTGCTAATACACGTACAGAATTACATGCACTGCATATTGGGCAGTGTGGACGATATATTTGGTTACCACTGCGACGAAACCCTAAGCCTAATAATGACTCAAATTTGTCTGTGCTGTAGCAACTAGGATCAAGAATAACTAATAGTTGCTCTTGTCTGTTGGGTAAATAACTACAGTCAAACTCTTGGGTTAAACCAACACGTGCAGGAAGTTGCTCATTCATAGATTGCGTCAAGTTCTTGTGGCTCCCACATAATAGGATTAATAATATAGTTATGTGCAGCTTTTAGTTTAGTCAAAAATGTTGAGCGGGGGATTACTTGTGCACCTAAAGTCATTAAATAAGGGTTTTCTAACTGGCAATCAATAAAATGCGCATTATGACGTTTAAGCCAATTTACCAGTGCCCACATAGCAAGTTTGGAGCAATTGGTTTGATGATGAAACATCGACTCGCCACAAAAAACACCATTTTGCATAATACCGTATAGGCCACCTGCAAGCTCTCCGTTACTCCACACCTCTAAACTGTGTGCAATGCCCGCATTGTGTGCATTAACGTAAGCGTTGAGCATGTCAGAGGTGATCCAAGTGCCATCGGTATCAAGGCGTTGATCCCTACAAGCTTCTATTACTTCCTCAAAAGCATTATTAATGGTTACTTTTACAGGGTGTTTTTTTAAATGCTTACGTAGGCTCTTACTTATATGAAAATCATCCAGTTCAAAAATCCCGCGTTCGCTTGGCGACCACCACATAATAGGTTCATCTTCGCTAAACCAAGGAAATATTCCGCTTTTGTAGGCATTACTTAGGCGAGGTAAACTTAAATCTCCGCCAATTGCTAACAAGCCATCAGGAGATTCTAATGCGTATTCCGGATTGGGGAATGCTATATCGGTTTCACTTAATTGGTATAGCTGATTTCTCATACAGTACTTATTTTATAATTGATCGTAAAAGTGTAACTATATTTTAAACATAAAAAAAGGGCTGAATAATCAGCCCTATTATAATTTATTTAATTACTTATAAATTATCTAAGAAACGTTCAGCATCAAGGGCAGCCATACAGCCTGTACCCGCAGATGTGATTGCTTGACGGTAAATGTGGTCTGACACATCACCTGCAGCAAAAACGCCTTCTACGCTTGTTTGAGTCGCGTTACCGTGAAGACCAGACTCTACAACTAAGTAGCCATCTTTCATTTCTAGTTGACCAACAAACATATCTGTATTTGGCTTATGACCAATAGCAATAAATACACCGACTAAATCTAGCTCTTGTGTTGCATCAGAGTGTGCATCTTTAATACGAATGCCAGTTACGCCCATTTGGTCGCCTAATACTTCGTCAAGCGTACGGTTGTAATGTAAAACAACGTTACCGTTAGCTGCTTTTTCAGCAAGACGGTCTGCAAGTATTTTTTCACTACGGAAACTATCACGGCGGTGAATAACATGCACTTCGTCAGCAATGTTAGATAAGTATAGCGCTTCTTCAACTGCTGTATTCCCACCACCAACAACCGCTACTTTCTGACCTTTATAGAAAAAGCCATCACATGTAGCACAGGCTGAAACGCCACGGCCTTGGAAATTAGTTTCAGACTCTAAGCCTAAGTATTTAGCAGACGCACCTGTTGCAATGATTAACGCATCACATGTGTAAGTACCTTGGTCGCCAGTAAGTGTGAAAGGGCGCTTAGATACATCTACTTTATTGATGTGATCGAATATGATTTCAGTTTCAAAGCGCTCAGCGTGCTCTTTCATACGATCCATTAATGCAGGGCCCGTTAAGCCGTGTGCATCACCAGGCCAGTTTTCAACTTCAGTTGTGGTTGTTAATTGACCACCTTGTTGAATGCCTGTAATTAAAACAGGGTTTAAATTTGCACGTGCTGCATATACTGCGGCAGTATAACCAGCTGGGCCAGAGCCTAAAATTAGTAGCTTACAATGTTTTGCTTCAGTCATTATTTTTTCCTAAACGTTTAATACGGTCTTTAATGCGCTCGATTCTAAGAAAATCAAGGCGGATGTAAACAAAATCCGCGATTATTTTTTTTCGCAAATCGAAAAGCTGTGCAGTATTGTGTACTAGAGCTCAGCACTTTTACAGTTAAAACACCTAAGTAGCTCAATAAATAGACTAACAGGCAACAAAACAGCGTTAATTCATGACCCCTTTGATTTTTTTTGTTATGTTTTACCTAATTTTATTTGTCACTGATAGATTATGTGACCTAAGCGAATAGGCAACTATGTTATTTTGGCAGGAAAAACCCGCATTCGGGTTGACTTCAAAAGACGTTAACGTCTTAACCAATGCGCAAGATTACCGAACGCAATTGCTACGTTTGATAGCTAATGCAAAAAAACGAATTTATATCACAGCGCTTTATTTACAGGATGACGAAGCAGGTCGCGAGATTTTAGAAGCCCTGCATCGAGTATCATTAGAGAACCCTGCGCTTGATGTAAAAGTGCTGGTGGATTTTCATCGTGCGCAACGTGGTTTAATTGGTGCAGAGAAGTCTGATGGTAACGCAAGTTTATACTGTGACGATTTAGAAAAGTTTAAATCGAACGTACAAGTTTATGGCGTACCTGTAAAAGCTAAAGAATTATTTGGCGTATTACATTTAAAGGGTTTTGTCATTGACGATACCTTACTTTACAGTGGCGCAAGCTTAAACAACGTGTATTTGCAGTATAACGAGCGTTACAGACTCGACCGTTACTTTTTAATAACGCAGAGCGAACTGTGTGACTCAGTGGTTGATTTTATAGAGACAAAGCTAATTAGCTCTGTTGCTGTGCCACGCATAGACACACGACCGCTTAAGCGTTTACACGACTTCAAACTTGATCAAAAGCAATTAATGCGTGATTTAAAAGTCGCAAGTTACAACGCAGCAGAGCAACTAAATACGCAAGCATTAGGTATTCGTTTGTTTTTAGGGCTTGGTCGTCGTAATAACGAATTAAATCGTTTAATAAAAGCGTTATTTGATACCACAGAGCAAGAGCTTGTGTTGTATACGCCATACTTTAATTTTCCGGCGCCACTTATGCGATCACTGCGCCGATTATTAAAGCAAGGCAAGCAAGTGACTATTGTGGTAGGGGATAAAACAGCCAATGACTTTTATTTACCGCCAAGCGAGCCATTTAGTAAAATAGGGGCGTTGCCTTATTTATATGAAACTATTTTGCATAAGTTTGTAAAAACGCAAAAACGCCACATCGATAACGGTAATTTAAATGTGTATCTGTGGAAAGATGAAAGTAATTCGTTTCATTTAAAAGGTATTTGTTCAGATAGAACAAAGCATTTACTGAGTGGGCATAACTTAAATCCGCGTGCATGGGGTCTTGATATCGAAAACGGTATTTTAATAGAAGATCCAGAGCAAACAATTATGGATGCTATTGATAACGAAAAGCAGGAAATTTTACAACACTGCCGCCGTTTAACAGGCCCAGATGATTTAGAAACAATGGATGATTACCCGCAGCCAGTTAAAAAACTACTAGGCCAAGCTAAGCGCGTAAAAGTAGATTTTATAATTAAGCGTTTTATCTAAATAAGTTTATATAAATCTGAAATTTAAATATAAAAAAAGCAGCTAATTAGCTGCTTTTTTTATGGGTTGTAGTTAGGTTACTATATTATTTAATACCAACCTAACTACGAAACGCTAAATTATGCGTTTTCTACTGCTGTGCGTGGGTCAACATATTCCATGTTGAACGCTTCAGCTACTTCTTTGTAAGTTACTTGGCCTTTAATTACGTTTAAGCCTTTTAAGAAGTGAGCGTCATCTAGTAGCGCCTTTTTATAACCTTTGTTTGCAAGGTTAATGATGAAAGGCAATGTTGCATTGTTAAGTGCAAACGTAGATGTGCGTGGAACAGCACCTGGCATGTTAGCCACACAGTAGTGAACAACTTCATCAACGATGAAAGTTGGATCAGCATGCGTAGTTGCTTTAGAAGTAGCAATACAGCCACCTTGGTCGATTGCAACGTCAACAATTGCAGAACCAGGTTTCATTGCTTTAATGTGCTCAGCAGTTACTAGTTTAGGTGCAGCTGCACCAGGGATCAGTACACCACCGATTACTAAATCAGCTTCTAGTACGTGTTTTTCTAGTGCATCAGCAGTTGAGTAAATAGCTTTAACTTTATTACCAAATTGCGCGTCTAGTGCACGTAATACGTCGATGTTACGATCAAGAACGACAACTTCAGCACCAAGACCAACAGCCATTTGAGCTGCGCTACGACCAACCATGCCACCGCCAATTACAACAACTTTAGCAGCTTCAACGCCAGGTACGCCACCTAGTAGCATGCCACGACCGTGGTTAGATTTTTCTAGCGCTTGTGCACCAGCTTGAATAGACATACGACCAGCAACTTCGCTCATAGGAGCAAGAAGCGGTAAACCACCGCGTGAGTCAGTTACAGTTTCGTATGCAATACAAATAGCTTTGCTTTTTACAAGGTCTTCAGTTTGTGGAAGATCAGGTGCAAGGTGTAAGTAAGTGAAAAGAATTTGGTCTTCACGTAGCATTGCACGTTCAACAGCTTGCGGCTCTTTTACTTTTACAATCATGTCTGCTTTAGCAAAAACATCAGCAGCAGTTGCTAAAATTTCAGCACCCGCTTGTGTGTAATCTTCGTTAGTAAAACCAATGCCCATGCCTGCATCAGTTTCTACAATCACTTGGTGACCGTGGTTTACTAATTCACGAACACTTGCAGGAACCATACCTACACGGTATTCATGGTTTTTAATTTCTTTAGGAACACCAATAATCATATCATTTGCCTTATTAAGAACGGATTAACATTTTCCACTATTATATTCATCATAAGCCCGTGTGTCTCACCTTTTTTAAACTCAAATCTAGTGTTATCATCTAGATAATAAAAATAAACAGCATAAAAAACTAGTTGGCACTATGCATCAATTATTAGATAGAATTGACCGTAAAATTTTAATGGAATTACAACACGATGGACGCTTGTCGAACGTAGAACTGGCCAGACGAGTTGGCCTAAGCGCTACGCCCTGCTTGGAGCGAGTAAAAAAGCTAGAACGAGAAGGTTATATACTTGGCTATAAAGCGGTGGTCGATCCCGCTAAGCTTGGGCAAGGTTTATCGGTGTATGTAGAAGTAACGATTACTAAAACATCTCCCGACGTATTTGATGAGTTTAGTGCTGCGGTTAAAAAGCACGAAGAAATTATTGAATGTCATTTAGTATCGGGTAATTTTGATTTTTTACTTAAAACGCGCGTAAATGATATGTCAGAATACCGTGGCGTATTAGGCGACATACTATTGAAACTGCCTAACGTAAGTGAAAGCCGAACTTATGTAGTAATGGAAGAAGTAAAAGGTGAAGAAGGCGTAATTATTCGTCCTTATATTACTTGAGGTTATTTATATTAACTGCGTCATTTGCTTATATAAGCTCAAATTATAAAAACTTGTTCATAATCAGGCCATCAAGGTTAAGATAAAGTGCAACAAATTGCATTTCCTGCTAAGGTATTTCACTGCTAAGTAAGTGTGAATAAAAATAGAATAATAAAGAGGAATAGGGAACTATGCGCCTAAACGGTGTGCAAAGACTATTAGAAACAGGGCTGATTATCAGTACCTTTACGGCAATATTTATTTTATGTGCCTTGATCAGCTTTGATCCAGCAGATGCTGCATGGTCGCAAACTAGTTTTAGCGAAGTAAGCAACATCACAGGAGCAGCCGGTGCATGGATAGCCGACATTTTATTACTCACCTTTGGTTGGTTGGCTTACTTAGTGCCAGCGGCCATTCAGCTATTTGGCTACTTGCTATTTAAACAACCTCACCGCATTTTACAGCTTGATTACACTACCTTAGCGCTGCGAGTTATTGGTTTTGCTTTATTTATTACCTCAGCTACCGCTATTAGTAGTATTAATTTCGACGATATTTATAACTTTTCATCGGGTGGGGTAGTGGGCGATGTTATTGCATCAGCCATGATGCCTGCGTTTAACTTTACCGGTACATCTATATTATTGCTGTGTTTCTTTTTTGCAGGGCTTACCTTATTGACGGGAGTATCGTGGGTTGATTTTGTAGATTACCTTGGCGATTTAATGGTTAGGCTTTATCGCTATGTTGTATCGTATGCAAAAGGCTGGATGCATCGAGAACACACTGCAGGTAAAGTAAATAATAACGATGAAGCAGACGCCCATTTTGAAGACGATATAAAAGAGCAAATAGAGCTGCCTACATCAGCTAAAAAAGCAGATAAACAAAAAGCAATAGATAAGCCTCAAACACCATTTAGTGAACCACAAATTAGTGATGACTTTATGCCGTTTGATGAACTTGACGATATACTCGATCAAGAAATTGGCTTTAGCGCAATAGATGACGAACCAATGGACACGGCTGCTGCATTAAATGCGCTTGATCAAAGCCCAGTTGTGGAGCCTGAAAAACCAGTTACAACGGTGGTATCGCCAGCAAGACCAATGCCTAAACCAAAAGCGCAATATCAACCACCGCCAACGGCAAAAGAAAAGTTTGAGCAATTATTAACGCAAGAGCCACCACCAGGGCCATTACCATCGCTCGATTTACTCGACAGACCAGACAAAGCTAAAAACCCAATTTCGCAAGAAGAGCTTGATAGCGTATCGCGCCTAGTAGAGACAAAACTTCTCGACTTCAATGTACAAGCAACCGTAGTAGCGGTATACCCAGGCCCCGTTGTTACACGTTTTGAGCTAGATTTAGCGCCAGGTATAAAAGTTTCCAAAATCACAGGCTTAGCTAAAGATTTGGCCCGTTCGCTTTCGGCAATTAGTGTACGTGTTGTAGAAGTTATTCCAGGTAAAACCTATGTTGGTATTGAGCTTCCAAATAAACACCGTGAAATAGTTCGTTTATCAGAAGTTATAAACGCCCCTAAATTTGAGCAAAATCCGTCGCCACTTACTATGGTGCTTGGTAAAGACATTGCTGGTCAGCCGGTATGTGCTGATTTAGGTAAAATGCCACATTTATTGGTAGCCGGTACAACTGGTTCAGGTAAATCAGTGGGCGTTAATGTCATGATAGTAAGCTTGCTTTACAAATCGGGTCCTGACGATGTACGTATGATCATGATTGACCCTAAAATGCTTGAGCTTTCAGTATACGAAGGCATTCCGCATTTATTGTGTGAAGTAGTTACCGATATGAAAGAAGCTGCTAACGCACTGCGTTGGTGTGTAGGCGAAATGGAACGTCGTTATAAATTAATGTCAGCATTGGGTGTGCGTAACTTAAAAGGTTACAACCAAAAAGTGCTTGAAGCCAATGAAGCGGGTTACCCGATTCTTGATCCATTATTTAAAGACACCGATGGCATGAAAGAAGGCCCCGACGAGCTAGGTAAATTACCAAGTATCGTTGTAGTAATAGACGAATTTGCCGACATGATGATGATTGTAGGTAAAAAAGTAGAAGAACTTATTGCACGTATTGCTCAAAAAGCACGTGCGGCAGGGATTCACTTAGTGCTTGCTACGCAGCGCCCATCGGTTGATGTAATTACCGGCTTAATTAAAGCTAATATTCCAACACGTATGGCGTTTCAGGTATCGAGCAAAATAGATTCACGGACAATACTTGACCAACAAGGTGCAGAAAACTTACTAGGTATGGGCGACATGCTTTATTTACCGCCAGGCACTAGCGTACCAGAGCGTGTGCATGGCGCGTTTGTAGACGACCATGAAGTACACGCCGTAGTAAACGATTGGAAAGCACGTGCTAAACCAAATTACATTGACGAAATACTCAATGGCGATGCCACTGAAGATATTTTATTACCGGGTGAAGCTAGCGAAAATGCAGATGAAGAATCTGATCCTTTATACGACGAAGCTGTGTCGTTTGTAATTGAAACCGGCAAAGTATCTGTATCGTCAGTGCAACGTAAATTACGTGTTGGCTACAACCGCGCAGCACGTTTAGTAGAACAAATGGAAACATCGGGTATCGTGAGTTCACCAGGTCATAACGGTGCTCGCGATGTATTAGTACCTAATGGAGCAAATTCATGAAAAAAGTTAACGCCTTATTATTAGTGTTAGGCAGCGTACTTGCCGCACCAAGCTTTGCTGACGACAGCCAAGCATTACAAGACAGACTTGCCACTTTAAAAAGCTTTAAAGCGCAGTTTGCACAACAAGTAACAGACAAAGAAGGTCAAGCAGTTATGCAAGGCGAGGGCACAATAGCGCTTCAACAGCCTATGATGATTCGCTGGCAGCAAACTAATCCGGACGATACGTTATTTGTATCAAACGGTGATAAAACATATTACTTCGACAGCTTTGCTGAGCAAGTAACGATTATGAAAACCAGCAGCTTAATCGACTCAACACCATTTGTGCTACTGACATCAAAAGACCCAGCACAGTGGGAAAAATACAGCGTACTTGCAACAAGTACAGGCTTTAGTGTAACGCCAAATAAAGGTGTAGAAAGCCAAGTAGAACAACTTGATATAGCATTTGCGGGTAACGAGCAAGGGCTTGCTAAACTAGTGGTTACCGACAACTCAGGGCAGCTATCGTCATTTACGTTTAACAATGCCCAAGTTAATACGCCGCTTGATCAAAGCACTTTTGAATTTACGCCTCCTGAAGGTGTTGAAATAGACGATCAGAGTAACGGTGAGTAATTTAGGTTTTAATTTTGGGCCCGATGTACGCCCACTTGCTGCGCGTATGCGCCCTACAACACTTGATGAATACATTGGTCAGCAGCACTTATTAAGCGCTGATAAACCACTGCATCAAGCCATTGTCGCGGGGCGATGCCATAGTTTAATTTTATGGGGTCCGCCTGGTGTTGGTAAAACAACACTTGCGCAAATAATTGCCAACCATGCTGATGCCTCACTTATTCAAATGTCGGCGGTAACTGCGGGCGTAAAAGATATACGCGACAGCGTAACGCAAGCGCGCGATAACCTAGAAAGCCGTGGCCAACGCACCCTTATGTTTGTTGACGAAGTTCATCGCTTTAATAAATCCCAACAAGACGCCTTTTTACCGCACATAGAAGACGGCACCTTTATATTTGTAGGTGCAACCACCGAAAACCCATCGTTTGCCCTTAACAACGCTATATTGTCGCGTGCACGCGTGTATGTTTTAAAATCGCTTGCCGATACCGACTTATACACCGTAATAGAGCGCGCACTTAAACAAGACGAGCAGCTAAGCCAAAAGCACATCACTATTGCCGACAACGCTAAAAAGGCACTGTGCCAAGCAAGTGGCGGCGATGCGCGTAAAGTACTTAATTTACTTGAACAAGCAGTTGATTTAACGTCCGAGCAAAACGGTCAATACAACGTAGATGAGCACGTACTTAGCCAAGTATTACCAACGCATTTAGCTAAATACGATAAAGGCGGCGATGAGTTTTACGATTTAATATCGGCCTTTCATAAATCAGTACGAGGTAGCTCCCCCGACGGTGCTCTGTATTGGTATTGCCGAATTTTAGCCGGTGGCGGCGACCCTTTGTATGTTGCAAGGCGTTTACTTGCCATAGCAACAGAAGACATTGGTAACGCCGATCCGCGTGCAATGGAAGTAGCTTTAAATGCGTGGGATATATTTCAACGTGTTGGCCCAAGCGAGGGCGAGCGTGCAATTGCACAAGCCACACTGTATTTAGCCAGCGCACCTAAAAGTAATGCGGTGTATATGGCGTTTAATCAAGCAAAAGCAGACGCTCAAAATGAGCCAAGTTACCCAGTGCCAGAGCATTTACGCAATGCCCCAACTAATTTAATGAAAGACTTAGGGTATGGCGCTGAGTATCGTTATGCGCACAATGAAGAAGGCGCATTTGCCGCAGGTGAAAAATACTTACCACCAGAAATGAACGGCAAAGAATATTACTTACCGAGCGAGCGCGGACTTGAGCAAAAAATTAAACAAAAACTCGATTACCTAAAAGAGCGCGATGCGCAAAGCCCACTTAGACGATACGAAAATGATTAAACTTTATATGATGATCGCTCTTGGCGGAGCCTCAGGTGCGTGTTTACGGTTTTTTATTAGCGAAAGCATGCTAAAACTCCTCGGTAGGGGATTCCCTTTTGGCACGTTGACGGTTAATATTCTGGGTTCATTGTTAATGGGCATTTTGTACGGTTTGATAGATAAAGAAATTATCACCGCAAGCCCCGCCAAAACTCTTATCGGTATTGGCTTTTTAGGTGCATTAACCACCTTTTCAACATTCTCAATGGACTCGTTGTTGTTATTACAACAAGGTCACTTTATTAAAATGGCCCTCAATATCATCTTAAACGTGATGGTGTGTATTTTTATGGCTTGGCTGGGCCTTCAGCTAGTAATGCAAAAAGGTTAAAAAACTAACATGTTAGATTCTAAATTTTTACGTCAAGACATCGAACAAACTGCAGCACGTTTAGCGGCACGCGGTTACGAACTCGATGTAGCGACGGTAACGGCACTTGAAGAAAAACGCAAAACATTACAAGTAAAAACGCAAGAACTTCAAAGTCAACGTAATGCAAGCGCAAAAGCAATTGGTCAAGCCAAAGCTAAAGGCGAAGACGCACAGCCATTACTTGATGCAGTGGCTAACTTAGGCAGTGAGCTAGACGCCGCTAAAACTGAGCAAGATGAAGTATTAGCCGCAATTAACGACATTGCGTTAGCAATTCCAAACTTGCCAGACGAGTCAGTTCCTGAAGGTAAAGACGAAGACGACAACGTTGAAATTTTAACGTGGGGCACACCTAAAAAGTTTGATTTTGAAGTTAAAGACCACGTAGATGTAGGCCAAGACCTAAACGGTTTAGACTTTGAAATGGGCGTTAAAATTAGTGGTGCACGCTTTACCGTAATGCGCGGCCAAGTTGCGCGTATGCACCGTGCACTAACGCAATTTATGCTAGATACACACGCTGATAAAAACGGCTACACAGAAATGTATGTACCGTACCTAGTAAATAGCGCAAGCCTATACGGCACCAGCCAATTACCTAAATTTGCAGGCGATTTATTCCACACATTAGGCCTTGTAAATGACGACGGCGAACAACAAGCCGGCTTTAGCTTAATTCCTACAGCTGAAGTACCACTTACAAACAGCGCCCGTGACGAAATTTACGACGAAAGCGATTTACCAATTCGCTTAGTTGCTCACACTCCGTGTTTTAGAAGTGAAGCAGGCAGCTATGGTCGCGATACACGTGGCTTAATTCGTCAGCACCAGTTTGATAAAGTTGAACTTGTACAGCTTGTAAAACCAGAAGACTCAATGGCAACGCTTGAAGAGTTAACAGGTCACGCAGAGCAAATACTACAAGCGCTTGAACTTCCATACCGTAAAGTAATTTTATGTATGGGCGACATGGGCTTTGGTTCAGCTAAAACATACGATTTAGAAGTATGGTTACCTGCGCAAGACACGTACCGCGAAATTTCATCATGTTCAAACATGGCTGACTTTCAGGCGCGTAGAATGCAAGCACGTTTTCGCCGTGAAGGTGTTAAAAAGCCAGAGTTACTACATACATTAAATGGTTCAGGCTTAGCCGTTGGACGTACACTAGTAGCCATCCTAGAAAACTACCAACAAGCCGATGGTTCAGTAGTTGTGCCAGAAGTATTACGCCCATACATGGGTGGACTTGAAGTGATTGGTAAACAATAAAAATCAAGTTTAAGTTAAGCAAGTTTTAAGCTTGTAAATCTTAATACGAAAGCCGCTGTTTGTAATAAACAGCGGCTTTTTTGTTTTAGGTTAAAGGCAAAAGCTTAGAGAAAAATTAAAATTATCTTTTTAATAATATCGCTCACACCTATTTTTATAGCTCATTACCTGTTTGTCCGATATTACTGATCTCTACCATTTTGGGGTATTTCTACATCAAGGAAATTTAAATATCGGCTAACTAGTTGTTTACAAGTCTTTATTAGCTGGTTAAATTAGAATCTTTGTAATATTTGGACATTTGTCGGTTTATAAAGCGACAAATGTCGGATGCAAAGTTGTTATGTGTATTGGGAAAGTTGTGAGTATGACTCGATTTTGGGATATTCAATTAGTATTAGATAGCACGTACACCGAAGAAGAACAAAAAACTGTGATTGTGAATTCTAGATCTATGGTTCATTTCATTGAAAGGCTTTTATACCCACTTAACTTTCGTAGCAAATTTTCAAGACTAGTTATAAGTTGCTCTAAGTTACCAGTAGAAACTGAGTTTAGCCTGGGAAAAGATCCTGCAATTGCCCATGTTAATATCTCACAAGATTTAGGGTGTTTCATTCACTCAGATGATGAAAAGTATTTAGCTTTCGAGAAAATTCTAAAACATGGTTTTGAGGTTGCTGAAAAATATGCTGAGTTGCCGAAACCAGAAGTGTTTGATGCCATAGAACAGTTTAAATCCACTGGCTTCAAAAACGAATGGGTTCATATTGAAAAAACTTGGAAGCGAAAAGGAGTCACTTGCATAATTGAGTGTCATCATAAATTGAATACTTTCCAACTAGTTCAAAAACTTTATAAATGTGACGCATTGGTTCATTCCTCAATTATTGCTGAATCTATGCCTAGGGAGTGGTTGTTCAATCAGTTACTGGGTAAAGTCGTGCTCAAAGAGAGGGGCAAACTTATTTATTCAGTTAAATCTGAGGTTTTATCAATTTTTGATCTTGATACCAATAAACTAGAAATATTTGGTTCAGTTTAAAATACACATAACAAGCGCCTCAATTCGCTCTTAAGTTCGCTCGGACAATTAACAATGGGCTATTGTCGCTGCGCTCAATATTTTAGCCCATTATTAAATTGCCGCTTAGGCGGGCGTAATGTGTATAAATCTATATGGTGCAATATTCCAGTTTTTGAACAATTTAAGAAAATAATTGCTAGTATTTTCCTTTTATTTTTCCTTTCGGGTTGCACTGTCGGTCATAAGGACTATCAGAGATATCTGAATATGAATATTGGTGAGAATATAAATAATCAAAAGCTTTCTAAATCACCCGATGCTGGTGAGTTGATAAGATCGGATTATTTAATCGCAGGCGAAGGGTTAACCAATATTACAACATTAGATACTGGTTTTTTGAGATACCATTTTAGCAGGCAAGAAGTATTACCGAATTACAGTATTAAAGACTTTGTCGGTAAATGTCTTATTTATTACGGTGTTGATCCTAAAACGGAAATCATAATTGCTTGGGGTTTTGATAAAGGTGGTAACTCTTTAAGTTGTAGAACTTGGCCTTGAGTGCAATATACACATAACAAGTGACTATGGTGTCAATTCCTAATTTCAAACGATTTTAGGATCCCACATGACACTATATCGCACCATTGAATTTATGATCACTACCAGCTTTCGTTGGACTTCCTAGCTTTCACTAGACGTTTTAAAATTTGAATTGGCATGCCAGTTTTATGAAAGTACACAGTTTTTATCACTAAACCGAGACCATGTACAGGCTGCTGGTGGTGGCAATACAATATATGGATTATTAGGCTCTCCATTTTTTAGAAAATACCAAGCTATATTAAATTTTGGAACTCATACACTCACAATTAGTGAGCCATTGTCTGATTGTGAGTGATTAAAGCGGTTCCCTAAAGCCGCTATTATCCTCTAAAAGCGAAGCGCCTTAACTCTCTTTGTGAACTAATTTGGCTTCACTAACATCAGCTCTGCATTTTTTCCATCCATTAATACCGCGACGTTACCCTTATCAGTTATAAACACATCTCTTAACCTGCCTGCGGCTTCTGGAAATACGTGAGACTGCGTAAATTGACCACTTGCCAGATTTACGCTGTAGAGTTTTTTATCAACAAGGGTAGTGATAAGCACATGTTGCTGTAACGAGGGAAAAGCTGCATGTTTAGAGCCGTAATACGCCATGCCTGATGGCGCTATTGATGGCGTCCAATTAACACTTGGTTTTTGCATGCCTTTATATTCGGTAAAGGGTGAAATACCCGCTTGTGAGTAATCTTTGCCATAGGTGATTACCGGCCAGCCGTAATTAGTGCTAGCGGTTAAGTAATTTAGCTCGTCACCGCCTGCAGGGCCGTGCTCGTGGCTAACAATTTGCTGCGTATCGTAATCATAAACTAAGCCTTGAGGGTTACGATGACCAAAGGAGTAAACAGCATGTGCATTTAGGTTTTTGTGATTAATAAATGGGTTGTCTGTTGGAATGGTGCCATCTAGGTTTATACGTAATATTTTACCAAGTTGGCTGGTGATAATTTGTGCTTGCTCTCTAAAGTCAAACCCATCGCCCGTTGAAACTAATAACGTATTGTCGGGTAGGATAAGAGCTCGACCAGCGTAATGTTGTGGTGTGTTTTTATCAGTCGCTACTTTATAAATAACGTTAGGCTTTGAAAAGTCAGTGCCATTAAACGTGGCTTTGGCAACAACCAGCCTGTTTGCGCTTGCATCACCTTGGGCATAGGTAAAAATAACTTCTTTGGAGTCGTTAAAATCTGGTGATAATACAATGTCGAGTAAACCACCTTGGCCCGCAACGTATAAGCCCTCAAGGTTTAATTTTACTCTTGATTGCGCGTTGTTTTTAACTATAACTACATGACCATCACGCTCTGTAATTAACCATGTGCCGTTTGGTAGTTCAACCATGCTCCACGGAGACTGTAATTGTGTAGCCAGTGTTTTTGTACTGTACTGCTCCTTTGGGAGCGCAACATCTGCATTAACAGAAAGCGAAAAAAGCGAAAGCAAAGTAAAAAAAGAGATACATTGTTTACGGGGCAAGCCTTTGCTAGCATGGCTAGTATAAGAAAAAAGCTTTATTTTAAGTTGAGATAACCATGTCGTTTTTAACACGTATATTGCCTTCATTTTTAGTTTCTTGGTTACTTACATTCACACTTGCTAGCTTGTTTCATAGCCAATACGTTGTCAATCAATTAGTTAATGTAGGTGTAGTTGTGGGCTTTAGTGATCGTGCTAGTTTAACGCTTGATGATTGGTTAGGCCTATTACCTACCTACGGCGCTATTATTGCCCTAGCACTTGCCATCGCTTTTTTTGTTACCGCAAAGCTTAATAAAAAGGTTCAAAAATACAGTACTCAGCTATTTGTTATTGCTGGCATTTTGGCATTTACTATTGTGTTAATTGCCATTGAATCAATTATGAATATTCATATTATAGCGGGCGCAAGAGGCTGGGGTTTTTATGCTCAACTGCTTGCAGGCGCGGTAGGTGGTTTTGCGTTTTCGCAATTATTTAGAGCAACTAAAAACCAAAAAGCTTGTTAGATGTGTGAATATAAGTACGGCTTATACGTTATTTGGTGATTAATAAAGGCCGCTGTTTATTGTAAACAGCGGCCTTTAAATATGGTTTTTAGAGTTAAATTAAAAAATTAAACTAATTAGTTTGTAGCTACTTAGACCAAATATTAGGATTAAAACGGGTAGGGTAACCAGGTTTAATACCAAAGAGTTAGTGTAGTTTCCCATAACCCCTTTTTGATTAACCAGCCATACAAGGTAGGTGCTAACAATAGGGAGTAATAACCCGTTAGCCGCTTGCGCGAATATAATTACCGCGACAGGGTCTAAACCGAGTGACGCCACAGCAGCACCAAACAATAAAATAACAATAGCGACGCCTTTAAAGCGCGTGTTACTCATATCGTTAGACCAGCCTAACATGCCACACACGGCGTAAGCACCGGCAAGCGGCGCTGTAATAGCACTTGTTAAACCTGCAGCAAATAAGCCAATAGCAAAAAAGTAATGAGCGGCATCGCCAAGCAATGGCTCTAGCTGCACAGCCATGTTAGCCGCACTAATTTTCCCCGCATCGGTGCCATAAAATGCAACTGAAGCTGTAGATAAAATAGCTAAAGTGATCACACCGCCCAAAGTGATTGATAGGCCTGTATCAACATTTGTTTGTTTAATCATTTTTTGCATGTCGCTGTTACTGTCGTGTCTAGCAGCGAGTACTCCGGAGTGCAAAAATAAGTTATACGGCACAATGGTAGTGCCAACTAAAGCTAGTATGGTTGTAATAGAGCCTTCAGGCATACTAGGAATAAAACCAGCAAATACATCACCCAGTGAAGGCGCTGCCATTACAAGTGTTGAGATAAACACTAAGCTCATTAAAATAACGAGTAAAATTAGCGCGTTTTCAACCACTTTATGTTTGCCGCTATACAGTAAAGCTGCACTAAAAAAAGCAATAAGTGGTGTCCATAGTTGGGAGCTAACTTGAGGGAATATTTCAATTAATCCCATGCTAGCGCCACTTAAGTTACCCGCTTCATAAGCTGCACTGCCCACACCAATCGCGCTAATGACTAAAAATATAGCTAAAGATTTGAATAAGGGCGTTTGAATATGTGCTCTGAGCGCTTGGGCTAAATCTTGCCCGGTAGCAACGCCAAGTCGCGCCGCCATAGATTGTAATAATATAGTGGCAACTACTGAAAACAGTAATGTCCATATAAGTGCAAAACCAAAGTTTGCACCTGCCACGCTTGCGGTAGTAATGGTCCCTGGCCCAATGAAGGCTGCAGTGACGAGTAGTCCTGGTCCTAATCGCATAATTGACCTTAATAGTGCTAATGCATGTCGCTATTTAAAGTTACATCTTACGTTTAAAATCAATAATTATACGCGATGCCTGTTGTGTTAAAGCTGTCACTTACAGTAAGTGCCTTGCAGCAGTAGTCGCTCCTTGACGAGTTCTTTTTTATAAGCATATGTTAAAAAAGGGCGCGTAGGATACCAATTTATATATAAATTTAAAGGGGATAGAATGTGTTTGCGTAAATTTTAAACGAATGTATAAGCGAATTAAATATACTGATGCCGATATTTATATCGGCATCAGTATATTTACTTTATTAGGCTTTTAATCGCTTCTAAGCCTTTTTTTAGGGTATCTGCATCGGTAGCATAGTTAATACGAATACACTCGTGCTTGTGCGCCCAATCATCGTCAATGCCGATAAAAAAGTTATGACCTGGGATCACATACACGTCTTGCTCTTTAAGTTGTTGATACAATACCTCGCTTGTTATTTTTGCATCTTTAAACCACAGCCACATAAAAAATGCACCTTCAACTTTGTGCAAATAAACAGGCAGTTCGGCAAATACTTCGTCAAACAACTCAATCGCGATTTGTGCTTTATTACGATAAAAAGGCAGTACAACGTTGCGGCACAGTGGCAGTAGTTCGTTGTCGTTAATTAAGCGTGTTACTAAGCTTGGGCCAATACTATTTGGCGATAAAACCATGCTGCCGTTTACGCGGCCAATTGCTTTAATAATCTCATTATTGGCAACCACAATACCGCTGCGTAAACCCGGTAGGCCCAGTTTTGAAAGTGACATACATAAAATAATATTTGAGTTCCACGTTAGGTTTGCATCGGTGTAAATACAACCTGGGAACGGATCGCCATATGCGTTATCAATAATGAGTGGAATGCCATATTGCTTAGCGAGCAAATCAAGGTGTTTTACTTCATCATCAGTAATTACATTACCTGTTGGGTTAGTAGGGCGTGAGACGCACAGCGCGCTTATACTGCTGTCGTTTGCTAGTGTTTTTTCAACTGCTTTAAAATCAATGACGTATTTAAACTGTTTTGATGTGCTGCCTGTATTCAAAATTTCGATATCAGGCTTTATGGCAACAAACATATCAGCCGATAAACCTTGATCGGCATAACCTATGTATTCTGGCGCAAGGGGAAATAAAATCTTTTTATGGCTGCCATCCGGCATTTCGCCTGCCAACATATTAAACAGCACAAAAAAGTTAGCTTGGCTGCCATTGCCAAGTGCTACGTTATCGGCGCTAATATCCCATGCGTACTCTTTACTTAGCTGGCCAGCTAATGCGGCTCTAAACTCGTCGTTACCGGTTGGGCCATCGTAAAGGCCAAACACCTGCGATACTTTATTGCTGGCAACAAGTTTTTGTAATTCACTTAAAAAAACCTCATTTACTTGTGGTACTAATGCGGGATTACCGCCACCCAGCATAACAATATTAGGATTGTTACTGTTTTTAGCCCCGCCTAAGTCTTCCATTAATTGGGTAATGCCGTTGGGTTGTGTAAATTTAGTGCCAAAGTTTGAGTAGTTCATAATGCATAGCGTTTGTTAATAATGGGGAGGGCAGTATAGCGTAAATATAGGGCTTAAATCCGATGATGAGAATAATTCAATGCTAAGATTTACAGCTAGTTAAAGTAATGTAATTCCTTATAAAACAAAGGCTAATTTAAGACTTTTTAACGCCGTATAAAAACTCTTCGCCGCAGTCCATATACAAATCAAATTTGGCCATGACTTTGGTGAAAATAGGGGCGTGTAAAAACTCGTTTAACCATGCACGAACATGCGTATATTCACTTTGTAAGTACCAATGTTTATCTACACGGGCAAACTGTCTAATAAATGGCAGCAGGGCATAATCGGCTAGACTTTTTTCATCGCCCATTAAGTATTTATGCGTGGTTAGTTTTGCTTCAAATTGCTTAATAAATTCTTCGCAGGCTTTTTGGTAATAAATTTGTGCCATGTCTTTTGTACGAGCATAAAATTTGTACTTTTCGAGCACGGGTTTAAATTGCGTATCGTTTAGCTTAATTAACTCAAGCATGCGCTCAAGTGCTAATGGGTCTTGAGTATGCAGTAAATTATGCGAATCGTTTTGCTTTAAAGCCCACAGCATAATATCTAGGCTTTCATCTATAACTTGGTTATTAGGCAGTAATAAAACAGGCACAGTGCCTTTAGGCGATATTTGCAACAGATGCGGCGGTTTATTTTTAGTTTTTATAGCGCGTAGTAGTACTTGTTGCTCTGCCATTAAAATACCCATTCGTGCACGCATTGCGTATGGGCAGTGTTGTAATGAATATAATAATGGCAATGTCATGTTAGTTACCTTAGCTGTTTAGGCCTTCAACATACTGCTGGCGGGTTTGTACTTTAACCAAGCTATTTAAGTGTTCAACCGCTTGTGTTTGCCCGTTAATTAAATCTTGAAAATGCGCAAGTAACACGGCTTTATCCAGTTTTTCTTTATCGCCTGAACCAATGTCGGTTAAATCAACCATAAACTCGTCAAATTTGTCGGCAAAGTCACTCACAATATCCATGTTTAAAAATTGCTCATGGTTATAAATACTTGGGTAGCCGCCTTTTTGTTTATCAATAGCAAAGCTAATACCTTTAACATTGGTAACGGTGGTTTCTTTTTTACAGCTCAGCATACAGCTTGCGTCAATGCGTGGTTTTTTACATCCTACTGTTTGCTGGAAAAAACACTGTCGGCTGGTCATCATTAGTATTGGATGATAAATACTGTACATCATTTTAAAATTGTTAGGGCGTTTAATATTACGCATTTGTGGTTTGTTTATTTCGTTTGAAATAAACGCGCCTTTTGCGTTTAAATCTTCTTGTAGTGTTAGTAACGCATAAGAGTTTGTGGTGTTTAACAACGGGCCTGCAATCCAGTCAATACCCATTTGTACTGCTTTAAATGCAACGCCTGTGTTGTTACTAATAATAAGCTTAGGTTTTACAACCTCGAGCAAACGTACCGCTTCTTCAAAATCTTTACCAATTAACACCGCCGGAAACCACGGAATTAACTGTGGGTGCTCTAAAAATACATTAATGTATTTATCGTTATCGGTTCTAAAGCTCTCTGGTAATTTAAAGTAAACATCGCCACCTGTTAAATCACATAGATGAACGTCTTTTATGTCCGATATTAAAATAGAGAGTGTTGTTTTGTTATCGGCTTTAGGGTGGTTTACTAGTTTTGGCAGTTCAACAGGGGCGAGGACGTCTTTGCCTTCGTTTAATAAAAACGCGACTTGCTTCTTAATACGGGCAAGCTCTTTAAACGGAATGCTCAAGTTGTCGCCTAAGTTTGAGTAATCCATATTTTTAATTTCAAAATTGGCATTACTAAAGGTTTTAAAGCGTTTATCAATAGCTGCAATATCAACAACCGATTTATCGGCGGTTTGCATAGGCATTTGCGATTGAACTTCAAAGCGTAGAGGTTGAAGGGCGCTTTGCTCTGCTTGGGTGTTGTCGTGTTTATCGTTTATTGTCAGTGTGACTGTAAATGGCTGGTTTAATTGGCCGCTAAACTCAAAGCGTAGTTCTCGTTTTGAAATATCTAAAAACTCAATCTTCTTTTTAACTAACGTATCAATGTCATTTTTTTCTGCGGCGAGCTCTTGTTGTGCATCGTAAATTTGCACAACCGAAATTGCGTTATTCTTTTCGTTAGCGTGATCAAAGCTATGGTCGCGCGGGTTGTCGGTAAACATGTTTTTTGTCATGTCACCTTGCAAAAACTTATTAGTGAAATTACGGTTAAATACTTTATATAAGCTTGAATCGTCTTCAATTAAATTACCTGTTTGTACAAAGGTATCTATTTGTTTGCGCCAGCTATCAATAACGGTATGAACGTAGTTAGCACCTTTAATGCGGCCTTCTACTTTTAACGAGTCAACACCCGCGGCTATCAACTCCGGTAAATCAAAATAGGCTGAATTATCTTTTAAGTTTAACGGATGTTTGTTACCCATAGCCGTTGGCTCGTATTCATCACGACATGCTTGTGAGCAACGACCACGGTTACCTGAGTTACCCACACTTACTGAGCTTGAATAACATTGCCCCGAAAACGCAATACACAATGCACCATGTACAAACACCTCGGTTAATACATCGCATTTGTGCGCTACATCGGTCAGTATTTTAATTTCAGTTAAGTTAAGCTCGCGCGATAAATTTACACGTGTAGCGCCAATGCGCGCTAAAAACTCAACCTGTGATTCGTTATGCGTAGTTAACTGAGTTGATGCGTGAATATGCAAAGTAGGAAAGTGCTTTTTAACAATGTTGAACAACCCTAAATCTTGCACAATAATGCCATCGAGCGTGGTATTTACGAGTTGGTTAAGTAGCTTAAATAGCGCGCCCATTTCGTGCTCTAATATCACTACATTTAGCGTTAAAAATATTTCACAGCCGTATTCATGGGCTAGGCGAAGTGCGCCGTTAAGCTCATCAAACGAAAGATTAGACGCTCGGTTACGTGCATTAAAGGTATCTAATCCACAATAAACCGCATTAGCACCGGCTACAATGGCGGCTTTTACCGCGTTAACATCACCGCCTGGGGCTAATAGTTCAATCTTTCTACTCATTACAATGTCGCTTCGCTCATATTTAATTGCCGCGAATTTTATATGGTTAAGCACGTTAATGCTATTTATTGAGGGATATAATAAAGACTAATACCAATTCGCTTAATTAAGTGATCTATTTTGAGGCTGGAAAAACGTGTTGATAGCTAGGCAAAAAATTCGCTATTTAGTTGTTCTCGGCAATTGCTCCTGCATTGCTCTACCTTCTGCATCCATGCAGTCGTAAATGAGAATTTTTTAACACAGGTAGCGACACGTTTAGCCCCGCAAAATGATTAAGTATTAT